>NZ_JAUNLM010000001.1 GCF_030532265.1 Clostridium sp. | reverse complement strand
CTTTATAATTGAATATATGGAAACTTTTCTTAATATTCCATTTGAAAATAAGAAAATAAAAGGAAATATCTTTACTATAGGTTTTTTAGATATTAAAGAAAGCTTTATTTTTATGTTTAAAAAGCGTCCAACTTTGTGGAAATCATCATTAATTTATGCTTCTCTTAACTTTTTTCTTACATCATTAACTTTAATTGCAGTTCCAGTTCTAATTACAAAATACTTAGGATTTACAACTAATACCGCTAATCGTCTATATGGATATGCACAAGGTGTAATTGCTGCCGGTGCAATATTAGGAGGTATAATATCAGGAGTACTATCAAAGAAATTGAAACCAAAGTCAAGTATCTTCATATTAATTGCTTGCGCTTTATTAATATCATTATCAACAATATTTCAAATTCAACTAATGTCATATCTACAAATTTTAACTCCTAAAGATTTAATTGGAAAAGTAGTATCATGCTTTGTATGCGTTAGTATGTGTACAACCCCCTTAGGTCAGTTCATATACGGAATTATATTTGATAAAATAGGAAATAAAATATATCTTCTATTTTATTTAGCATCATTTATAATGTTATTAATTAGTATATTTACTCGTCATATTTTCTATAAATTTGATCTTTTAATAAAATCAAATGTAACTGAGAAAGAAAACTATACACTTAAATATATAAATTCATATAATATTTTTGGAAATAATTATTTTTAATTAAATAGTTTTATCAATAAAATAAAGGAAAGTCATAAAAGACTTTCCTTTAAATATATAATTTTAAATGCCTATTTACTGATAAAAGTTTCAAAAATAACACTATAATACGTCTCTATATTTCTACAAATATATTTAACTTATTATTTTCTTATGTATATATAATCCTTTGTAAATAAATTATATTAATTTATCATTCTTTTTTCATTTAATAAAATTACAGTTAACTTATAACAATCACGTACTATTACATAGTACACACATAATATAAATTCACATCAATTATAGTTAAGTTATAACGAAAGTGGAGAAAGCAAAGTAACAAGATTTTCATTAGATTCACATCAATTATAGTTAAGTTATAACGGGAAAACATGAACTTAAAAGATTTGAGAATTGATTCATTCACATCAATTATAGTTAAGTTATAACCCCGTATCAAAACAAAGTAACCAAGCCATTTACTCTCTATTGAAACTATATAATTTGCAGTAAACCTACAGTAATATTTTTTAATAAAATAAAAATATCCTGAAAAGCATGATTATAACTGCTTTAATGGTAATTCATTTAAAATATAGACTTACTGCAAATTATATAGTTTATTTTTATATGATGCCAGACAGTAACACAACATCTGGATTAACCTTTAACGAGTAGATATTTATAGTTTTTGGTTTTAAGCCTAACTAATTTATATTCAAACATCTCTCCTTCTTCGGCATTTGAATATACCGTTAAATATTTTAATTATTTTACAAACTCCTTACTTCTTGCAATATTTATACTTGCATTCCAATCAGCATTTATTGCTTTTTTATTTAATCTACATTTTTCATTAGTACATTTAAATGTAGATTGATTTTTTCTATTTTCTTTATCTATATTACCACATTCACTACACATTTGCGAAGTATATGCTGATTTTACTTTTCTTACTTTAATACCAACTAATTTTGATTTATATTCAATTTGTTCTTGAAGTTGATAATATCCCCATTGTCCTAATATTCTATCTTCTAAACTATTTGATTTAATATCTTCTAAATTTATATACTCACACTTATTTTTTAAAGCAAAATCTATTATTCTTTTTGATAAATTATGATTGTATGTTTTAGCAAATTGCTTTTCTTTATCTTTTAAGAATTCCATACTATGAAGTTTTTTACGCCTTCCTCTTCCACCATTAGCTAAAGCTAATTGTCTTTGAATTCTTTTTCTTCTAGCTTTAAATTGATTTCTCACCTTTGAAAATTCCTCATAACTTCCAAATCCTTTTCTTATATATGGTGAATCTGAAATACTAACATATGCTGGTATAGCCATACCTAAGTCTACACCTAATGTTCTATCTTTAATAAATTCTGTTTTTGTTTCTGGAATATTTAAATTTAGATTTAATATTAATTCATTCTTTTTATTAAATTCTATAGAGCTATCAGAAACTTTATATTCACCTGTTATAACTTTTCTTAAAGTATGCTGTAATTCCAGAGAATTTTTATGATCTCCTAACCCACATCTAAATCTTATTTTATTAACCCAGTCTATATATACATCTAATTCATTTTCAGCATATAAAAACTTTATATTTCTATGCCTTGTAAGTAATGGATATGTTCTTTTATAGTTAGTTACAGACCTTTCTCCCTTAGCTAATCCATTTTTTAAAGCTGTAGAAAAATCCTTTTTTACCCTTTGTACAATTAAACTTTTACTATCTATTCCAACCCCAAATGTAATATTGTCAAATATATAAAGACTATTAGTTAGATTTTTTTGATATTCTTTAAACCCTTCTGATTTAACATCCATATTATTAGCATAATATCCAGCCATTAAAAAACCCATAGCTCTATTAAATCCTAAATATTGTGCATATTGTGAATCTCTTATAAATTTATATTGTTTATTTATTAAGTCCTTTTTTTGTTCTTCTGTAAATCCTAAAAAATTCTTTTTAGATAATTCTTTGTCATTATCTATTATTCTTAACTTTATCTTTTTTACTATATTCATAATTTTCTCCAAAGTTATTTTTAAATATATTATACAACATTTATTTCTATATTTTAGTAGATTAATAAATTATTTGAATAAATTTACAAATAGTTTATTTACTATTATGCTACTCTATTTTAACAGTAATAGTTTACAAATTAGGATAACATTAACTAGGCTTTATCTTGCCATAAAAGATTATATTTATATACATAATGATACGAATATATGTTCTTAGTTTAATAATTTTCCCTTTATTTCATATCTTTATAGATATATTTATATTATTTTTTAATAATTAAATTTAAATAAATTTATTTTTTCTAGTTTTATAGGCAAGTGCTATTTTTTCGCTTTCAGAACATATGTTCTGCATCTGTTTTAAATAAATATTTTACTATTAATAAATATATTGATTTTTAATACAAATTTATATATTTTAAATTAAAAATAAAAAACAAGTAAAATATATCTACTTGTTTTTTTATTCATTATTATTCTTCTTTTATCCAATTTATTAAATTGCTTTCAATATATTGAGATTTAGATCCCTTATTATCAAATACTCTTATTTGCTTATATTCTACTCCATTTAATTGGATATCTAAAATATCAATTCTTTCTGCTTCTATTCTTAAAAATTCACGTTGTCCTTTAATAGAAATTTTAGCTTTCATATAATATATTTTGCTCCTTATTTTTTATTTCTATATTCCTCAATTTGAATGTTTAGGTTATATAAATATTCTTGTCTTTCATATTTTTCTAATAAAATCATTTCTAATTCTTCTTTCTCTTCTATTAATTCTTGAAGTTTAGAATAGTTAGTTGAATTTTCCTCTATATCTTTTTGTATTTTTTCTAATTTATTTTCTAGATTTAATATTATATCATCTATTTCTTTAAATTCTTTTTGCTCTTTAAATGAAAATTTAGGAACTTTATTTAAACTCTTAGGTTTTTCTTTTTTTATTTTTTCATTTATATTGTCTTTATTGTCTTTTTCATTACATTTATTTTGATTTTCTATATCTTTTTGTATTAAATAATCACTATAATTTCCATGATAAATCTTTAATTTACCATTGTTCTCATAAGATAATATCTTATTGCAGATTCTATCTAAAAAATATCTATCATGGGATACAACCATAACTATTCCTGAATAATTATCTAAAAAATCTTCTAAAATTTTTAAAGTTTCTATATCTAAATCATTTGTAGGTTCATCGAATATAAGGAAATTAGGTGATTCCATTAAAACTCTAAGAAGTTGTAATCTCCTCTTTTCGCCTCCTGATAGTTTTTCTATTTTAGAATATTGCATTGTTCCGTCAAATAAAAACATTTCACATAATGTAGATGCAGTAATAGTATTTCCATCAAATGTTGGTATATATTCTCCTCCCTCTCTTACAAAGTCAATTACTCTATCACTATCATTTAATTCACTACAATCTTGAGAAAAATATCCAACCTTTATTGTCTCTCCAAATTCGAATTTTCCTTGTTCTGGTTCTAATTTTCCTAATAATATATTAAGTAAGGTTGTTTTACCTGCTCCATTTTTTCCAATTATTCCTATTCTATCTTCTTTAAGTACTTTATATGAAAATTTATCAATTAACTTTCTATCTCCAAAGGATTTACTTAATCCATCAATTTCTAAAATCTTTTTGCCTATTCTTCTTCCAACATAATTTATTTCTATATCAGACTTTACTTCAATATATTCTTTATTTACAAGCTCCTCAAAACGTTGAAGTCTTGCTTTCTGCTTTGTTGTTCTAGCTTTTGCTCCTCTCTTAACCCATTTTAACTCATTTCTTATTAATGATTGACGTTTCGATTCTTGCTTTTTTTCAATCTCAATACGCTCTATTTTTTTTTCTAAATATTTTGTATAATTTCCTTCATATAAGTATATATTCCCTCTATCAAGTTCAACTATCTTATTTGCTACTCTATCTAAAAAATATCTATCATGAGTAATCATTACTAAAGTAATATTTTTAGCATTTAGATACTCTTCTAACCATTCAATTGAATCTGAATCTAAATGGTTTGTAGGTTCATCTAAAATAAGTAACTCGCAAGGAGTTATAAGAGCTGATGCCAGAAATACTCTCTTTTTTTGTCCACCTGATAAATTACCCATTTTTTCTTGATAATTATTTATTCCAAGCTTATTTAATATTATTTTAGCTTCACTTTCTAATGCCCATAAATTTAAATTATCTATTTTTGATTGAATATCTATTAATTTATTATCAAGAGAACTTTCCCCATTTTCTATTTTATTTAATATATCTTCATATTCTATAAGCAATTTCATTTCCTTAGTATCACCTTTAAATACTTGTTCAATAACCGTAGATTCACTATCAAAATTAGTATCTTGAGATAAATACTCTATTCTTACATTTTTACCTTGAATTCTATTTCCATCAAAAAAGTCATCTCTTCCTGCTATTATTTTTAAAAATGTAGATTTACCAGCTCCATTTATACCTATTAAACCAATCTTATCCCCTTCATTTATTCCTAATGATACATTATTTAATAGTGTTTTTTCACTATAACTTTTACTTATGTTCTCTAATGTAACTAAATTCATTATTTTATTATCTCCTTTTATCTTTAAGTAATCTAATTTTATCAAATTTAAGACTATTATTAAAGTTTTAGTATATAATCAAATTAATAAGAGGTGATTTATATGAATTTAAAACTTAATGATAAAATTGCATTAGTTGCATGTTCAAATCAACTAAACATTTCTTCTAAGGATAAAATAAAAGAAATAATAAAAATCTTTAATTTCTTTAATATAGAAGTTTTAGTTTCAAAAAATATTTTTAAAACAAATATACAATATTCATCTGGTGAGGTACGTGGAAAAGAATTAAATAAGTTCTTTAAAGACGACTCTATAAAATATATATTTGATATTTCAGGTGGTGATTTATGTAATGAAATACTTCCTTATCTAGATTTTAATTGTATAAAAAATTCAAAGGCTATATATTTTGGTTATAGTGATTTATCAGTTTTACTTAATTCAATATATAAAAAAACTAATAAAATTTCATATTATTATAACTTAAAGAATATAACTAACGAAAATGCTTTTAAAGATTTTTATAATACATTTATAGTAAATGATTCTAATTCCTTATTTAATATCTCCAATTATACCTTTATAGAAGGTAATTCTTTAAATGGTATAGTTATAGGTGGTAATATACGCTGCACATTAAAATTAGCTGGTACAGAATATTTTCCTGATTTTAATAATTCAGTACTATTTCTTGAAAGCTATAGTGGTGATTTAACTAAAATACGTACATTTTTAGCTCAATATAAACTTATGAATGTATTTTCTAATATAAATGGTATTATACTTGGTCAATTTACAGAGTTATCTATGAAAAATCAATATAATGAACTAATAAATATTATGAAAAAAATTTGTAATGAAAATAATATTTCATTAGTTGTAACTGATAATATAGGACACAGTAATGATTCTAAAGGAATAGCTATAGGCAAATATTTAGACATAAAAAAATAGAGGAATTTTAACCCTCTATTTTTTTTACTACATTTATACCATTAGATTTCATTTTATTAATTGATATTATATTCATAATGTTTGCATTATGATTCTCAGAATCAAATGTTTCAATACAATTTACAGGAACATATATATTTTTATTTATATTATATTCATTAAAATATGTTTTAAGTGATATAACAAATGTTTCAACACAAATATCAGTACATACACCAACTACAATAAAATTTTTAATATTATTGTTATTTTTTAACCAATTCTTAAATTCATCTGTATGAAACCCATTTATAGAATTTTTCTTTATAAACACAGATTTATTATCATATTTACAAAAATCTTTTAATTCTTCTATTAACTCTTCTTCAATAGTTCCTAAAATACAATGATTTGGATAAGAATTTAATTCTACAGAATCTTTTGTATGACTATCTAAGAAAAATATTTTATTACTATCTTTCATATTATTTAATAAATTTAATATAGGATCTACTATACTATTAGCTCTATTGCTTGAAAGAATACCTTCAGTACAAAAACCCTTTACCATATCAATTACTATTATAACAGTATCTTTAGCTATATCATTACTTATACTTGATAAATTAATCTCTTTTAAAATTTCATTTTCTCCTATTAATTTTTCTATAAAAGCCCTCATACCTTATCCCCTTTACTTTATAAATTAATTTTTAACTTTTTAAATGCAACTTCTTTTTTTAGCTCTTTTGTAGTACTATCAATAGTAATTTTATATATAGTTTGACAATTTAAATTTCTCCACTTTTTCATATAATTAGGTGTTGCAATTATAGAGTAATAATAATTTTCTTCAATTTCGTCTGAAAATTCTAGATAACTTAAAATACTTCTTGTATCTAGTACTATTTTTTCTTTATTTAAATTGTTGTAAATTGGTAAAAAGTACTTCATTGGTAATTTATAATTATATATTCCTGGAATCTTTTTACCTTCTAAAACACCTCTATATAAAATTCTATTTTTTTTAATAATATTTTCATTTAATCGGATTTTAAATTCTGGTTCTCCTAGTCTATTTTTTTCTAATCGTATTTTTATCATTTATTAATCCTCACACAACTACAAAAGCTAAATGAAACAATTCACTTAGCTTTCAAAATTTTCTATTTTATATTTTTAAAATACTTTAAAAGTATTTTTTTATCAATATCTGAAAATAAATAATTTTCAAATGTTCTCTCATTTATCCAACTTATTTCATTAACATTTTTACCAAGGTTAATATATTCTTTTATTTTACCAGAGTATAATTTTATTATATCATCACTATTAGTATCAATTTGAATTTCATCTAAGTTTTCTAAATCAAATACTAATGTATTTAAATCTTCTTTAACTGAATTAGAAATACATTTTTCATCTGTTTCTCTTCCTTTTTTTAATCTACCAATACATTTCCACGTTTTATCTGATTTTTTACCTTTTCTTTCTATTAATATATTATTAAAATCATCTTTTAAAATAATATAGCAACCAATAGTATTACTCATTATTAAATACCCTCCTATATTTAACTTTTGTATATAAAACTGTTTTCATTAATATAATTCTACAAAAATATATAATATCCTTCTTTTGCATATTAAATTTGGTATAATATCTTTAAGCTAAATATTAAAAAGGAGATTTTCTAATATGAATTTAACTGAAAATGAAATAATAATTATAATAAAAGAAATTATGCTTTCATTAAAAGAAGAGGAATTGCTTGGCCAAAATATAGAGGATGAGTATAACTTTCCAATAGGTATTTCTAAAAAACTAGATGCTATGCCATTAGAATCATATTATAAGCTTATAACTAATTGTGTAAACTTTTCAAAACTTATGTTAGATAAATATAGTTATGAATTAAATTCTCTTAATGTACTGCATGAAGAAATTCATAATAACTTAAATATTATACTTAAAGATTTATAAAAAGCTAAATGAATGCTATTTTAGCATTCATTTAGCTTAATTTTTATTATCAAATAAAGCAATTATTATTATAGATAATATCAATATAAGTGGAAATATCCCTAGCCAAAATACTAAACTCTTAAAATAATTAAATGAAAATCCACTAAATAAAAAAGGTGCAATTATAAACCCTATAAAAATAATTGTAAATATTATTATATATTTATAAACTATAATTTTAACTTTTTTCACAATAATCATTCCCTATAATTATAGCTTATAATATAATATAGTTTTTGTATAAGTTAAGTTACTAAAAAAAATAACTTAATCTATTCTTATCTCAATAGGACAATGATCTGAACCTAAAATATCTGTATGTATTTTTGAATCTATCAATTTATCTTTTAAAGACTCTGAAATAATAAAATAATCTATTCTCCACCCAGCATTGTTTTTTCTTGCATTAAATCTATAAGACCACCATGTATATGCCCCTTCTGTTGATGGATTTAAATATCTAAATGTATCTATTAAGCCATTTTCTAGTAATAAACTGAATTTATTCCTTTCTTCATCTGTAAAACCAGCATTTTTTCTATTAGTTTTTGGATTTTTTAAATCTATTTCCATATGTGCTACATTAAAATCTCCACATATAATAACAGGTTTTGTTAATTCTAAAGTTTTTATATATTCTCTAAATATATTATCCCAATTCATTCTATAATCTAATCTAGCTAATTTATCTTGAGAATTAGGTGTATAAACTGTAATTACATAATAGTTTTCAAACTCAGCGGTAATTACTCTACCTTCCTTATCATGTTCTTCTATACCTACTCCATAAGATACACTTAAAGGCTTTTCCTTTGTAAATAAAGCAGTTCCTGAATAACCTTTTCTTTCTGCATAATTCCAATATTGATAATATCCTTCAAGTTCTATATCAATTTGACCTTTTTGCAACTTAGTTTCTTGAATACAAAATATATCAGCATCAACTTCTTTAAAGAAATCTAAAAATCCCTTTTTAACACAAGCTCTTATTCCATTTACATTCCAAGAAATAAATTTTTTCATAAAATTACCTCCACAAATTATAATACTATAATTATATCATTTAATTATAGTATTTTTAAATTCATAAAAAAATTAGTTTATTATTTAACTTTAACAGTAAAATAATTTTTAATTTGTTAATATTATAATAAAAAATATTTCTTTTTAAATAAAAAAGTTTGTCAAAAATAATTAGCTTAAAGCAAGTTATTTTTGACAAACTTATTAATTATAAAAAATCTAATATATTTAAAGTTATATTAATAAAGAAGAGATTTTTAATATTCTCTTCTCAACAAAAAATACTCTTTTTAATTAAATATTATTTCTTATAACATTTCTTAACTTATAAAAAATAGGAACTCCTATTATTGATACTACTACAAATTCACCTATTCCTACTTGAAGTATAGTTAAACCCTTAGGTAAATTTAATAAATAACTAAGCATTAAGCCTATTATTAATCCATTAAATATTGTTGGCCATAATGAAGCAATAAAAATATTAAACTTATCCTTAATTTTCAATCTACTAGTTAAATATATTGCTAGTACACTTAAAAATGTTGCAAATGTACCAAATATAATATCTAATAATCCATTAGGACCTAAAATATTTGCAATAAAGCAACCTAATGTTAATCCAATTATATAAAATGGATCGAAATATGCTAATAATACCATTATCTCCGAAATTCTAAATTGTATTGGCCCATAGCTTATAGGTGCTAAAACTAGAGTTAATACTGCATACATAGCTGCAATAATACCTGATAAAATTACTCTTTGTAGTGTTTTATTCATGAAATCTTCTCCTTTTTCAAGTCAGATTTCAGTTCAAATTCCAAATAAAAAAACAAAATTTGCCTTAGTTTTGTTTTTTGACAGGAGGCTTACGAACTGTCATCTTATTTATTTATAAAGCTATTATACAATTTACATTATTTAATTTCAACTTTAATATAAATATATAATATATTTAAAAACATATTATTTTAATTAACTTCTTTACTTTAAAGAAAACTTTTCTTGCTATATTATTTTTTACAAAACTATTGCAATTAAATATTATTTGATATAAATTATTAATAACTTAACATATATTATGTTATAATATAAAATCATTATATTATTTTTAGGAGATGAATTATGAAACAAATTTCAACATATAAATTTAGAAAAATTTTTGAAAGTGGAAAAGACTTATTATTAATTGACGTTAGAGATAAAAGTGAATTCAATTCTGGACATATACCAACAGCAAAAAATATTCCATTATGTGATATAGAAGATTTTAGCGATGAAATACCATTAAATAAAGATGTTTATTTTATTTGTACTCATGGAAATAAAAGTGCTAGAGCTGTTACATTGCTAAATAATTTAAATATAGAAAATGTAATAAATATACAAGGTGGAATGCTTTGTTGGGATGGTAAAATAGAAAAATAGTATAGATGCTTTTGCATCTATACTATTTTTAATTTAATTTAATTTTATTAAATATATCAACTTTCTTACTTAATATTAAAGCAATAGGATATCCAATTAATGTAACTGAAATAAATTCACCAATCATAAATCCAAATAAATAAAACCAAAAAGGTAATCCAAGTAATATATGTAATAAAAACACCACTGGAATACAAAATATTGTTGGCCATAATGTAGCTATAAATAAACTTTTACTTTTGCTTATAAAATATGTAGATATTAAAGTTCCAAGTGTACCTACTATAATATCAACTATACCTAAAGGACTTAATAAATTTGCTATTAAACAACCAATTGTTAAACTCGATATATATCTTTTATCATAAAATGCTAGCAAAACCAAAATTTCAGAAAATCTAATTTGAATCGGACCATAACTTAAAGGTGAAATTGCTACAGTTAATACAACGTAAACAGCAGATACTAATGATAATTTAATAAATACATTTAGATTATAGGACCTATTCATTCTCTTTGCTCCCAACCCCTAAATCAGTATTATGAATTAATACTTCTATATTTTCATTATTTTTTAAATAATCATATTTTTTAATAAACCATTTAACTAACTCTTCATCTCTTTTTATATTAGTTGAATTTTCAATATATACATTTACACATCCTCTTTTAAAATAATTTTCTAATATATATATATCCTTCTCAATCATTTCTTTAGTTTGTCCTTTTATTCCAACTAATAAACATATTGAATCAAAATATTTATTTACTTCATCATAGCTTCTAAAATTTGCTCCTTTATTTAATACATTATTTCTAAAATTATTATCAAAAGTTTCTACACCACATCTAAACACAATAGGAATATTAAAAAAATCTCTAATTTCTTCTAATCTATCTTTATACAACCAATGACATTCTACAAATAATAATTTTATTTTCTTTTCATTTATAATATTTCTTATTTCTTCTAATGTTTCACCTGGAACTTCAAATATACTTCCAGAATTTATTACATCAAGAACTCCAAATTCACCTGTTATATTTTTTAAAATATTATGATTAAATTTTATAATTTCTGATGTTTTTGTAGAATTATCATCTATATAATCACAAAATTTACATCTTCCCCATTTACAAGGAAATGCTTTTAACATAACCATTTCCCTACTATTTTTTCCAAATATTTTACTATACCTTTGCATTTAAAATTACTCTCCTTAATTTTTAGTTATTAAAAGGCAAAAATAACAATAAAAAAAGACAGCAAAAAGCCATCTATTATATATTATAAGATGCCTTAGTTTTGTTTTTTGACAGGAGGCTTACGAACTGTCATTTATTTATTTATATTTTTTATTATATATATTAATATTATAAATTTCAATATTTAAAAGTTTTTGTTTTTATTTATTTTTTTATTTTAAATAATCATTTACGAGTATATCTTATTAGATTTATAATCAATTAATATTTTTCTCTTTTATATATAATTTAATATATCAGAATATTAAAGCTAAAAAGCTCGTAAAATACATTATTTTACGAGCTTTTTATAATCAATATAATTTAGTTTTCATAATTGTATATTTAAAATAATACTCCTCTAAATGACATAATAACAAAAGCTATTACTATTATTACACATACAACTAATGCAATTTTTTGAATTAATTTAGTCTCCTTCATATACGCTTATACCCCCATATTTATTATGTGAATATTTTACCATATGTACTTATATTATATGTAAACTATTTATTACTATAAAATTAATATTCATTTTACATTTAAAATATTGTTAAAAATCCTAATGGCAATTATAATAGCTTGGTATGTATTTAACTAAGGAGGACGTATTTTGAACTTAGAATTAATTTTTGATTCAGTACTTAATTGGATTTCTAGAAACGGAATAAAATTAATTATAGGCCTTATTGGTCTTTGGATTGGATGGAAACTTGTTAATAAATTAATTGCTTGGTTAAACATTTTATTCAAAAAGCAAAATATTGATTTAACATTAGTTTCCTTCTTTAATGCATTTGCTGATGTAGCTCTTAAAATATTATTAATAATAGCTTTCGTTGGATTTTTAGGTGTACCAACTGCAAGTTTTACTGCCATTTTAGCATCTGCTGGACTTGCCATAGGTCTCGCACTTCAAGGAAGTTTATCAAACTTTGCAGGTGGAGTAATAATTTTACTTATAAGACCATTTAAAGTTGGAGACTATATAGAAACAGCTTCTTATCAAGGTAAAGTTGAAAAAATAAGTATTTTTTATTCTCATTTAGTTACTTCAGATAATAAAGAAATACTTATACCAAATGGGGCATTAGCTAATGGAAGTTTAATAAATTATTCTTCTAAACCAATTAGAAGAGTTGATTTAACATTTAGTGTAGCATATGAAAGCGATTTACAATCTGTAAAAAATATATTAAATAATATAACACTTAAAAATAATTTAATACTAAATGACCCTGAGCCATTTGTTGCTATAAGTGCTCAAGCTGCAAGTTCTATAGATTTTATAGTTAGAGCTTGGTGTAAAACAGAAGACTATTGGAATGTTCATTTTTATTTATTAGAAGAAGTTAAACTAAAATTTGATGAAAATAATATTTCAATTCCTTTTCCACAAATGGACATACATATGTATAAATAAAAAGAGATAGAATTTTTTTCTATCTCTTTTTATTTATAATTTTATTTATAGTATTATAAATTCAAATTAAAATTATTATATTCTATCTTTATTTGAAATTTTATTTATAATATAATGTTTAATATATTGAAAATTTGAAGGGAGGAAATTATTTTAAGTTTCATCTTAAAATAATAAGTTTTATGAAAAAATTAAATATAGATTGGAATAACTTAGGTTTTGAATATATTAAAACAGATTATAGATATATATCTATATGGGAAAATGGTAAATGGGATGATGGTAAGTTAATAGAAGATAATAAACTTTTAATTGAAGAAGGAGCACCAGCTTTACATTATGGTCAACAATGTTTTGAAGGTTTAAAAGCCTATAGAACAAAAAATGGAGATATACAATTATTTAGACCTAATAAAAATGCAGAAAGATTAAATAATAGCTGCAAAAGATTGTTAATGCCAGAAGTGCCTGTTGAAAAATTTATTGATGCATGTATACAAGTTGTTAAAGCTAATGAACATTTTGTTCCTCCATATGGAACAGGTGCTACATTATATTTAAGACCTTTTTTAATAGGTGTAGGTGATAATATAGGCCTTAAATCTGCAAATAAATTTATATTTTCAGTATTTTGTATACCTGTAGGGCCTTATTTTAAAGGTGGAATGAAACCAGTAAACTTTATGGTATCTGATTATGATAGAGCTGCTCCAAATGGTACTGGAGCACAAAAAGTAGGAGGAAATTATGCCGGTAGTTTAATTGCACAAAAAAAAGCTAAAAGCTTAGGATTTGCTGATGCAATATTCTTAGATCCGGCTACTCACACAAAAATTGAAGAAGTTGGATCAGCTAATTTTTTTGGAATTACTAAAGATAATAAATTTATAACTCCTCTTTCACCTTCAATACTTCCAAGTATTACAAAATACTCTCTTTTAGAACTTGCTAGAGATTATTTTAATATGGAAACTTCAGAAGAAGATGTATTTATTGATAATCTAAATATATTTAAAGAAGCTGGTGCATGTGGAACGGCTGCAGTAATAACTCCAATAGGTGGTATATATTACAAGGATAATTTACATATTTTTTATAGTGAAACGGAAGTTGGTCCAATAACTAAAAAATTATATGATACTTTAATTGGTATTCAATTTGGTGATATTGATCCAATTCATAGTGATTGGATATATAAGATTAAATAATATTTTTAGACAATATTAAATTGATTTTAGTATTGTCTTTTTTATTATTTCTAATTATCATTTACGAGGAAATCTTTTTAGAATATTATACGTTTTAATTATAAAATAATTTTATAATTAAAATAAAAAGAAGCGGCACTTTATACCACTTCTTTTTTATTATTTGTTTTATTAATAAAAATTAAAGATGTAACAAAATATAATATTATTAAACTAATTCCCTTTATTATTAGTGATATTATATTTTGTTCTAATAAATAAGTACTTAAAATATTATTTAAATATATACAGGCAATAATAAGTATTATTGATAAAATTATTAATAATACTTTTATTAATTTTTTGTTTAATACTTTTATAGATGAGATTTTTTTAAAAGCCTTACTATTTCTCCAAATATAATCTAATAAATAAAAAATCAAAGCTATATATATAACATTTAACGCATAATTCATTTATCTTACTTCCTTATTATCTTTTGTATTTTCTAATTCTATCTCTTTATTTATAATATTTTCTGAGTCTTCTAAAAATTCTTTTACTTTAAGTAAATCAACATTTTCTTCAATTAATTTAGCTAATTTATCATATTGTTTTAATCTATAAATTTTATATTTTTCTTTTTCTTCTACACTATTTTCAATAACAACATTATATTTTTCTTTAAGGCTATTTAAAAGTTTTTTTCTAAATTCTTCCACCTCAAAGATACCATGAATATATGTTCCAAAAACATCTCCAGTTTCATTAGATAAACCAACTATATTATTGTTTTTATCTATAATAAAAACTTCCCCACCATCTAACATCTCACTATATCCATTTTGAATTTCATATCCATATATTTTTATATTAGATAAAGATTTTAATTCGTTTTCCATTGAGCAAACAATGCCTCGTGCTATAGCAGTTTTTTTATTTAATGAAAGCTTAGTATTAAATGGTAACATTTCAAAACCTTCTATTGGCATTTTCTCTTCTGTAGCAATTAAATGTTTTCCAAGCATTTGAAATCCACTACAAATTCCCATTACAGTTGCTCCATTTTTATGTAATTCTAGTATTTTATTATACATTCCATTTTCTTTTAATTTATTTAAATCACCTAGTATATCTTTTGTACTTGGTATTATTATTAAATGAGCACCTTCTATTTCATTCTCTGAACTAACATATCTAATATTTATATTTTTCTCTAACTCTAATGGATAAAAATCTGTTAAATTAGATATATTATCTAATTTAACTATTGCTATGTTAAGTCCACTTCTTTTAGTGCTTCTTATCTTTTTAATAACTGTTTTTTCTTTATCTAATTCTATATTTTCATATGGTATAGTACCTAAAATCGGTATGTTGAAATATTCCTCAAATTGTTTTAATTGTTCTTTAAAAGAATCGCTATTATCTTTATTTTTATTTATTATAATACCTTTTATAGATTTTTTAATATTCTCATCGATAATCATTAAAGTTCCATATAATGAAGGTATTGCTGCGCCTCTCTCATTATCAGATAATAATATAATATCAGAATCTGATATTTCTTTTGTAAAGTCATTAGATATAAAATTATATTCATATCCTTTTTGTGATATTGAACCATTTCCTTCTATTATTCTATATTCATAATCTTTACATACTTTTTCAAAATCTTCAGTTATAAAGGCTTTAAAATCTTCTATTAGCTCGTCTGATTTAAAGTTTTCCTTATTTCTATAAAACTTACCATTTATAAGTATTTTATTGCTATCTTCTTTTATACATATAGGATTTAATATACCTCTAGGATTTATTTCACATGCTTCAGCTTGTACAAATTCTTCTACTGATATATATTCTCCTAAATCATTTTTTTTAACTTCTCTACATATGCTTATACTTTTAAATGGAGCTATATTATAACCTTGATTTTTTAAATACCTACATAATGCTATTGAAACAGTTGTTTTACCAACTCCTGATTCTGTACCTAAAATCATTAAATTTCTCTTCAAAGCTATAATCTCCTTTCATAAACTATTTACTAATTAATATATGATTATAATTTTTACCTATAACTCTATCTACTATTTTAAACTCTATTGAATTTTTAAAAATAGGTCCACTACAAACAAAAGTGTGATATTCTCCATTTTCTCCACAAGGATCAGCACCTCTTTTTTTTATTTGTGATACAAGATCTTTTGTTAAAGTTTTTCCTAAAAAACTGCTATCTAGTTCTTTATTATTGCAGCATTTTATAATAGCTTCAAATCCACTATCTATAAATTCATTTGTTAGATCTTCCCTACCTTCATTCCAAAGGGGAAATAAATAACCTATATCTACATTATCACATCTATCAGTACACCATTTTTTATGAGCTTCTATGTCTATATCTCCAAATGCACATTTAGTAGCCCCTAAACTTTTAGCTTTTTTTAAAGCCATTTCAAATTCATCCTCATAATTATCGCCTATACATTCTACCTTTATTAGAGGTATTTCTAGTGATTTGGAAACTTCTTCTAAAATTTCATTTGGTATTCCATGAAACCAAGATTTATTCTCATCTTTATTTACTGTAACGATTAATCCTACTGGATTGTGACCTTCTTTAATTAATCTATATAATGCTAATGTGCTATCTTTACCGCAACTATATGATAATACAAAATTCATCTTAAAACTGTTCTCCTTAATTTTTAATTATTTCATAAATTATTTTATCATGTTATTTTAAAGTAGTAAAAGTTTATTATTATTTATTTACTAAAGATACATATTTAGTATATATCTTTTATATTATTTATTTTAAATCCTTTTTCAGTAAATTTAATACTTAATATATATCCTTTTCCGCATTCTGGTTGCCACTCATAAAAACTTTTTCTATTATCATAAAATACTTCTAAAATTGTTCCTATTGTACCACCATGACATACTAATACAACTCTTTTTTTATTTTCATATGATATTTTATTTATAAAATTATTAAATGCCTTTTTAATTCTTTTTCTATACTCATTTTTACTTTCTCCATTTGGTATTACAAAATCTCCAATTTCATCTGTTATCCATGATATATAATTATTATCTTCTTTTAATTCATCATAACCTTTCATTTCAAAAGATCCAAAATTATATTCTCTGAAATTTTCTTCAACATTATAGTTATCACTAAAAAGTATACTCATAGTTTTGTTTGTTCTTCTTAATCCAGTAGTATAATATCCGTCAAATTTAATTTGTTTTTTAATATTATCATATATTTTCTTATTTATATATAAATCCTCTATTCCATTTTTAGACAAATCTAAATCTGTCTTTCCACAATACAATCTTTTTTCATTTCCATATGTTTTTCCATGTCTTATAATGTACAACTCTAAATTATTCATCTTTTAACACCATCTCTAAACCAAAAAATACTCTTATAACCTTAGTATTTTCTTTTGATAATATTTGTAGAGCTTTTCCGTTTACATCTCTCCATTTTCTATCAAATTTATCTATAGGAACAATTCCTGAATTAATATCATCTGCTATTAAAATTTTTTCTTTAAGTAATTCTTTATTCTCTTCAATATATTTTATTGCATCTTTATTATTTATTAGCATTTCTCTAATAAATATATGAAAACCTGAAATAACTTTTTTTTCAAGATTTATTTCATCTGATTTACAGTAATAAATTTCTTCATCTTTTAAACTATATTTATCTTTCACATATTTTAACTTTCCGTTAAAAGCACCACCTAAAACTAACATATAATCCCCTCCTAAATTAATGCTAATGTTATTAAACCAACTAACTCTCCAGTTATAAGACAATATCCTGCAACATCTCCATTTATACCGTCTAAATCTTTTACATTTTTATATGTCTTATAAAACATACAAATGCACATAATAACTAAAATAAGATCATATTTAATTCCTAATAATAAATAAATTATAATAATTAATATTGAAATAATTATTATTTGCAATATTCTGTCAAACTTATTTGTATTTTCTTTAAAAAATTTAGTTAAAGTACTTGCCTTAAGATCTTTATTTATTAAAATCATAAGTGCAGAAAAACTCCTAGATATTATAGGAATGAATATAATAAATATAATCTCTTTTTTTTCTAATAAAATTGTATTCACAGATGCATACTCAAACATTATTAAAATAACTAAACTTATTACAGAAAATGCACCAGTACAAGAATCCTTTAAAATTTTAATCTTTGTTTCCCTATCTCTTCTTGATAAAATAGCATCACTAACATCCATAAAGCCATCTAAATGTAGCATACCTGTTATATATACTGGAAATGCAACGAGTATAGCTGACATTAATATATAGTTTATAGAAAAATAATTTAATATCATATAAATCAAATACCAAAGAACTCCTATTATGACACCAACAAGTGGATAAAACTTCAATATATGTCTTACATTTTTATCATCCCATTTATATTTAGGTGCTGGAATTACAGAGAACATTGATAATGACATAAAAAAACTTCTAATATATTTCATTTAATAATTTCTTCCCTTCTTCTTTTCCTTTATGAATTATATAATTATTACTACTACATTCTAATACTAAATCAAACTCTTTAACTATTTCCCTATTTATATAAGCAAGCTCTTTTGTATATTTTATAACTAAGTCATCATAAATTATTGAATCACTAAATAAATAATCACTAACTATTATAATGTTTTTACATAATTTACTTATTTCCAATATTTCTTTAGATATTTTTTTATGGATTTTTTCTTTAATTTTTTCTTCACCAAACATTTCATTATTAAGTAATGTAGTAATGCTATCTAACAAAATAGTATCATTATACTTTATTTTATTTTTTATACTAGAAATATCTTTAAATACTTCTATTGTTTTAAATTTACTTCCTCTTCTTCTTTCTACATGAATACTTATTCTTTCTTTATCTTCAGAACAAAATGGTTTCATTGTAGCTAAATATAAAATATTATTTTCTTCATTTAATAATTTACTTAATTCTTCTGCTATAAATGACTTTCCACTCCTTGTTCCTCCAATTACAATGATTTTCATAAATTATCTCCTTTAATAAGTAATTATATATTATAACACTTTTCATCTCTTATTGACTCTAAGTATTCGCAATCTATACCAGACTCTTCAAATGTAGCCATATTACTAACAATAGCATTTGCTGTATCTATAATTGTAAATGCTATTGGACAGCCACTTCCTTCGCCAAGTCTCATATCCAAATTAATCATAGGCTCTAATTCAAGTTCCTCTATAGCTTTCATATATCCTAATTCTTTACTTATATGAGATGCAAATGTATATTCTCTTACTTTATCATTTAACTTTGTAGCTGTAACTGCTGCAACTGCTGAAATAAATCCATCAATTACTATTGGAACTTTATAATAAGCAGCTCCAATGAATGCTCCTGTCATTGCTGCAATATCAAACCCACCAACTTTTTGTAACACATCAACTGGATCTAAACCATTTGGCTTATTTATATTTAAGGCTTTTTTTATAACCTCCTTTTTCTTTTTAAATGCACTATCTGTAAGACCAGAACCCTTACCTATTGCTAAATTCATATCACAATTTGTAAGTGCTATTAAAATAGAACTACTTGTTGTTGTATTTCCTATTCCCATTTCACCAACACCAATTAATTCATATCCATTATCCACAGCATTTTTTACAGCTTCTATTCCTACTAAAAGTGCCTTAATACACTCATCTCTATTCATCGCAGGACCTTTCGCTATATTACTTGTGCCTTTTCTTATTTTCCTATCTATTACACCATCTATTTTTAAATTACTATTAATACCAACATCGATTGGAACTATATCACTACCATTTTGTTTTGCTATAACACCTACTCCTGATAACCCTTTTGTAAAATTTATTGTTTGCGCTACTGTTACATACTGAGGTGTACTTGCAATTCCTTCTTCAAATAATCCATTATCCGCACAAAAGATTAATACACATTTTTTATTAAATTTATTTTTTATATTACCAGTAATTCCCGATATTTTAATTCCTATTTTCTCTAATTTTCCCAAACTGCCTAAAGGCTTAGCTAAAGAATCTAACCTTTCTTTAGTTTTATGTTTTATATTTTCATCTATCTCACTAATATTATTAACTATATTATAAAAATTCTTTTCATTTAAACTCATTGAATTTATCTCCTTTTAATAAAATTAGCTGAATATATTATATATTCAGCTCTATAAATTATCTTTCTTTTATTGTTTTACTAGCTAAGCATAAAAATATAAATGTAATAAATATAGATATTGGTACTATAAATATTGCAAATTTTATTCCAATTAAGTCTGATACTACCCCTAAAAACAAATTAACAATCATATTTACTACACTTGCAAGAGCTATTATTATTCCTGTAATATAAGCTGTACTTCTTTTAAATGTATTACTAACTATTACTACAACAGTTGGAAACATTATTGAAAAGAAAAATCCAGCTATTGATATAATGTATAATCCACTTTCCCCTAAAAATAATCCTATAATAAATATAATTGAACCAATAAGAGAAAAAGATTTAACAGCCGTCATAGACCCTATCTTTTCTACTATAAATCCACCTATAAGTCTACCTATAGTTAATAATAAGAAGAACATTGACACATATGATGCTATTTTTGATTCATTTATATTGTTATAACTACTTTCTATAAAAGTTGGTAGCCATCTTCCAGTTCCTTGTTCTGCTAATATGTAAAATCCAAGACCTACAAAGAAAAACCAAACTAACTTATCTTTTAATATAATAGTAATTGGTAATTTATCTTCTTTTTCTTGTTTATATATTGGAAGTTTTATGAACATAAATATTATAAAAACTATTAAAGTTAATATAGCAGATCCAATATATATTTTTCTCCATGAAAACCCATCAACCATTAAAATACCTGATAGTTTTTGTGAGGCTGAAAGCCCTACTCCATATGCAAAGTGTGTCAAATTCATAGCTATAGCTTGTCCTGTTATCCATATTACAGGAATTATAGTATTAGTAGCTATTGACATTAAAGCTAAAAATGCTTGTATAAGTGCAAAAGAAATTGTAAATACTATAAAATTAGGAGACCAAGCTTGAATTAAATTAGTTATTATTGCTCCTAACAAACCTACTAATATAATTCTTTTTTGTCCTATTCTATCACATAAAGCTCCACCTACATAATTAAATATTAAATAAGCCAATGTTCCAAACATAAACATAACTGATAAATTAGTATCTGTTATATTAAATTCACTTTTTATTGGAACAGTAAAAATATTTATTAAACCTTCTGCAATAGCTGCTATTACCATAACTAAATATATAAGAGTTGTAGCTATTATTTTATTTTTTTTATCCATTTTTTTCTCCTTCCAATTATAATAAACCGAATATTATTATATCATATTAGTTAATTATAATTAAAGGAAAAAACTAGAAGCAAAACACTTCTAGTTTTTTATTTTAAACAGTAATTTCACTCTTTATATCAACTGCATCTTTATTTTTTTCTATTATAGGATTTACATACTCATCTATAAATTCTACAACTTGACTTGGCGCTCTACCTATAAATTTAGTAGGATCTATAATATTTTCTATTTGCTCTTTTGAAAGCTTTATATTTTCATCATTAATAATTCTTTTTATTAAATCATTATCAAGACCTTCTGCTTTAACTCTTTTTGCAGCATCCATTGAATGAATTCTAATTCTCTCATGAAGTTCTTGTCTGTCTCCACCTAATTTAACAGCTTCCATCATTATATTTTCAGTAGCCATAAATGGTAATTCATTATTAACATGAGCTTTTATAACTTTTTCATAAACAACCATATTTTCAGCTATGTTTATATATAAATTAAGAACTCCGTCTAAAGCTAAAAAGCCTTCAGCTATAGATAGTCTTTTATTAGCTGAATCATCTAAAGTTCTTTCAAACCATTGAGTAGATGCTGTAATTGCTGGATTTAATGAATCTACTATTACAAATCTTGCTAAAGCACCCATTCTTTCACTTCTCATTGGATTTCTTTTATATGCCATAGCTGATGATCCTATTTGATGCTTTTCAAATGGTTCTTCTATTTCTTTCATACTTTGTAGTAATCTTAAATCATTACTAAACTTGTAGCAACTTTGAGCAACCTCTGATAATGTGTTTAAAACTATTGAATCTAATTTTCTTGGATAAGTTTGACCTGTTACAGCATAACTTTTTTCAAATCCCATTTTTTCAGCAACTTTTTTATCTAATAACTTAACCTTTTCTTCATCATTATTAAATAAGTTCATAAAACTTGCTTGAGTTCCTGTAGTACCTTTTACCCCTCTTAATTTTAATGTGCTTAATACAAAATCTATATTTTCTAAATCCATAACTAAATCTTGCATCCAAAGTGTCGCTCTCTTTCCTACTGTAGTAAGTTGAGCTGGTTGAAAATGAGTAAATCCTAATGTTGGCATATCTTTATATTTAAGTGCAAACTTACTTAATCTATCTAATACTGTTATTATTTTTTTCTTTACTAAAAGTAGCGCATCTCTCATTATTATTACATCAGTATTATCACCAACATAACAGCTAGTCGCCCCTAAATGTATTATTCCTTTTGCACATTCACATTGAAGTCCATAAGCATACACATGACTCATTACATCATGTCTAACTTCTTTTTCTCTTTTTATAGCTTCATCATAATTTATATCATTAACATATTTTTTTAATTCATTAATTTGTTCTTCTGTTATATTTAATCCTAATTCTTTTTCACTTTCCGCAAGTGCTACCCATAACTTTCTCCAAGTTATAAATTTCATATCATCAGAAAAAATATAACTCATTTCTTTTGATGCATATCTTGAATTTAAAGGTGTACTATATAAGTTTCTCATATCTTTCCTCCACACGAATATATTATAATTAAACTTTAACATAGTTCGTATTATAACATAAATTTTATTTATTTTCATCATTTTATTTATTTTTATATAAATCTCATTAAGTTAAGTAATTATTCTTATTATATCCTCATATATATATTTTAAATAATATTTATTTAAAGGAGTTTTTATGTGTAAAATAACTTGGTTAGACAAACTTTCCTTCTTACTTGTGTTAATAGGAGCTTTAAACTGGGGACTTGTTGGACTACTTAATTTTAACTTAGTAACTTTTTTAACTTTAGGTGTACCTATTATATCTAGAATAATATATGTATTAGTTGCCATTTCAGGAATAAACCTAATTTCTTTATTATTTAGATGTAATTTTGTACAGAAGTAATAAATTATAATACATAATTTATTATAAAAGAAAAGGTTCCTAATTAAATTAGGAACCTTAATCTTTAAAATTAATCTTCTAAGTTTTCAATTAATTTTGCAATCTCTTCTGCAGCTAAAGCTTCATCATCTCCTGAAGCAATAACGTTTACTACTGAGTTAGCAGTAACAGCTAATGAAAGAACTCCGATTAAACTCTTAACATTTGCCTTCTTTCCATTAAACTCTAAGCTTATGTCTGATTTAAATGAAGAAGCTTTCTTTACTAATAAAGTTGCTGGTCTAGCATGTAAGCCAGTAGCATTTTTAACTAAAACCTCTTTAGATACCATGTAAATACACCTCTTTACTATTTTTTAAGTTAATATCCTATTAACCATTTCATTATAAATGTTTTTTAGTAAAATTTCAACTATTCAATACTTTTATTTTAAATAATTTAAATTATTATTATTTTTTTAAATAATATATTTATATTAGATAAAATAATATTTTATCTAGGTTGTACTATTAATTTAATAGCTGTTCTTTCTTCTCCATCTATAACTATATCCGTAAATGCAGGTATACATATTATATCCTTTCCACTTGGAGCTACAAAACCTCTAGCAATAGCAATAGCTTTAATAGCTTGATTTATAGCTCCTGCTCCTACAGCTTGTATTTCTACTATATTTTTCTCTTTTATTATTGCAGCTAATGCTCCTGCAACTGAATTTGGATTTGATTTTGTTGAAACCTTTAATACTTCCATTTTTATTATTCCTCCTACATATATTACTAATCGTTTACATTTTAAATTTATATACTTTCGTATAAGTATAATATTCTACTTTTTTTTTGAAAATCCTTTTATTTTCTTGTAATTTTTTATATTTTTTAGTAAATTAAAAAATACACTTTGTTTAAAACAAAATGTATTTTAATTATCTTTATTATTTATTTAGCAAAATCAACCGCCCTTGTTTCTCTAATTACGTTGATTTTTATTTGACCTGGATATTCTAATTGTTCTTCTACACTTTTCGCAAGATTTCTAGCTAACTCAACTGCTCCAGCATCATCAATTTGTTCTGGTTTAACCATAATTCTAATCTCTCTACCAGCTTGAATGGCATATGACTTTTCTACACCTTCATATGAGTTTGAAATTTCTTCTAATTTCTCCAATCTCTTTATATATGCCTCCAATGTTTCTCTTCTTGCACCTGGTCTAGCTGCTGATATAGCATCTGCCGCCTGAACCAATACTGCTTCTAAAGATTGCATTTCAACATCCCCATGATGGGCTCCTATAGCATTTACTACTAATTTAGATTCTCCATATTTCTTAGCAAGGTCTGAACCAATAATAGCATGTGGTCCTTCTTGTTCTTGATCTACAGCCTTTCCTATATCATGTAGTAATCCTGCTCTTCTAGCTAGAGTAACATCTAAACCTAACTCCGAAGCCATCAAACCAGCTAAGTATGAAACTTCTATGGAATGTTTTAATACATTTTGACCATAACTTGTTCTATACTTTAATCTACCAAGTAATCTTGTAAGCTCTGGATGAAGTCCGTGAACTGCAGTTTCAAGTGTTGCTTGTTCTCCTTCTTCTTTTATGTCGTTTTCAACATCTTTTTGAGCTCTTTCTACCATCTCTTCGATTCTTGCTGGATGTATTCTACCATCCACTATTAACTTTTCTAGTGCCATTCTAGCAACTTCTCTCCTAATAGGATCAAAGCTTGATAGAATTACAGCTTCTGGAGTGTCATCAATTATTAAATCAACTCCTGTTAAAGTTTCAAGGGTTCTAATGTTTCTTCCTTCTCTACCTATTATTCTACCCTTCATTTCATCATTTGGTAATGCTACAACGTGAACAGTTGATTCAGAAACATGATCTGCTGCACATCTTTGTATAGCTGTAGTAATAATTTCTCTAGCCTTCTTATCAGCCTCTTCTTTAGCTTTACTTTCAATTTCTTTTATAAGTAAAGCAGATTCATGAGAAACTTCTTTCTTTACTTCATCTAGTAAAATTTGACGTGCTTCTTCACTTGAAAGATTAGCAACTCTTTCAAGTTCCTCTCTTCTCTTTTCGTGAAGATCATTAGCTTCTTTTTCTAACTGTTTAATTTCATTAACTCTACCATTGATAATTTCTTCTTTTTTCTCAAGAAAATCGCTCTTTTTATCTAGAGCTTCCTCTCTTTGTAAAACTCTTCTTTCAAGCCTTTGAATTTCATTTCTTCTCTCACGAGAATCTTTTTCCAAATCACTTCTTAATCTATGAACCTCTTCTTTTGCTTCAAGAATAGCTTCCTTTTTCATAGCTTCAGCTTCTTTTTTAGCATCTTCTACTAACTTTTCAGCATCTCTTTCAAGAGATTCTATTTTGTTTCTTGATGTACTTTGTATAGTTTTATAAAGTACTATTCCTAATATTAACAGCACAATTATATCAATTAAAATTATCGGCATAATTTGTTGCATATTAACACCCCCTAGCTTATTTTTCTTTAAAGAAAGCGTAGTAGGTGTCATACTGTTTCTCACTGTTATCTTTGGAATATGATAAACCAGTATTTGTTATTATTGTATAGTAAAAATAAATTTATGTCAAGTTAAGCAATATTAATTACTTTATTTTTATTTTTTTCATTTTTCTTTAAAATACTCTTTTTTTCTCTTTTTATAATATAATTTTCAAAACTTAAGTAAACCTTTTAACTTTTAGATTTAATAGTAAAAAAACAAGATATATTAAAATATATCTTGTTTTTTTTATTTATTTTTTTTCATTTTCAATCTCATTATTTTTTTCTATAATAGGACTAGATAATGGTAAATTATGTTTTTCTCTTATTTTATTTTCTATCTCTAATGCAACTTCTGGATTTTCTTTTAGGTAAGATTTAGCGTTTTCTCTACCTTGACCTAATCTTATATCTCCATATGAGAACCATGCACCACTTTTTTGAACTATTTCTTCCTTAACACCCACATCTATTATATTACCTTCTTTTGATATACCTTCATTATACATAATATCAAATTCCGCTTGTCTAAATGGAGGAGCTACTTTATTTTTTATTATTTTAACTCTTGTTCTATTTCCTACTATATTTTCACCTTGTTTTATTGAATCTATTCTTCTAACATCCATTCTTACTGAAGCATAGAATTTTAATGCTCTACCACCAGGTGTTGTTTCAGGATTTCCAAACATAACACCAACCTTTTCTCTTAATTGGTTTATAAATACTGCAACACAATTTGTTTTATTTATAGTTCCTGCAAGTTTTCTTAATGCTTGTGACATTAACCTTGCTTGAAGTCCAACGTGAGAATCTCCCATTTCTCCTTCAATTTCAGCTCTTGGTACAAGTGCGGCAACTGAATCTACTACTATAGCATCTATAGCTCCTGAACGCACTAAAGCTTCTGCTATTTCTAAAGCTTGCTCACCAGTATCTGGTTGTGATACTATAAGATTTTCTGTATCTACACCTATTTTTCTTGCATATGCAGGATCTAAAGCATGTTCTGCATCTATAAATGCAACTGCTCCACCTTTTTTTTGTGCTTCTGCAACTATATGAAGTGCAACAGTAGTTTTTCCTGAACTTTCTGGTCCATATATTTCTATTATTCTTCCTCTAGGAACACCACCAATTCCAAGTCCAATATCTAAGTCTAGACATCCTGTTGATATTGAATCTACATTTAAAGTTGATTCCTCACCAAGTTTCATTACTGAACCTTTTCCAAATTGTTTCTCTATCTGACCCATAGCAGCTTCTATTGCTTTTAATTTATTTGCATCTATATTCATTAATAATACACCATCCTCTCATCGAACTTATGTTCTATAATTAATTATATATAACATATTTTATATAGTCAACTAAAACTGCAAATAAAAGTTCCAACTAACATAGAAGGAACTTTTATAATTATTGACATATATTATTTTTTTAAATCAACTTATTTTTTTGTTGATATAACTCTTTTGTTTTTTCTAAAATAATCATATCCTGAAATTATTGTTATTAATACTGCTAAATCTAAAGCTAAATCAGGAACATATTTAAAAAAGCTTACTAAGAAATTGCTTTTTACTACAAACTCATACATAACTGTACTTTGAGCTATATTAACTTCAATTAATAGTAATATTAAAGCAATTATTTGTATTACTGTTTTTATTTTTCCCCACCAACTAGCTGCTATTACTTTTCCTTCAGCAGCTGCTATAGTTCTAAGTCCAGAAACAGCAAATTCTCTAGCTATTATTATAACTGCTGCCCAACTAGGTACGACCCCATACTCTACCAAAGATATTAATGCTGCTGTAACTAATAATTTATCTGCTAATGGATCCATAAATTTTCCAAAATTAGTTATCTGATTTCTACTTCTTGCAATATATCCATCAAGTTTATCAGTAATTGAAGCTATAATAAATATAAAAGTAGCAATAAATGTACCATAAGGTATTCCTTTAACAGCTATAAATATCAAAAATACAGGTACTAATATCATTCTAAGAACTGTTAATTTATTTGCAAGATTCACACATACCAACTCCTATTAAATCATACTCTGTATTCTTCTCAATTTTTACTTCTACAAATTCTCCTATACTTACAGGACAATGTTTTGTAAAGAATACATTTCCATCAATATCTGGTGCCATTTCAAAGTTTCTTCCATAGTAATATTCTTCATTTTTTCCTTCAACAAGAATATCATACACATTACCTATTTTCAAACTATTTATTTCTTTTGATATTTTACTTTGTAAAATCATAAGTTCTTTTTCACGTGCTTCTTTAACATCTTCTTCTATTTGACCTTCCATAATTGCAGCTGGTGTACCTTCTTCTCTTGAATATTTAAATACTCCAACCTTATCCAATTTGTATTCCATTAAGAAATCTTTAAGTTCATTAAAATCTTCTTCTGTTTCATTAGGGAACCCGACAATTAAAGATGTTCTAATTGCTATGTTAGGTATTTTTTCTCTTAATTTATTTATTTTATTAGTTATATCAAGTTTTGTAGTTTTTCTGCCCATAAGTTTTAATATGTGATCACTTATATGTTGTATAGGTAAATCTAAGTAATTTACTACCTTTTCATTAACAGAAATTTCTTCTATTAATTCATCATATATTTCTTCTGGATAACAATACAACACTCTTATCCATTTTAAATCTTCTATTTTTGAAAGCTCACTTAAAAGTGTATGAAGACTCTTTTTTCCATATATATCGCTACCGTAAAGAGTTGTATCTTGAGCTATCAAAATTAATTCTTTAACACCTTTATTAACCAAAGCTTTAGCCTCTTCTAGTATATTTTCCATACTTCTACTTCTAAATTTTCCTCTTATTTTAGGTATTATACAATAAGTACAGAAATTGTTACACCCTTCTGCTATTCTTATATATGCTGTACTTTTATTAGTAGTAAGTATTCTTTCTCCTTCATTTATATTATCATCTGAATACTCAACTTCAGTAAATCCTAAATTAGTATCATTTTCATTCATAAACTGCTTTATTAATTTAGCTATTTTTATATAATCATTAACCCCAAGCATTATATCAATTTCAGGCATTAATTCTTTTAATTCATTTCCATATCTTTGAGTTAAACAACCAGTAGCAATTAACATTTTACATTTATAATCTTTTTTGTATTTTGCCATCTCTAATATTGTATCTATTGATTCTTGTTTTGCTTTATCAATAAAACCACATGTATTAACAATTATTATATCTGCATCTTTAGGATTGTTTGTTATTTCATATTCTTTATTCATTATTCCTAACATTATTTCAGAATCTACTCTATTTTTATCGCAGCCTAGGCTAACCATTCCTACTTTATATTTTGCCAAAACTTATTCCTCCTACGTTTTTAAATACTTTTACTTAACTATTTTATAACTGTTTTTATCCTATTACAAGTTTTAATTAAAACTATATTCTAAATAAGTTACTCTAAATTATCAGTAGCAATTAAATCTTCTTTTTTAACTAATACCTGTCTAGGTCTACTGCCATCCTTTTTAGATATTACTCCTCTTTCTTCTAATTCATCCATTATTCTAGATGCTCTATTAAAACCTATTCTTAATCTTCTTTGTAAAAAAGATGTGGATGCTTGTCCATATTCTACAACAATATTTATTGCATCATCAATAAGTTCATCACTATCTTCATCTTTAATATTATTTAAGGAAGAATCTGATTCATTATTTATATGTTCTATTATTTCTTCCTTATACTCAACTTTTTCTACTTCATTTTTAACAAATTCAACAACTCTCTCAACTTCATCTTCTGAAATAAAACAACCTTGAACTCTAAGAGGTTTACTAGATCCAACCGGATAATATAACATATCTCCTTTTCCTAAAAGCTTTTCTGCCCCACCACTATCTAATATTGTTCTTGAATCTATTTGTGATGAAACAGCAAAGGATATTCTAGATGGAATATTTGCTTTTATTACACCTGTTATAACATCTACTGAAGGTCTTTGAGTAGCTATAACTAAATGCATACCTGCAGCTCTCGCCATTTGAGCTAATCTTCCTATATAGTCTTCCACATCATTAGGACATACCATCATAAGGTCAGCAAGCTCATCAACTATAATTACTATATAAGGTAATTTCTCTTCTATTATTCCTTTTTCAAATAAAGTATTATAAGAATCTATATTTCTAGCCCCTGAATCAGCAAATAATTTGTATCTTCTAGTCATTTCATTAACTGCCCAATTTAAAGCTCCAGCTGCTTTTTTAGGATCTGTAACTACTGGAACTAATAAATGTGGTATTCCATTATAAACACTAAGTTCTACTACTTTTGGATCAACCATTAAAAGCTTCACTTCATCTGGAGAATATTTGTATAATAAACTAACAATTAAAGTATTTATACAAACACTTTTACCTGATCCTGTTGCCCCTGCAATTAATGTATGAGGCATTTTACTTAAATCTCCAACAACACATTTTCCACCTATATCTTTTCCCAATGAGAAAGCTAATTTTTTATTTGTATTTAAAAATTCATCAGACTCTAATACTTCTCTTAAAAATACTGGAGTTTGCTCTCTATTTGGTACTTCTATTCCAACTGCCGCTTTACCTGGTATTGGTGCTTCAATTCTCACTCCTGTTGCTGCAAGACCTAATGCTATATCATCTGATAAATTAACTATTTTACTTACCTTAACACCTGGACTTGGTTGCAATTCAAACCTAGTTACTGATGGACCTTTTGTAACTCTAGTAACACTTGCATCAACTCCAAAACTCTCTAATGTACTTTCAAGCTTATCAGCACTTTCCATGAGTTCTTGCTTGTCATCATTATTTAAATTTGTAGAACTATTTATCTTTAATAATTCTAATCCTGGATATACATATGTCTTATTTTCACTATTAGTTGCTTTTTCTATATTGTTTTCTATTTCTTTATTTACTTTTTCATTAAATAAATTATCCGTATTTTCATTTTTATATTTATTGTTATTTTCATCATTCAAAGAAACTTTTTGAATCTTTGATTTTTTTGAATTATAAGGTTCTTTACTTTTATCATTGCTTATATAATCATTATCAAATATGCATGTTTGTTCATCTAAATCATCAACTTCTGGATTTTTCATAAAATCTAATATTTTTATTTTATTATTTACACCATTTAAAAATTCATCTTTATTTTTGTTTTTATTATTATTTTTTTCTACAACTTTTATAAATGTATCATCTAGATAATCATTATCATCTTTTTTCTTCTCTACTATAGGCTTAATTTTTTTACTCTTATTTTTAACTTCTTTACATAAATCATGTAATGTAATATCAAAAGTTAACATTGTAGCTATTATTAATAATGATATATATACTATATAAGAACCAATAGCTCCTAAAAATTTAAATAATGGATAAGCAAAAATATACCCTATTATTCCTCCATTAAGTATACTATTCATAGATGCTATATTTTTTATTCCATCGCTAAATGAAACTATATCATCACTTATTTGAATATATATAGTTGAACAAATTAATATAAGTATTAAACAATATATAGTAATTCCATAAAATTTTCTGCTTAATATTAAAACTCCCTTATTTTTTATGTATTGATAACCTAGATATAATATATATAATGGTAACACATATATACCAATACCAACTAGAAAGTGAAATATTCTTTGTGAAATACTTGATAATATTCCTACAAAATCTGTATATATTGCTACTGATAGAAGAATTCCTAAAGATATATATATAAGTCCAATTATATCTGTATTCTTACTAATTTTTTTACTATTTCTCTTTTTATTAGTCTTCCCCAAATTTACTCACCTCACTTTATTATTTTCTACAAATATACTAAAATCCCTTTATGAATACATAAGAAAATCAGCCATAAGATATTATAGCTGATTTTTTAAAATTACTCATTATCATCTATTAATGAATTTAATTTTGCAATCGCTTCTTTCAAACCACCGACTTCATTTATAAGTCCACATTCTACAGCCTGATTACCTATTAATATAGTTCCAACATCATTTAATAAATCTCCTTGCTGTTTTAAAAGTTTTTCTAAATGTTCTTTGCTTATGTTAGATGTTCTGACTATAAAATCATTTATTCTTTCTTGCATTTTCTTAAAGTATTCAAAAGTTTGAGATACTCCGATTATAAATCCATTCATTCTTATTGGATGTACAATCATAGTGGCTGATGGAGTTATAAATGAATAACTTGCTGAAGTTGCAAGTGGAACTCCTATAGAATGTCCTCCACCTATTACTATTGAAACAGTCGGTTTTGAAATTGAATTAATCATTTCAGAAATTCCAAGCCCAGCCTCTACATCTCCACCTACTGTATTTAGAACTATAAGAACGCCTTTAACATTTTCATTTTGTTCCATTTCTATAAGTTGTGGAATTACATGTTCATATTTCGTAGCCTTATTTTGGGCTGGTGAAACAATATGTCCTTCTATCTGTCCTATTATTGGTAATATCCTTATTCTTTCATTAGGATTTACTATTCCAGTATTTCCAAATTCTTTTATAGCCTCAATATTTTTATCTAACTTTTCTTTATCTTTTTCATTATCATTACTCATAACCATTCCTCCTATACATTTTTATTTTGTACAAGAGTAAATATTTTATACTATTTATTTAGTTTATGATAATTCAAATGATTTATGTAATGCATTAATAGCTTCAGATACTTTTTCTGTTTTTATTAAACACCATATAGTCATATGTGAATCTGCTGTTTGTAAAACTTCAATATTATTATCAGTTAAAGTTTGAACAATCTTAGCTATAACTCCAGGTATTCCAGCCATTCTTGATCCTATTACAGCTATTTGACTACATCCTTCATTTAATGAATATTTTATATTAATTGAATTTAATATATTTTCTAAATTGTTTTTGCTTTCATTATCTATAGTAAAAATTTGTTGATCTGGGAATATATTTATAAGATCTAAGCTTATTTTATTTGCTGCTAATAAACTTAATACCTCTCTATATTTTTGATTATCTTTATTTTCGTTTAATTTTATATTTACTTGTATTCTATTATTTCTATGAGTTATACCAGTTATTATTTTATCATTATTTATATCACCATTATTATTTATAAGAGTACCTTCTGCATCACTCATTGTATTTTTTATTAAAAGAGGAACATTACTCTTCATTGCAATATCTACAGCCCTTGGATGTATTACTTTTGCACCTTGTTCTGCTAATTGGAATACTTCATTATAACTTATAACATTTATAACTGAAGCATTTTGAACTATTCTTGGATCAGCTGTCATTATTCCATCTACATCAGTATAAATCTCTATTTGATTTGCATTTAATGCTGCTCCAATAATAGCTGCACTCGTATCACTACCTCCTCTTCCAAGAGTTGTGAAAAATCCATCTTCTGTCATACCTTGGAATCCTGTTATTACAGGAACTCTTCCTTTTGAAACTGCATCTAATATCTGATCTGGCTTAACATCTATATGATTAGCATTTGTATAAATATTATCAGTTTTTATACCAGCCTGACCTCCAGTTAAAGGAATTGCATCTATTCCTGATTTAAATAACTCATTACTCATAACTACTGAACTTATTATTTCTCCACAACACATTAAAAGATCTGTAGCTAATTTATTTGTTGCTTTAAAATCTTTTTCTATTAATGATAATAATGTATCAGTAGCATAAGGATCTCCCTTTCTTCCCATAGCCGAAACTACCACAACGGGTGAAAATCCTTTATTAATAGCTTGCTTTACTTTTTCTATTACTTTCTGTCTTCTTTCTTTTGTAGATACAGATGTTCCACCAAATTTTTGTACTACAATTTTCATAACGTTTCCCCCTTAAATTTATACTTTAGCTCGTTTTATACTTCTTTCATCAGCATCTAATATTATTGTTTTTGCTCCAACCTTTTGAACTGCATTCCAATTTATTTCTAATACTTCTCTCGCCCCACCAAAAATACTAAACTTAGAAGTTGTAGTATCAACTATTAAATATCTTATATTTCCTTCTTCATCAATTACTAAATCATTATTTTGAAGATAATCGTATTTTTCACCATCATTTATATTTATAAGCTCATATTTTTCAAGTTCACTAAGATATTTTATATTTTTATCTCCTTGAACATACATAAGTAAGACCTCCTATATATTTATACATAAATATATGAAGTATAATTTATTTTTATTACTATATTTTACATTTGTCTTCATTTTTATAATTATAAGCTATTGTTGATTTATATATAAATGAATCTAAGTAGTCCTTATCTATGTCACTACCAACATAAGCAGTGTTTATAACTCCATCTTTAAAACACTTATTAATAACATAATCTATATCATTTTTACTTATTTTATCTATTTTTTCTATAACTTCTTCTTCAGTTCTAATATTTTTTCTTAAAAGCAATGATTTTGCATTAGCAAACATTTTAGAACTAGTGCTTTCTAAACCTAATATATAATTAGCTTTAATCTTTTCTTTATTTATTTTTAATTGTTCTTCTGTTATACCATTTTCAACCAAATTCTCTATTTCTCTTCTTATAACTTGTAAAGCTTTTGAAGCATATTCTTTACTAAGACCTATATATATACTTATTAATCCAGTTTCTTGAAAAGCTTGAATATATGAATATACAGAGTAACAAAGTCCAAGTTCTTCACGAACTTTTTGAAATAATATAGATGATGCTCCACCACCTAATATATTATTTAATAATACTAATGCATATCCTTTATCATCATTTGCTGGTAAGCCCTTTAAACCTAAATTTATATGAAGTTGCTCGATTTCTTTTTTTAAAAAATATGAATTTTGTTTTATTTCAAAAGGTTCATATTTAGGAGAATAATTACTTTTATTTTCCCATTCTCCAAAAAACTTTTTTACTAGCCTTAATATTTGATCTTCATCAAATTTACCACAAATAGATATAACAGAATTATTTGGTGTATATTTTTCATCTATAAATTTTATAATTTCATCTCTTGTTAAATCCTTAACCTTTTCTATACTGCCTAATATAGGGTAAGATAATGTATTTCCTTCAAATGCTGCCTTTGAATGAAGATTATCTAAGACATCTTCTGGACTATCTTCACTCATATTTATTTCTTCTATTACTACACCTTTTTCTTTTTCAATTTCTTCTTCATCAAACTTTGAATTTAAAATCATATCTGATAATACATCTAAAGAAATATCTATATGTGTATGCAATGTTTTTATATAATAACAAGTTACCTCTTTACTTGTAAAAGCATTTATTTGCCCACCTACATTTTCGATTTCTTCTGCAATTTGTTTTGCAGTTCTATTTTTCGTACCTTTAAAAAACATGTGTTCTATAAAATGAGAAATACCATTTACCTCTAATTCTTCATTTCTTGATCCATTTTGAATCATTACTCCTACACTAACCGAATTAACCCCATCTATTTTTTCTGTAACAATTTTTAGCCCATTTTCTAGTGTAAAAATTTTATGCATAAAAGCCTCCTCTAGTAAAAAAAAGGCAATTATATTGCCCTTTTATTATTCCTTATCTTCTTTTTCTTCATTATCTTCTAATGCATCTTTTCTTGAAAGATTTATTCTTCCTTGGTTATCAATCTCTGTAACTTTAACAAGGATTTCATCACCAACCGAAACTATATCTTCAACTTTATTTACTCTACTTTTATCTAATTTTGAAATATGCACTAGCCCTTCTTTATTAGGAAGAATTTCTACAAAAGCTCCGAATGTTGTTATCTTAGTTACTTTACCTAAGTAAATTTCTCCAGCTTTAACCTCTTTAGTTAAACCTTCTATTATGCTAATAGCCTTTTTAACTCCATCATGATCTACTGATGATACAAATACTGTTCCATCTTCTTTTATATCTATTTTTACACCAGTATCTTCGATAATTTTGTTAATTACCTTTCCACCGGCTCCAATTACATCTCTGATTTTTTCTGGATCAATTTTTATAATTGATGTTTTTGGTGCATATATTGAAACATCTTTTCTTGGCTCTGGTATACATTCTTGTATTTTTTCTAAAATTGTCATTCTAGCTTTTCTAGCATTTTTTATTGCAGTATTTACAACATTAAAACTTAACCCTTTAAGCTTAGTATCAACTTGTATTGATGTTATACCTTTTTCTGTACCTGCAACTTTAAAATCCATATCACCAAAGAAGTCTTCTATTCCTTGGATATCAGTTAATACTTCTTCTTCAGTTAAATCTTCTGATGTTATAAGTCCCATAGCAATACCTGCCGCTGGTCTTTTTATAGGAACTCCTGCATCTAATAATGCTAAAGTAGATCCACAAACAGAAGCTTGTGATGTTGAACCATTTGAACTTAAAACTTCTGAAACTAATCTTATAGTATATGGGAATTCATCTTCAGAAGGTATTAAAGGTTCAAGTGCTCTTTCTGCTAAAGCTCCATGACCTATTTCTCTTCTTCCTGGACCTCTAAGCGGTCTTACTTCTCCAACACTATATGCTGGGAAATTGTAATGATGCATATATCTTTTAGACTCTGCCTCGTCTATTCCATCTAATATTTGTATATCACCAATTGATCCTAATGTAGCAACTGTCATTACTTGAGTTAATCCTCTTGTAAATAATCCAGTACCATGAGTTCTTGGTAAAATTGAAACTTCACAATCAAGTGGTCTTATTTCATCAAAAGCTCTACCATCTGGTCTTCTTTTATCCTTTAAAAGCATATTTCTAACTACTGCTTTTTGCATTGTATAAAGAACTTCTTTTATGTCTCCTTCTTTACCTTCATGCTTTTCAGAAAACTCTGCATAAACCGCTTCGTTTACTTTGCTCATAGCTTCATTTCTTTCATCTTTATCCATGATATACATAGCATCTTTTACCATATCTGAAGCAAAATCTTTAACATCTCTTTCTACTTCTTCATCTACTCTATAAAGAACGGCTTCTTCTTTAGCTTTTCCTAACTTAGCCATAGCTTCTTCTTGAAAGGCTATTATTGGTTGACATGATTCAAATCCAAAGTTTATTGCTTCTATCATTGTATCTTCTGGTATTTCATCTCCACCAGCTTCTATCATCATAACCTTTTCTTTAGTAGCACATACAGTAAGATCTAATATGCTTTTTTCTCTTTGTTCTGATGTAGGATTAAGTATAAATTCGCCATCAACTAAACCAACTTGTACTCCAGCTACTGGAATATTATATGGTATACTTGATAAACATAAAGCTATTGAAGCTGCATTTATAGCTAATATTTCAGGTAAATTATCTTTTTCAACTGAAACTACAGTACATACAACTTGAACATCATTTCTATATCCCTTTGGAAATAAAGGTCTTATAGTTCTATCAACAGCTCTTCCATGAAGAATAGCTTTGTCTGATGGCCTTCCTTCTCTCTTTATAAATCCTCCAGGTATTTTTCCAACAGCATATAATCTTTCTTCATATTCTACACTTAATGGAAAGAAATCTATACCTTCTCTCGGTTCTTCTGACTTATTTACATTAGTTAATATTACAGTATCTCCATAGCTTACTAACACAGCAGCATTTGATAACATACCTAAATCACCAAATTCAACTTTCATTTCTCTTCCAGCTATTACTGTACCTATTGTATTTCTCATAAGGAACCCTCCTTTCGACTTGTTTTCTTACAAATTTTTCTAATTATTTTAAAATAATAGAGCGGTTTTAACCGCTCTAAGCTATCTTCTTAAACCTAATTTTTTAATTATAGCTCTATATCTTTCGATATCTTGCTTTGCTAAGTAATTTAAAAGACCTCTTCTTTGTCCAACCATCATTAATAATCCTCTTCTTGAGTGGTGGTCTTTCTTGTGAACTTTTAAGTGTTCAGTTAATTCATTAATTCTTTCGCTTAATAAAGCGATTTGAACTTCTGCTGATCCTGTATCTTGTTCACTTCTTCCAAATTCTTTAATTATTTCTTGCTTTCTTGCCTTATCCATAATTACACCTCCGTAAAATATCCCCTTAGTTCCACGTAATAAGATGGCACCTTATAACGTAGGACTAGGTTTCCGCTATTTATTATAGCAGAACAATCTATTATTGTAAATAAAATTTATATAATATGATTTATTCTTCTTAATTGTGCAAACTTTTCATCATCTTTTAATTGATTCTTTAATTCATATATAGAGTTAAATTTTATTTCCCCTCTAATTCTTTCAAGAAAATACAAAGTTATTTCATCTCCATAAATTTCTTTATCAAAATCTAATATATATGTTTCTATTGTTAAACTCTTACCTTCAACAGTAGGATTTTTACCAACTGATGTTATTCCCTTATATATTTTATTATTCCACTTTACATTGCTATAATATACACCAATGCAAAGAATAATTTTATTGAAATTCATTTTTAAATTTGCAGTAGGAAATCCAATAGTTCGACCTAACTGTCTACCATGTATTATCTTTCCTGTAATACTATAAGGTCTAGTTAACATCTTATTTGCACATTCAATTTCACCATCTCTTATTGCTTTTCTTATTCTAGTACTACTTATAGGATATCCATCAAATAAAAGTGGTTCCATAATTTTTAAATCATAATTATAAATTTTAGATAGTTTTTCTAAAAGTTTTGTATCTCCTAGATTTTTATGTCCAAACTTATAATTAAAACCTACTACTATACCTTTAACATTATATTCATTGCAAAGTTTCTCTATAAATCCTTCTGCTGATAATTCCATAAATTCTTTATTAAATTCTCTAAGAACAACCTTATCTATACCCTCATTTTTTAGAATATTAATTTTTTCATTATTGTTCATTAAATATTCTATTTTTTTATCTGGATTAATAACAGTTCTTGGATGATTACTAAATGAAAATACCATACTATTGCAATTGTTTATTTTAGAAAGCTCTATACACTTTTCTATTAATGACAAATGTCCTTTGTGCAATCCATCAAAACTTCCTAATGCAATATAATATCCAGTATCTTTTTTATCAATTACTTTCATCTTTTAGCATTCTCTCCTATTAAGTTATATTAATAATTTTTCTAACTTAAAGCCATCTTTATATTTCTTTCCAAGCCCTAAAAACATATTATCTTCATCAAAAACTCTATATAAAGTATTTATCTCAACATCACTTTTAAAAATCCTCTTATCGTATACATTTGCTCCATTTACAAGAAGATTTCTAAATTTATTATTTATAGTTACAGAAGGGTATGCATTTAATGCTTTTTCTATAGGTATTAAATATTCACTAATATTATCTTCATTTAGTAAATCTATATTTACACTATCTTGTTCTTTAAATACTGATGTTTCAGTTCTTCTTAACTTACACATAGTTCCATAAACACCTAATTTTTCACCTATATCATAGCATAAACTTCTTATGTATGTTCCCTTAGAACACTTAACAGACATTGTAATTTTAGGTAAATCTATCTTTATATTATCTATGTTATATATAGTAACTTCTCTACCTTCTCTTTCGATTTCTATTCCCTGTCTTGCTAAATCATATAATCTTACACCATTTTTTTTAATAGCCGAATACATTGGTGGAATTTGACTATAAGTTCCTTCAAAAGATTTTATGACATTATATATAATATTTTCCTCAAGATGAGAAATATCCTTTTTATCTAGAACCTCACCTTCTAAATCATATGTTGTAGTCTTAAATCCTAAAGAAAATTCAACTTCATATCTTTTAGGTGCTATCATTATATAATCTATTATTTTTGTTGCTTTTCCAAGACAAATTGGTAAAACACCACATGCTTCAGGATCTAGAGTGCCTGTATGTCCTACTTTCTTTTCTTTTGAAATCTTCTTTATAATTCTTACAACATCAAAAGATGTCATTCCAGGGTTTTTAAATATATTAATTACTCCTTGCATGACATTAACTCTCTTTCAATAGACTTTAAAAGATTATCTTTAGCTACATTAAGTAAAACCCCTCTTTGCATTAGTCCAGAAGCTTTTATATGTCCACCGCCTCCAAATTGTTCTGCTATTTTTCTAACATCAAAATCATTTTTTGATCTAAGGCTTGCTTTTACACCTTCTTCAACTTCCTTTAAAAGAATAGCAATTTCAACTGATTTTATACTTAAAAGAGTTCCTATTATATCTGAAGTATCTTCTTTTTCAGCATCAAATTTTTTTATTATATTATCATCTATAGATGCACAAACAACTTTACCATCAAAATAAAGTTTAGCTCTTTGAAAAACATATCCCATCAAATTAAGTTTATTTATACTTCTATTATCAAACAAATTATTGTATATACTTGAATTATTAACTCCTACTTCAATTAAATCCCCAGCTATATTATGTGTTCTTTTAGTAACATTAGAATGTCTAAAAGAACCTGTATCCGTAACTAAAGATGTATATATACAATTTCCTATTTTTTGCAATATATCTTCTTTAACTGAAAAGTCATATCCCATTTCTTTTAATAATAAAAATACTATTTCTGCTGTAGCAGCCGCCTCAGTATCAACATAATTTATAAACCCATAATTATCATTCGACATATGATGATCTATATTAATTATCATTCCTTTAAATTGCGATAAATCTGCAGATATTCTTTCTAAATTCCCACAATCTAAAACAATTACCAAGTCCGTTCCTTCTGTTGGCTCTGTAATTGTACCATTAATTTCTTCTGAATAATGAAGATAAGAGAAATCTTCAGGAAGTGTATCCTTAGATATTATATACACTTCCTTACCAAGTTCTCTTAACCCATTAAGAAGACCTAAGGCACTACCTATAGCATCTCCATCTGGTGATGTATGATATGTTATTCCAATTTTATTAGCCTCAATGATAATTTTCTTAATATCCTTAAGTGCCATATATTATTGCTCCTTAGCTTTTCTTATTAATCCATCAATTTTCATTCCATAATCGATTGATTCATCTAATTCAAAAATTATTTGTGGGGTAACTCTTAATTTAACCTTACGCCCAACTTCTCTTCTTATAAACCCACTTGCACTTTTTAAAGCCTTTAGATTGCTTTCTTTTTCTTCTTCACTATTTGCAAATATGCTTACAAATACTTTTGCATAACTTAAATCTCTAGTTACTTCAACGCCTGTTACTGAAATCATAGCTGTTAATCTAGGATCTTTTATTTCATTTTGAATTAAACTACTTACAACTTTCTTAACTTCTTCGTTTATTCTTCCACCTCTATAATTAGCCATGTTAATTCACCTCTTAATTACAGTTCTTTTCTTTCGATGGCTTCCATAGTATATGCTTCAATAATGTCTCCTTCTTTAATGTCATTGAATTTTTCAACACTTAATCCACATTCATATCCGCTCTTAACTTCTTTTACGTCATCTTTAAATCTTTTTAAAGATGCTAAAGTTGATTCAAATATTACTATACCATCTCTTATAACTCTTATATCTGAATTTCTTGTTATTTTTCCATCTGTAACATAACATCCAGCTATTGTACCAACATTTGATATTTTATAAGTTTCTCTTATTTCTGCTTTACCTAATACAACTTCTTTATATTCTGGCTCAAGCATTCCAATCATAGCTGATTTAACATCATCTATTGCATCATATATAATTCTATAAGTTTTAATATCTACACCATCTTTTTCAGCCGCTGAAACAGCATTATTATCCGGTCTTACATTAAATCCTATTACTATTGCATTAGAAGCAGTTGCTAATGTTATATCTGTTTCAGTTATAGCACCAACACCTCCATGTATAACTCTTACTTTAACATCTTCTGTTGATAATTTTTCTAAAGATTGTCTTATAGCTTCAACTGAACCTTGAACATCAGCTTTTACTATAATACTTAATTCTTTTACAGTACCTTCTTTTATTTGACTATATAAATCTTCAAGAGAAACTCTATGTCTATTTTGACTTTCAGCTTTCATTTTTTCTTTTCTGTTTTCAGCCATATTTCTAGCAGTTTTCTCATCTTTTACTTGATTAAATCTGTCTCCTGCTGCTGGAACTTCTGAAAGTCCTAAAATTTCTACTGGAATTGATGGACCAGCTGATTTTATTTTCTTTCCTGTATCGTCAAACATAGCTCTTATTCTTCCATAAGTTGATCCAACTAATATTGAATCTCCAACATGTAAAGTACCATTTTGAACAAGTAAACTAGCAACTGCTCCTCTACCTTTATCAAGTTTAGCTTCAATTACAGTTCCTTTAGCTTTTCTATTTGGATTAGCTTTTAATTCTAACATTTCTGCTGTTAAAAGAACCATTTCAAGTAATGTACCTATTCCTTGACCTTCTTTAGCTGAAACTGGAACACATATTGTATCTCCACCCCAGTCTTCTGCAACTAATCCATACTCAGTTAATTCTTGTTTTACTCTATCTATATTAGCTCCTGGTCTATCTATTTTATTTATAGCAACTACCATAGGAACCCCTGCTGCTTTACAGTGGCTTATAGCTTCTTTTGTTTGTGGCATTATTCCATCATCTGCTGCAACAACTAATATAACTACATCTGTAATTTGTGCCCCTCTTGCTCTCATTGCTGTAAAAGCTTCATGTCCTGGAGTATCTAAAAATGTTATTTCTTCTCCATTTACTGTTACTGTATATGCTCCTATGTGTTGTGTTATACCACCTGCTTCTGTTGCAGTAACCTTAGCTTTTCTTATAGCATCTAAAAGTGATGTCTTACCATGGTCAACGTGTCCCATTACAGTTATTATAGGAGGTCTCTTTTGAAGATTTTCTTCTTTTTCATCTTCTATTTCTAATTTATCAAGCTCTGCTGATTCTTCTTTTTTCTCTATTAAAACTTCGTACTTTTCACAAACTTTTTCTGCTGTAGCAAAATCTATTTCTTGATTTATTCCAGCCATAACACCAGTAAATATAAGTGTTTTTATAACATCTGCTGATGGTTTATTTAATTTTTCTGCTAATTCTTTTACAAGAATAGTTTCACCAACTTCAATAATTTTAGCTTCATCACCATCATTATCTTCATTTGAATTTGAATTTCTCTTACCTTTTTTCTTTTTCTTAGGTCCTTTGTTTACTTCTTCGTCAACAATTTTCTCGTATTCTTCTACGATTTCTGCTGTTCCTTCTGATGAGTTTCCTAAAAGTTCTTTTATAAGTTCTGCATCCTCATCTTCTATTACACTCATATGATTCTTGACTTCTATATTAAATTCATCCATTAATAATTCAATTAAATCTTTTGAACTTATATTAAGTTCCTTTGCTAATTCATACACTCTAATTTTTGACATACAGTCACCCCCGGTTAATTTCTACATACATTTTCCTCCTCGTAAAGAGATAATAATTTTTTAGCCATATTTTGATCTTTAATTGCTAAAATTTTAATTTCTTCTTTTCCTATGCCAATCCCTAAATCTTCTTTAGAGAAGTCTTCAATATATGTTATTTCATTTTCATTACAATGCTTTTTAAATTTTTTCTTAGTTGATTCAGATGCATCTTTTGAAATTACAAAAAGATATATTTTTGTCTTATTTCTAAGTTCATTGCATCTGCTATATCCTTCTATCAGGCTACCTGATCTTTTAGCTAATCCTAGAAAATTCAAAAATTTATTCATCTTTCATCTCTTCCCTTAGCCTATCATAAATTGCCTCATCTATTTGAATGTCTAAATTTCTACTAAGTCTTCTTGTTTTTACTGCATTTTTTAAACATTCAGTAGATCTACAAATATAAGCTCCTCTACCTGACTTTTTTCCTGTTAAATCTACAGAAACTTCACCATCTTTTGATTTTACAACTCTTATAAGTTCAACTTTCGGCTTCATTTCCATACATCCAGTGCACATTCTTAAAGGTATTTTTTTAGTCTTCATAAAAAACATCTCTCCTATTCTGATATTTCTTCTGAATCCATATTAATAACTTCTTCTTTATTTGCTTCCTCTTCTTTTAAAGCTTGTGTCTTACTCTTTATGTCTATTTTCCAATTAGTTAATTTAGCTGCTAATCTAACATTTTGACCTTCTTTTCCAATTGCTAAAGAAAGTTGATTATCATCTACAACAACTTTTGCTGATTTTTCATCTTCATTAACTGTAACACTTAAAACTTTTGCTGGACTTAAAGAATTAGCTATAAATTCTGCTGGGTCTTTACTCCATTTTATTATATCTATCTTTTCATTTTTAAGTTCATTTACTATATTTTGAACTCTTACTCCTTTAGGGCCAACACACGCTCCCATAGCATCTACAGATTCATCATTTGAATATACAGCAATTTTACTTCTTGATCCTGCTTCTCTTGATATACTCTTAATTTCAACTATTCCTTCATAAATTTCTGGAACTTCAAGTTCAAATAATCTCTTAACTAATCCTGGATGAGTTCTTGAAACATTTATTTGAGCTCCTTTTGAAGTGTTTTTAACTTCAACTATATATAGTTTTAACTTTTCGTTGAAATTGTATTCTTCACCTTTCATTTGCTCATTAGGTCCTATAACTCCTTCAAGTTTTCCTATGCTTACGAATACTAATCCTTTATCTTTTCTAAGAACAGTACCTGTTATTATGTCAAACTCTTGATCTTTATATTCACTATAAACTATATTTCTTTCTGCTTCTTTTATTCTTTGTGTAACAACTTGTTTAGCTAATTGAGCTGCAACTCTACCAAAGTTTCTTGGAGTAACTTCTATATCAACAACATCATCAACTTCATATTTAGGATTTATTTCTTTTGCTTCTTCTAAACTGATTTCAGTTACTTCATCATAAACTTCATCAACAACAACTTTTTGAGCATAAACTCCTATTTCTCCATTATTTCTATTTATTGAAACTTTGACATTTTGAGCTGATGTATATTGATTTGCATAATTTTTTTTATATGCTGCAACCATTGCATCCTCAATTGTTGTAAATATTAAATCTTCACTTATTCCTTTTTCTTTTACTATCTCTTTAAGAGCACCTATAAACTCTTCGTTCATCTGTTTATCCTCCTTTTATAATTCTCCTTCTAAATTTGCTGATTTAACCTTTTCAAGTTCAATCCTTACTGTTTCTTCTCCATCTATTTCTATAAAACCATCTTTACATGATTTTAATATACCTTTTATATTTTTACGTCCATTTGTTGTCTTTGTAAATCTTACAAATATTTCTTTACCTATAAATCTATTAAAGTGATCTTCTTTATATAAGTTTCTATTTATTCCTGGTGAAGAAACTTCAAGATAATATGAAGTACTTATTGGATCTTCTATATCTAACATTTCACTAACTCTTCTTGAAACATTTTCACAATCAGTAAGTGTTATGCCATCTTCATTATCTATATATATTCTTAAATAATTTTCTCCATTTTCTTTTACGAATTCAACATGATATAATTCATATCCTAAATCATCAGTTATTGGAATAACTAATTCTTCTATTCTTTCGATTAAAGCATCTTTTTTCATATTTGTCCTCCTTTTCCATATTCAATTTTTTGCTCTTATTATTCCCAATACACTAAAATTCTATTTCTAAGTAAAAACGCAACCTATTATTAAGTTGCGTTCTAAACAGAAAGAGCGGGTAATTACTTCCCACTCCTTTAATCTAGCTATTAGTAATAATCTTCTTCATATAAAGTTTATCATATAAGCTATCTTTTTTCAAGTATCTTTAAATAAATTGTCAATATAATGAATTTTTAAAATAAAGATAACTGGTTAGTTTCAGACATTCCTTCTAAGCATCCATGATTATCTAATGTTTCTACAGCAGTTTTTGTTATTTTTGCTCTAAGTCTTAAATCTTCTTTTGATATAAATTCTCCATCTTTTCTAGCCTCAACTATAGCTTTTGCTGCATTATCTCCAACTCCCTGAAGTGCATTTATAGGAGGTCTTAATCCATCTTTTTCTATTATGAACTTAGTTGCTTCTGATTTATATAAATCTACTCTTAAAAATTTAAATCCTCTTTTATACATTTCAAATGCCATTTCTAAAGATGTTATCATTCCCTTATCTTTTGCTGTAACTGCATTCCCTAAGTTATATAATTCTTGTAGTTTATCATCAATTGCTCCTTCACCTTTACATATAAGGTCAGCATCAAAATCATCAGCTCTTACTGTAAAATATGTAGCATAGTAAGCTTCAGGATAATAAACTTTATAATAAGCTATTCTTACAGCCATCATAACATATGCAACAGCGTGTCCTTTTGGGAACATATATTTTATTCTTTTGCAAGATTCTATATACCAATCTGGTACATTGTTTTCTCTCATTAATTTTTCATCATCCTCAGTTAGCCCTTTTCCTTTTCTTACCTTTTCCATTATGGTAAATGAGGCCTTTGGTGGAACACCTTGGTACATTAAGTAAACCATAATATCATCTCTTGTTGCTATACAATCTTTTAAAGTTGTATATCCTTCTTTAATAAAATATTGAGCATTATTAAGCCAAACATCTGTACCATGTGAAAGCCCTGATATTCTAACTAAATCTGCAAATGATTTTGGCTGGGTATCAACAAGCATTTGTCTTACAAATTTTGTACCAAACTCCGGCAATCCATAACTTCCAACTTCACATTTTAACTCTTCTTTGGTAACTCCAAGAGCATCTGGTTTAGTAAATAAACTAAGAACTTTTTCATCATTTAAAGGAATAGTTTTAGGATCAAGCCCAGTTAAATCTTGTAACATTCTAAGAACTGTCGGATCATCATGACCTAATATATCAAGCTTTAAAAGCCTACCACTTATTGAATGATAATCAAAATGTGTTGTTATTATATCTGTATCATTATCATCTGCAGGATGTTGAATTGGACAAAAATTATATATTTCATTATCGCTAGGTACAACCATAATACCACCAGGGTGCTGACCAGTAGTTCTCTTTATACCAGTACATCCTATTGTTAATCTTTCAATTTCAGCACTAGTTGCTCTTATTCCTCTTTCATCTAAATATTTTCTTACATATCCATAAGCAGTTTTTTCTGCCACTGTACCTATTGTTCCAGCTTTAAAAACATAACCCTTTCCAAATAAAACTTCACAATATTTATGAACTACTCCCTGATATTCTCCTGAGAAATTTAAATCTATATCAGGCTCTTTATCTCCTTCAAAACCTAAAAATGTTTCAAATGGAATATCATGCCCATCCCTTTTATAAGGGGTTCCACAATTTGGACAATTTTTTTCAGGCAAATCAGCTCCTGAACTTATAGATCCATCTAAGAAAAACTCAGATTTTTTACAATTTGGACAAACATAATGTGGTGGTAATCCGTTAACTTCAGTAATATCAGACATTGTTGCAACAAAAGAAGATCCAACAGATCCTCTAGATCCAACTAAATATCCATCTTCTAAAGATTTTGCAACAAGTTTTTGTGCTATAAGGTAAAGAACTGCATAACCGTTATTTATTATTGAATTAAGTTCTTTATCTAATCTTTTTTGTATTACATCTGGTAAATTTTCACCATATATACTATGAACTTTATTATTAACCATATTTCTTATTTCATCTTCTGCCCCTTCTATTTTAGGGGGAAAAGTTTCTTCTGGTATTGGCTTTATATTTTCAACTTCAGATGCTATTTTCTTAGGATTTAAAATAACAACTTCTTTTGCTTCTTCTTCACCTAAGTAAGAAAATTCTTTAAGCATCTCGTCCGTTGTTTTTAAATAAAGAGGAGGTTGATTATCAGCATCTTTAAATCCCTTACCAGCCATTATAATTCTTCTAAACGCCTCATCCTGTGGATCTAAAAAATGAACATCTCCAGTCGCTACAACTAATTTATTTAACTTTTTACCTATATTATATATTTTCTTATTAATATCTCTTAATTCTTCTTCATCATTTACATTCCCTTTTTGAATTAAGAAATTATTATTTGCAATTGGTTGTATTTCTAGATAATCATAAAATCTACATATTTCAATAATTTCCTCATCACTTTTACCATCTAAAATAGCCCTATATACTTCACCCGCTTCACAAGCTGAACCAATTATAAGTCCTTCTCTCATTTCTTGAAGTCTAGATTTTTTGGTTCTAGCATTTTTAAAAAAGTTATCTAGATGTGCTTCAGACACTAATTTATATAAATTTTTAAGTCCTTCTTGAGTTTTAGCTAATATTATTATGTGATTAGTAGGTTGCTTTTTTATATCAATATGAGATAAAAACTGATTATTTAAACTTTTTAAATCATATATCTCTTTTTCTTCTTTTAATTTTTCAAAACATTTTAATAATATTTGCGCTGTTGCTTCAGCATCATCTACTGCTCTATGATGATTCTCTAAAGATATGCCTAAATGTTTAGCAACTATATTAAGCTTAACCTTCTTTAATTCTGGATATAAAAATCTAGCAAGAGGAACTGTATCTAATATAGTAAAAGAAAATTTAAGTGATTTATTTCTACAGTTGTATTTAATAAATCCAGTATCAAAAGCTGCATTATGTGCAACTAATACACTTCCTTCACAAAATTTCAAAAATTTAGGCAATAATGTATCTATTGTTTCTGCTTCAGCTACCATACTATCTGAAATTCCTGTAAGTTCAGTTATTTTATATGGTATATTTCTTTCTGGATTTACAAACTCACTAAATCTATCAATTATTTTTCCTTCTCTGATTTTTACAGCGCCTATTTCTATTATTTTATCATTTTTAGGTGAAAAACCTGTAGTTTCTAAATCAAATACTACATAAGAATCATCTAAAGATTCCCCATTTTCACCTATAGCTAAAGGAATTCCATCATTAACCAAATATCCTTCAACTCCATATATAACTTTAACTCCAAATTTTTTAGAAGCACTTTGAGCATCTGGAAAAGCCTGAACAACTCCATGATCTGTTATAGCAATAGCCTCATGCCCCCACTTAGAAGCTCTCTCTATCATTTTGCTTGCTGATACCATTCCATCCATAGTACTCATATTAGTATGAAGATGTAATTCTACTCTCTTTTCCTCTGAACCATCCATTCTTTCTATTTTCTTCATTTTTACTATATCTCTACCCATTATTACAACTTCTCTTGCATATGTATCATATATAGCTTCTCCTCTTACTTTACAGTAAAGCCCCTTCTTTACATTATCTAAAACTTCTTCTTTATCCTTATCTCTTAAAAAACATTTAACTGTAATTGAACTTGTATAATCAGTTATAAAAAATGTTAATATCATTTTTCCAGTTCTTGTTTCTATTATTTCTGTTTTAAATACTTCACCTATAATTGCAACATATCCAGAAGTCTCATCAATTTCGCTTATATTTATAGCTTCTTGGCTTATATTTCTTCCAAGAATCGTATTTTCACCTTTAGGCTCTTTTTTAAACTTTTGATAACCTTCATTTTGTTGTTTCTTTTGATGTTCTTTCTTTTCTTTTTTACTTTCCTTAGGAACTTCACTTTTTTGAACTATTCTTCCTTGAAGAACATCATCAACTATTTTTTTATTTTCTTTAGCTTTATTTTCTTCATAGTTTTCATCTTCTAAAGAACTATCATATATCAACTCTAATCTTATTTTTTTACCAAATATATCACGTATTTGGTAAGATACTTTTTTTTCTATATCTTTTTTCTTTAGATGATTTATAATAGCTTCACTACCATACCTTATAATTATAGTGTTATTATCTACTACTTCTTTATTTTTTGAATAAAGGACGTTTTTAGATAATGGATTTTTTTTAACTATATCTAAAACTACATCCGACCAATATTTTTTTATTATTTCATAAGCTGTAGCATCATCCACATCTTTATATATTAAAAGCTCTATATTAATATTTATTCCTAAGTTTTTTGTTATTAATCCTTTAATCCAATCTTCTTCTCTATTTGATAAATCATGTTTTGATTTTATTACAACTTTTAATATATTACTTTTTTTATAAAATTGAAATCTACTTAATTTTATTTCTTTTTCTTCTAAAGTATCATTTTTCTTAATTTCTTTATTAATATTTTTTATAAACTCTTCACTCAAAGGATTTCCTCCTTTCCTTAATTACTTTTTCAAAATATTACCCCCAAAACAATTATAATTTTGGGGGATAATTTAAATTTATAAACCTTATAAAGATTTTATCTCGTTTATAAGTTCATCAACTAAATTCTCTTCTTTTACTTTTTTTACTATTTCACCTTTTTTGAATATTATTCCAACTCCCTTTCCACCAGCTATTCCAATATCTGCTTCTCTAGCTTCTCCAGGTCCATTAACAACACAACCCATTACTGCAATTTTAATATTCTTATTTATTCCTTCTAATCGTCTTTCAACTTCTTCAGCTATACCTATAAGGTTTATTTCTGTTCTTCCACAAGTAGGACATGAAATAAGTTCTATTCCTTCCTTTGTATATTCTAAATCTCTCAATATTTCTTTTGCTACTTTTATTTCTTCAATTGGATCAGATGTTAATGAAACTCTTATAGTACTTCCTATTCCTTCTGCAAGTAATGTTCCTATTCCTATACTTGACTTTATAGTTCCTTTAAATGTAGTGCCTGATTCTGTAACACCTAAGTGTAATGGATAATTACATTTATCACTCATTAATCTATAACTTTCTATCATCATAGGAACATTTGATGATTTAATTGATACTACTATATCATAAAAATTTAAATCTTCTAATATTTTAACATGTCTTAATGCACTTTCAACTAATCCTTTAGCAGTTGGCTTTCCATCTCTTTGTAATATATCTTTTTCTAAAGATCCTGAATTTACTCCTATTCTTATAGGAATTCCATTTTCTTTGGCTTTAGAAACAACAGCTCTTATTCTCTCGTAATCACCTATATTTCCTGGATTTATTCTAAGTTTTGAAACTCCATTCTCAATTGCTTTAAGTGCTAGTCTATAATCAAAATGAATATCTGCTACTATTGGAACTGGTGATTTTTCTGTAATTTCTTTAAGTGCTTCACAAGCTTCCATGTCAGGAACAGCACATCTTACCATTTGACATCCAGCACTTACTAATTTATTTATTTGTTCTAGTGTACTTTTTACATCTCTTGTATCAGTATTAGTCATTGATTGTATTATAACAGGATTATTCCCACCTATTTTCAAATCTTTTATATTTACTACTCTAGTTAATTTTCTTTTCATTTTTTATTCTCCTATAAATTTATTGGGAACAGTATATCTTTTACAGTTACTAAAAGCATTAACCCCATAAGAAATGCAAATCCAACAAAATTTAACGCTCCAACAACTTTATCTGGAACCTTTCTTTTTGTTATTAATTCAATTAAAAGAATTACTGTCCATCCACCATCTAGCGCAGGAAGTGGTAATAAATTAAATACTGCAAGATTTACACTGATAAATGCAGTTAAGTTTAATAAATTCCATATACCAGCCTTTGCTGCTGCACCTGATAATTTTATGATAGTAACAGGGCCACCAACATCAGTCTTAAGATTAGCTTCCCCAGTAAATATCATCTTAAGTCCATTAAAAGTTTGATCTACAACAGACACTGTTTTATATAAACCAGCTTTTATGCTTTCTATTATAGTAGGATTTTTTATTTTTTCAAAGTAAAATCCTAACATATCTCTTTTTTCTTCCTTATTATATTCTGGTTTAACTTTTAAATTTAAAAGTTCTCCATTTCTTTCAATCTCTAAATCTAAAGGCTTACCTTTAGATAAAGCTATAGCAAAAGTTACATCATCTGAATAATGAACTTTATCTCCATCAACTTTTATAAATTTATCTCCTGACTGTATACCAGCCTTTGCTGCTGGACTATTTTCTGCAACTTTGTAAACTTTTGTAGAAGCATATCCAAAGTTACTAATAATTGTAGTAAATATAACAATAGCCAGTATTAAATTCATTATAGCTCCTGCTAATATAATAGTAATTCTTCTTAAAGGAGATTTTGATGAAAAACTTCTTTCATCTTTAACTTCTTCTTCTTCCCCTAGCATTTTTACATAACCGCCTATAGGTAATAACCCTAAAGAATACTTAGTTTCTTTTCCATTTACAGAAAAAATCTTAGGTCCCATACCTATTGAAAATTCTTCAACCTTAACCCCATTTATTTTGGCAAGGATAAAATGACCAAACTCGTGAACTATTATAAGTAATCCAAATGCTATTATAGCATATAGTATATACATTTAATTTCCTCCTAGCTATATTTTTTCCTTACATATTCCTTTACTTTTTTATCTAGAGAAATAACATTTTCTAAAGTTACTTCTCCTTCCCCTTCTTTCTTAAAATACTCCATACAGTGTTCTATTATATCTCCTATTTGAAGATATTTTATTTTTTTATTCAAATACAAGTCTACTGCCTCTTCATTTGCTCCATTTAATATTGTAGGCATTAATTTTCCATGCTTTCCAGCTTGAAAAGCTAATTTTAAACATTTAAATGTATCTATATCAGGCTTTTCAAATGTAAGATTTGCTATTTCATAAAAATTTATTCCATTTGCAATAGATTTTTCTCTACTTGGATAATTAAGCGCATACTGAATAGGAAGCCTCATATCTGCTGATCCTAATTGTGCTATTATACTATTGTCTTTATATTCCACCATTGAATGTATTATGCTTTGTGGATGTACTAAAACTTGTATATTATCATATTCACAATTAAATAACCAATGTGCTTCAATAACTTCAAGTCCTTTATTCATTAGAGTTGATGAGTCTATTGTTATTTTTCTGCCCATACTCCAATTAGGGTGATTTAAGGCCTCTTCTAATGATATATTTTTTAAGTCCTCAATCTTTTTACCTCTAAATGGACCTCCTGATGCAGTAAGAATTATTTTTTTTAATTCTTTAATAGAATTTCCTCTAAGACTTTGAAATATTGCACTATGTTCTGAGTCTACTGGTAAAATTTTAACACCATACTTTTTAGCTTCTTTCATAACAAGCTCACCTGCTACAACTAAAGTTTCTTTATTAGCAAGAGCTATATCTTTTTTACTTCTAATAGCATTAATAGTTGGTTCTAAGCCTATCATTCCAACTACTGATGTTACAACTGTATCTATTTCATCTAAGGATGCTATTTTATTTAATCCTTCTATACCTTCAAATACGTTTATAGCTAACTTTTTTTCCTTAACATACTTTTCTATTTCATATTTTGATTTTTTATCCATCATTCCTACATATTTGGGATTAAATTCATCAATTATATCTTTTACCTTATCTACTGAAGTATTTGCTGTAATTCCAATTAAATTTATATTATTAGATTTTCTAATTACATCTAAAGTTTGTGTTCCTATTGAACCTGTTGCTCCTAATATCGAAATGTTTTTCATATCTTTTCCTCCATATTTAATTTAGCTATTACAAAATATATCTTTTACCATAATACTATATATAGGACCTATTATTATACCTATTATACCAAATACTTTTATTCCTATATAAACAGAAATAAACATTATTAAAGGATGCATATTTAATTTATTACTTAATAATTTCATTTCTAAAAGTTCTCTTAAAATTTGTATTAATATATAAAGGCATATCAATCCAAAAGATATTAGGTAATTTTTTATAATAATATTGTATATTATTATTGGTATAAATACAATTATTGTTCCCACATATGGAAGTAAATCTAATATACCGCATATTATTCCAAGAATTATAGACTCCTTAATTCCTAATATTTTAAATCCTATTATAGTTATAATAGTAGATGTAATTACAAGAACAGATTGAACAACTATTATTTTTTTTATATTTTTTCTGCTATTATCAATTCTTTCTAAAGTATTATTTGGAACAGCTTTAAATATATAATTTATTATCTTTTTTTTGTCTACAAGTATAAAAAAAGTACAAATATTTCCTATAAAATAACTAACTATCCCTTCACCTGTATTTATAGCACCTTTTGTTATAAAATCAGGACTAATTAGTTTTAACGCTTCATTGCTTATATTTACATTTCCAAATACATTTTCCAAAAAATCATTAAATTCTAATATTAAATAATTCATTATATTTATGTTTTCTCTATAAATATCCATTAATAATTCAAATATATTTCTACCTAAGTAATATAAAGTTAATGCTAATGTTAAATTTAGTAAAAGCAAACTTAAAAGAGCTGATAATTTATTACTAATTTTAAACTTTAACAATAAATTATATATGGGATTTGACAGTAACAATGTTATGCATATCCATAAAAAAGGAGTAAAATACATTTTTATAAAAAACACAAAAAAAACAATGAAAAATAATAATAAAATAGCTTCTATAACCTTCTTATGTTCTCTTTTTAATTCCATAACCCTCCCCCTTTGTTTTTATTTATATGCAAAAAAAAAACTCTTAGAATTTAAAAAAGAGAGCTCTAATTTAAATTAGAGCTCTCTTTATATACATACTATAAATGTTAAATAATAAAATACTACAAGTCCTGAAAATAATATGCTATCAAATCTATCTAATATACCTCCATGTCCTGGTATTAAATTACTATAATCTTTTATTCCAACATATCTTTTTATTGAAGATGCAACTAAATCTCCAAATTGACTAAATACTCCACATAAAATACCTATTATAAAATAATTATAAATTGGCATTATATAAATATATTTTGATACAACTATTCCAAATAAACCACAAAATAATGTTGCTCCTATTATCCCTCCAATAGATCCTTCTATTGTTTTTTTAGGACTAACTTTAGGACATAATTTATGTTTTCCAAAAAACTTTCCTGAATAATAAGCTGCAGTATCAGTCATCCATGAGCCTATAAATATAAGCCAAACAAGGAATTCACCACCATACTTTATATTTACTAAATGTAAAAAACTAAATAAAATTCCAACATACATAAATCCTAGCAATGTTAATGAAACATCTATAAAAGTATATTTTAAATTAACAACAGGAATTATCAAAAGTATAAATGTTGAAAATACAACTAAATATGTTAGATACTGAAAGTTATTATTTAATGCATAAAATAATAAAAGCATTAAATATCCTATTATTGATATAGGATTAAAATCTTTTTTCTTTAAAGCACTATAAAATTCATGCATACCAATTGCAGAAATTATTAAAGTAAATAATTCTAGCCAAATTCCACCTAAAAATACAAATATAATAAACGGAGCAATCATTAAAGCACCAAGATATCTGCTATTTGATTTCACTAAAAAACCTCCTTATTTATTATTTTATTCCACCAAATCTTCTATCTCTATTTTGAAAATCATAAATGGCTCTTCTTAAATCTTCCTCTTTAAAATCAGGCCAGCAAATATCTGAATACCAAAATTCAGAATAAGCACACTGCCAAAGAAGAAAATTGCTTAATCTTTGTTCCCCAGAAGGTCTTATTATAATATCCGGGTCAGGTATATCTTTTGTATATAAATGTTTTTCAAAAATCCCATCATTTATATCTTCTAAATTAATATTCCCATTTAAAACATCTTCTACAATTAATTTTGTAGCTCTTATTATTTCATCTCTTCCACCATAATTTAAAGCTATATTCATAGTTATTCCTGTATTATTTTCCGTCTTTTCAACTGATGATTTTATTTCTTTTTGACATTCTATAGGAAGTCTAGATATATCTCCTAAAACATTTATTTTAACGCCGTTTTTATGTAGCTCATTAATTTCTTGTTTTAAATATTGTATTAATAATTTCATAAGTGCATTTACTTCATCTTTTGGTCTTTTCCAATTCTCAGTTGAAAATGCGTATAAAGTCATATACTTTACCCCAAGTCTATCTGCTTCTTTTAATACTCTACGGATAGTTTCAACACCAGCTTTATGACCCATAGTTCTTGGTAATTTTCTCTTTTTAGCCCATCTTCCATTACCATCCATTATTATAGCAATATGTTCAGGAATATTACCCATATCAATATTTATGTTATTATCTATATTTTCTTTTTCCCCTTTAAAAAAATTAAGCATGAGTTTCCTCCCCACCTTTATTTATGTAAAAAACCTGCTAAAGAGCAGGTTTTTTGTTTAAATTAGATTGACATTATCTCTTTTTCTTTTGCTTCTATTAACTTATCTATTTCCTTAACAAATTTATCAGTAGATTTTTGAATATTATCTTCAGCTTTTTTCATTTCGTCTTCTGTAAGCTCTCCATCTTTCTTAAGAGCCTTTATCTTATCATTTGAATCTCTTCTAATTGATCTTAATGCTATCTTAGCGTCTTCTCCAGCTTTTTTTACGTTTTTAACTAGATTTTTTCTAGTTTCTTCTGTTAATTCTGGTATTATTAATCTTATAACAGCACCATCATTTGAAGGATTAAGACCTAAATCTGAAGTAAGAATAGCCTTTTCTATATCTTTTAAAAGAGTTGATTCCCAAGGAGTTATTTGAAGAACTCTTGGTTCTGGAGCAGATATGTTAGCTACTTGATTTAAAGGACACATACTTCCATAATATTCAACTTGAATTCTGTCAAGCATTGTAGGATTAGCTCTACCTGCTTTCATTGTTGATAAATCACTTTGTAAAACATTTATTGTTTTTTGCATTTTTTCTTCTAGTGTTTTGAAAATCGCCTTAGTCATAAATATCCTCCTTTTTTTATTTTGAAACTAATGTACCTATTTCTTCACCTGTAATTGCTTTTTGAATATTTCCTGGTTCATCTAAACCAAATACTAATATAGGAATTTCATTATCCATGCATAAAGAAGTCGCTGTTGAATCCATAACTTGTAATCCTTGTTCTAAAACTTCTATATATGATAGTTTATCATATTTTTTAGCATCTGAATACTTATGAGGGTCTTTGTCGTAAACACCATCTACTTTTTTAGCTAGAAGAATTACGTCTGCTTCTATTTCAGCCGCTCTAAGAGCTGCTGTAGTATCAGTTGAGAAATATGGATTTCCTGTTCCAGCTGCAAATATAACAACTCTACCTTTTTCTAAATGTCTCATAGCTCTTCTTCTTATAAAAGGTTCAGCTATTTCTTTCATTTCTATTGCAGTTAATACTCTAGTATCTACTCCAACTTGCTCAAGTGAATCTTGAAGAGCTAAAGCATTTATACAAGTAGCCATCATACCCATATAGTCAGCAGTAGTTCTATCCATACCTTCGCCGCTTCTACCTCTCCAGATGTTTCCGCCTCCAACTACACATCCAACTTCTACTCCTGAATTAACTAATTCTTTTATTTCTAATGCTATTCTTTTCGCTACATTAAAATCTAATCCAAAACCATTAGTTCCAGCAAGAGCCTCACCAGATAATTTTAGTATTACTCTATTATATTTACAATCTGCCATTTAAATCCCTCCAAATATTCATATGTTGATTTTCAAAAAAAGAGAACACAAGGTGTTCTCTTTTGTAGGTCACTATTTACCCATTTGTTTTGCAACTTCTTCAGCAAAGTTTTCTTCTTTCTTTTCGATTCCTTCGCCTCTTTCAAATCTAACAAACTTTGTTATAGTCATTGGAGCACCTGCTTCTTTTGACTTTTCTTCTAATAACTTAGCTATTGTCTTATCTCCATCTTTAACCCATACTTGGTCAACTAAACAAACTTCTTTGAAGTATTTTTGAATTCTTCCCATAACCATTTTTTCAACGATTTTTTCTGGCTTTCCTTCATTTAAAGCTTGAACTCTGTAGATTTCTTTTTCTTTTTCTAATGATTCTTGATCTACTGAATCTCTGTTTAAGAATAGAGGGTTAGCAGCAGCTACTTGCATACATACTTCTTTAGCTACTTCTGAAGCTACTTCTTGATTTCCTTCAGTTGAAACTTCAACTAAAACACCAATTCTTCCGCCACCGTGAATATAGCTTTCGATTGCACCATTTTCTAATGCTAATCTTTCAAATCTTCTTACTGTCATATTTTCTCCAAGCTTAGCAACTAAAGCAGTAAGAGTTTCTTGAACTGTAGCATCTCCCATTTTTTCGTTTAATAATTCTTCTACTGTTGTAGCATTGCTTTCAACTACTAATTTAGCAACATTTTCAGCAAATGCTATGAAATCTTCGTTAGCAGCAACGAAATCTGTTTCACAGTTAACTTCTACTATTGAAGCTTTCTTTTTATCTTCAGTTACAAAAGTTTTAACTATACCTTCTGCAGCTATTCTTCCAGCTTTCTTAGCAGCAGCAGCTAATCCTTTTTCTCTTAATACTTCGATAGCTTTTTCTATATCTCCATTAGTTTCTGTTAAAGCTTTTTTGCAGTCCATCATACCTGCACCAGTTTTATCTCTTAATTCTTTAACTGACTTTGCAGTAATCATTATAATTCCTCCTTAAATTTTAAAAGTAACCCTTATCATCTAGGGTAAAAGGTAAATGAAGTTACCCTCACCTACCTTTTATTTAGCATCTATATTATTCAGCTATTTGTTCACCTTGTCTTCCTTCGATTATAGCATCAGCCATTTTAGCTGCGATTAATTTTACAGCTCTTATAGCATCATCATTTCCTGGAATTACGTAATCAACTTCTTCTGGATCACAGTTTGTATCTACGATAGCTACAACTGGAATTCCTAATATTTTAGCTTCTGAAATAGCATTCTTTTCTTTTCTTGGGTCAACTACGAACATAGCTCCGATATTCTTTGAATCTAAATTCTTGATACCGCCAAGGTTCTTTTCAAGCTTTTCCATTTCGCCTTTTAATTTTATAACTTCTTTCTTAGGAAGAACATCAAATGTTCCATCTTCTTGCATTCTTTCTAAATCTTCTAATCTCTTGATTCTAGTTTTGATAGTCTTGAAGTTTGTTAACATTCCACCTAACCATCTGTTGTTTACGAAGTGCATGTTTGATCTTACAGCTTCTTCTTGAATAGCTTCTTGAGCTTGCTTCTTAGTCCCAACAAAAAGTACTTCTTTTCCTTCTTCTGAAACTTCTCTTAAGAAGTTATAAGCTTCTTCTGCCTTTTTAACTGTTTTTTGAAGATCTATAATATAGATTCCATTTCTTTCTGTGAAGATGTAAGGAGCCATTTTAGGGTTCCATCTTCTAGTTTGGTGTCCAAAATGTACACCAGCTTCTAATAATTGTTTCATTGATATAACTGACATATTGTTACCTCCTGGTTTTTCCCTCCACTATCGATATAATTACAATAAACCTTAAATAAAGGCACCTATATCATAATTTCGATAATGTGTGTATTTTTATTACCTTAGATAGTATATCATAAGGTAATTTTTCTATCAACATAAATTTATTTTTTTTTATATTTTTATATAAAATAATACGAGTAACTAAAATTCAATGTTACTCGTATTATTGACTACTTTATCTTTTTTAATTCATCAAGTAATTTATCATTTAATATTCTTATATGAGTTCCCTTCATACCTAATGATCTTGACTCAATTACTCCAGCACTCTCAAACTTTCTTAAAGCATTTACTATAACGCTTCTAGTTATTCCAACTTTATCAGCTATTTTTGATGCTACAAGTAATCCTTCATTTCCACCTAACTCATTAAATATATGTTCTACAGCCTCTAATTCTGAATATGATAATGTTCCTATAGCTAATTGAACTACAGCTTTCTTTCTTGTTTCTTCTGCTAGTTCTTCTTGTTTAGCTCTTAACATTTCCATTCCTACTATCGTTGCACTATATTCACATAAAACAAGATCATCATCTGTAAATACTTCTCCAAATCTTGCTAGAAGTAATGTGCCTAACCTCTCTCTATTTCCTATAATAGGTACTATAGTTGATAGCTTGTCTGACATAGTGCACATTCCTATTCCATCAAAGACACATTCACCTTTGTTTGGTAAATTAGCTAAAGTTTCTGAAACCTTTAATAACTTTTCATTATAATCATTTGGAAACTTTTTTTCTTCTATAACTTTCTCTTTCATTATTTCACATTCAAAGCTAGTTGCAAAACTATGACCAATAACTTTTCCTCTTTTGCTAACAATATAAACATTACAAGCTAAAACATCACTTAAAAGTTCACATATGTCTTCAAATGCTACTGCTTCAGTTCCTGACTTTTGCAGTATTTTATTTAATTTTCTCGCTTTATTAAGTAGTGATGACATTAAAAATCCTCCTTGATATCTAACTATTTCAGATTCATATTGTCATTTGTTAGAATATTTAAAATTGTTTTAATTTTTTAACAAATCCGTAATACTAATACAGTTTATCACACCAAGTTATCTATTTCAATATCATTCTAATTTTTTTGACAAAGCTTTTATATTATTTTAGTTTAATCTTCTTTAATTTCTTCTTTGTTAATTTTTAGTTCCTCTTTATGTTTGCATTCTGGATTTGAACATTCTATATAATCTCCAGATTTTTTAGAATATTTTTTCACCATATAAGATCCACATTCTGAACATTTTTCTTTGACTGGTTCATTCCAACTTACAAAATCGCAATCTGGATATCTAGAGCATCCAAAAAACTTCTTACCTTTTTTACTTCTCTTTGCTAAAACTTTTCCTCCACATTTTGGACAAGGTGCATCTATTTCTTCTACTATTGGTTTAGCATTTTTACATTCTGGATATCCTGGACAAGCTAAAAACTTTCCATATCTTCCTTTTTTAATAACCATCATTCTTCCGCATTTATCACATTGCACATCACTAACTTCATCTTCTATAACGACCTTTGCCATTTCTTTTTCAGCTTTATCAAGTGATTTTTTAAGTGGTTCAAAAAATTCTCTAACTACAGATTTCCATTTAATTTTTCCTTCTTCTATACTATCTAGATTTTTTTCCATACTAGCAGTAAAGTCCACATCAGCTATTTGTTTAAAATATTCACATATTATATTATTAACTATAAAGCCTAATTCTGTTGGTATTAAATTTTTCTTTTCCCTATTTACATAATCTCTACTTAATAATGTTGAAATTGTAGGAACGTAAGTACTAGGTCTACCAATCCCCTTTTCCTCAAGCAACTTTACAAAAGATGCTTCTGTATATCTTGCAGGTGGTTGAGTAAAATGTTGTTTTCCTTCAATATTTGCTGCTGATAACACTTCTCCCTCTTCAAGTTCTGGAAGAGATGTATCATCTTCTTCATTTATAGCATATTCATAAATTTTCATAAATCCATCAAAATTTATTGTTGATCCTGTAGCCTTAAACTTGTAATCACCATTTAAAATATCTATAGAATTTGTATTTAAAATACAAGATGCCATTTGAGAGGAAACAAATCTCTTCCAAATTAAAGTATAAAGTTTATATTGTTCAGGTGATAAATTTGCTTTTGCTACCTCAGGAGTTATATCTATATTTGTAGGTCTTATAGCTTCATGAGCATCCTGGATATTTTTCTTTCCTTTATAAACTCTTGTTTCTTCAGGTAAATACTTCTCTCCATAATTATTTAAAATAAAGCTTTTAGCACTTTCTTGCGCTTCTTTTGATATTCTAACAGAATCTGTTCTCATATAAGTTATAAGACCAACTGTTCCGTATCCTTTAACTTCTACACCTTCATATAAAACCTGAGCTACTGACATAGTTTTCTTTGTCATAAAATTCAATTTTTTACTAGCTTCTTGTTGAAGTGTACTTGTAGTAAAAGGTGCTAAAGGATTTTTAAGTTTACTTCCCTTTTTTATTGAAGCAACTAAAAATTCATCTTTATTTAATTCTTCTATTACTTTATTAGAATCCTTTTCATTTTTCAATTCAATTTTCTTATTTTTATAAGTTGAAAGCTTTATTGGGAATTTTTTTCTTCCCTTTTTAAGAAAGCAATCAACCGTCCAATATTCTTCTGCTTTAAACCTTTTGATTTCTTCTTCTCTTTCACAAATTAATTTAAGAGCAGCTGATTGAACTCTTCCAGCACTTAATCCCCACTTTACATTTTTCCATAAAATTGGACTAATTTCATAACCAACTAATCTATCTAATATTCTTCTTGCTTGTTGTGCATCCACTAAATCTTGATTTATTTTTCTTGCATTTTTTATAGAGCTTTTAACTGCTGATTTAGTTATTTCATTAAATACTATTCTGCATTCCTCGGAATCATCTATCTTTAAAAGATTAGCTAAATGCCAAGAGATTGCCTCTCCTTCTCTATCAGGGTCAGTAGCTAAATATATTTTATCTGCTTTCTTTGCAGCCTTCCTTAAAGATTTAAGTAAATCTCCTTTTCCTCTTATTGTAATATATTTAGGTTCAAAATCATCATCTATATCAACACCTAACTTACTTTTAGGTAAATCTCTAACATGCCCCATAGAAGCTTCAACAATATAATTTTTTCCTAAGTATTTTCCTATTGTTTTAGCCTTCGCTGGTGATTCTACTATTACTAATTTTTGGCCCATAATTAACTCCAATTTTTATTGGAGTCTTCACCCCCTTAGATTCAAGTTATTCTTACATAATAATTTCCAGGTAAACTTAATATTTCATTTTTAATTTGCAGTTCAAATAATAAACCATATAAAGTATTTCTGTCAACCTGTGATTTTACAAATATGTCATCAATATGTACAGGTTCATTCTTAATCATGCTTAATATATTGCTAGAATTAGCTATAGTTTTTTCTATCTTCTTTTCTATTTTAAATATAGTATATATATCATCTAAGCAAGTATATATATAAGCACCATCTTTTATTAGAAGATTACATCCTAATCCCCTGTCTGAAAATATATCATGAGGAACAACTAAAATATCTTTTCCTTGATCTAATGCGCAACTAGCTGTTATTAATGAACCGCTTTTTTTATTAGCCTCGGTTATAATTACCCCTTTTGCTAATCCACTTATTATTCTGTTCCTTCTTGGGAAATTATATGCATTAGGTTTTGTTCCTGGCAAAAACTCCGATATTATTAAACCGTTTTCTTCTATTCTTTTTAATAATTCTTTATTGCTTAAAGGGTAACATATATCTAGTCCACAACCTAAAACAGCAATAGTTTTTCCATCATTTTTTAAACATTCATCATGAGCTATTTTATCTACCCCAAGTGCTCCTCCACTAACTATACATACATTGTTTTTAGACAGATCTTTAGCTATTAGTCTAGTTGACATTTCTCCATATGAAGTATTTTTTCTAGCCCCAACTATAGCAACTATTTCTTCATTTAATAAATTTATATTCCCTTTATAAAAAATTATGTAAGGTGGTTCCTTTATATTTTTTAGACTTTCAGGATAATTACTATCATTAAATGAAATAAACCTTATATTAAGCAATTTTAAGTTTTCAATTAGCTTCTCAGTTTTATTTAATTCTTTATATTTATCATAATTTGTAAATTTTTTATTACTAAATGGAATTTCACTTTTTATTTCATCAAAATGAAGAAAAATCATCTTCTCATCTTTATATTTTTTTATAAGTTTAATTTTTTGAAGATTCGTACATTCCATTAACATTAACCATAATATATATTTTTCCATTTGTCTACCTCTCTTTAAATAAACTCACCATTTATATCCTTCCTATAATTTATTGCTTCTATAATATGTTCACTTTTTATTTCTTCTTCTAACTCTATATCTGCAATGGTTTGTGCTACTTTTACTACCTTCCCATACCCTCTAAGTGAAGGAGTATTTATTCTAAAATAATCTTCTAGTATTTTTTTTGCATTTTTATTTATCTTACACAATTCAAATATATCCTTTCCTTGTATATCTGAATTGAATTTATATTTTGTATTTTTTAATCTCTTATTTTGAAGTTCTCTTGATTTAATAACTCTCTCCCTAATTTGTTTACTATTTTCTGATATTTTTCCTTTATTAAATTCATCTAAATTAATTAAAGGAACATAATTAAATATATCAATTCTATCTTTTAATGGTTTTGATAACCTTTTTTGATATCTTCTAACTTCATACTCGCTGCATTCACACTTATCATTATGTCCTAATATAGACTTTCTACCACAAGGACAAGGATTATAAGAAGCTATAAGTTGGAAGTTGCTTGGCATTTCTATCCTATCACTTAATCTATCTATTCTGATTACTTTTTCTTCTAATGGAATTCTTAAAACTTCTAAAACTTCTCTCTTGAACTCTAAAATTTCATCTAAGTATAAAACACCATTATGAGCTAAAGTAATCTCTCCAGGTTTAACTTCTTTTCCTCCACCAATTAATGCAGTTTTACTTATAGTGTTATGAGGTTGCCTAAATGGTATATTTATACTTTTATATTTATCTATCATTCCAAATATAGAATATATTTTAGCTACCTCTATTTTTTCCTCTTCTGTAAGAGGAGGTAATATAGAGTTTAATGCTTTTGCAAGCATTGTTTTTCCACTTCCTGGATTACCAAATAAAGCTATATTATGTCTTCCAGAAGCTGCAATTTCTAGTGCTCTTTTTGAAGATTGTTGTCCAATTATACAACTAAAATCTAAAAATTTTTCTATTTCTTTTTCTTCCTTATAATCACCATAATCAACTGGCAAAATATCCTCATAATTTATATAATTTATTGCTTCTTTTAAATTCTTAATTAAGTATACTTTACCTTTTCTTACCTCTAAAACTTCATTTAAATTTTCTTCAGGAATTAAAAATTTACTTATGTTATCATCTAATCCTTGAAGTAAAATAGAAATTATTCCCTTACTCCTTTTAAGTTCTCCATTTAAAGATAATTCTCCAATTAACAAATGTTCTTTTAAGTCCTTTTTTGGTAATTGATTAGATTCCATTAATATACCTATAGCTATAGGTAAGTCTAAAAGTGTACCAACCTTTCTCATATCAGCTGGCGCTAAATTTATAACTATTCTACCAAGAGGAAATTCAAATCCAGAATTTATTATAGAAGCTCTAACTCTTTCTTTAGCTTCTCTTACAGCAGCATCAGCAAGACCAACTATGGAAAAACTAGGAATCCCCTTTGATATATCAACTTCAACATTTATAACATAACTATTTATTCCAATATTAGTTGCACTATTTATATTTATTGCCATTTTAATCACCTCATAGATGATTATTAACAACAAAAAAGATTTTAATCAAAGTTTTATTTAATAAATTTAATCTAACATGTCAATAATACATAACTGAGGTGTTTTAATATGAAATCTTTTAATAAAAAAATAGGATATTATGGTGAAAATATTGCAAAAGAATATTTAATTAAAAATGGTTATAATATAATTTGCAAAAACTATTCAAATAGATTTGGTGAAATAGATATAATCTGCAAAAAATATGATATATTATGTTTTGTGGAAGTTAAAAGTAGATATAATAAAAATTATGGAAGTGCTATAGAATCTATAACTTATAAAAAAATTCAAAACATAAAAAAATTAACAAAATATTTTCTATTAAGTAATAATTATAAAAATTTTTTTATAAGATTTGACGTTTTAGAGATTTATTTTAATACAAAAAATAATAACTATAATATCATTTATACAAAAGATGCTTTTAGATAAAAAAGTAGTAATAGCTTTTGCTATTACTACTTTTTATAGTATATTCCTTAAAAAACTCATTCTATGTATAGGTGTAGCTCCAAATTCCTTTAATGCATCTAAATGTTTCTTAGCTCCATATCCAACATTGCTTTCAAATCCATACTCTGGATATTTTTTGGAAATATCCTTCATTAGATTATCTCTATAAACTTTTGCAATTATAGATGCTGCAGCTATACTAGCACTTTTAGTATCACCTTTTATAACAAATTTATTTTCTATTTCTATACCTTTTATATTGTATCCATCAGATAAAACTATTTCTGGTCTTTCTGAAAGCCCATAAGTTGCATCTAAAAATATTTTGTTATTACAATAAGCTATACCTTTTTCATCAATCTCATCATTAGAACATTCACTAATACAATAAGCTAATGCTTTTTCCTTTATTATTTCTGAAAGTTCTTCTCTTTTATGTTCAGATAATTTTTTAGAATCATTTAAGTAAAGTATAATATCATCTAAAGAATCTAAATCTAAAACTACAGCAGCTGATACAATTGGTCCAGCAAGTGGTCCTCTTCCTACTTCATCTACACCTGCAAGTACTTTCCCTTTAGCAAACCCTCTATCAAAATCATACATTTTTTTTACTCTTATAAATTCATCTTCTAATTTCTTTTTTTCTTTTAATATTTTATTACCTAAACTTTGAACATTTTTCCTTTTATCATTTAATAAAATTTTACTTAAAATATTTATATCATCTGTTTTAAAATTAAGTTCTAAATTATCAAATTCACTTTTTATATCTTTATAACTAAATTCTGATAAATTATCTTTTAAAAGATTCATAAAATTCAAACCTCCTTTATTAAGGTCTTTCTAATGATATCTTTCCTATTTTTCCGCCTCTAAACTCATCTAATAATATAACAGCTATTCTATTATAATCAATTTCGCGCCCCTTCATTATAGCACCTCTTTTTATAGCTATAGCATCTAAAGTCTCCAATGGATTATCGTATATTGTATCTATTTTATATCTTTCCATTAATTCATCTGGATAATACTGTTGTAATCTTTCAACTAATCTATATGCCAAATCTTCAATATCCATAATTTCATCTTTTATAGCTCCTGTAAAAGCAAGATTTAATGCAGTTTCATCATCCTCAAATTTAGGCCATAAAACTCCTGGTGTATCTAACATTTCAACATCCATAGATGTCTTTATCCATCTCTTACTCTTAGTAACACCTGGTCTGTCTCCAGTCTGTGCTATATTATTTCTAGCCATTTTATTTATAAATGTTGACTTTCCAACGTTAGGTATACCTACTACCATAACCCTTGTCATTATTGTTTTTAATCCTTTTTCTCTAAGTCTATCATGTTTTTCTTTTAATAATTCATTAAGAGCAGGCTTTATTTTTTGAAGTCCACTTCCTTTTAAGCAGTTTACCTCTAATACTTTAACATTATCTTTTGTTAAAGATTTCATCCATTCTCTTGTAACTTTAGACTCAGTTAAGTCACTTTTATTTAAAAGTATTAATCTTGGTTTATTTCCAACTAATTTATCTATATCAGGATTAGCAGAACTTTTTGGTATTCTTGCATCTCTAATTTCAATAACTGCATCTACAACTTTTAAATTCTCTTTTATTTCTCTTTGAGTCTTTTTCATATGCCCTGGGAACCAGTTTATTGCCATAAAAAATTCCTCCTTTAATTTATTTATAGAAAAAAAAGAGACTTACTTCTAAGCCTCTTCTTTATGGTTAATTATCTTACTAATAATTCTTTAACCTTAGCAGCCTTACCTACTCTATCTCTTAAGTAGAATAACTTAGCTCTTCTTACTTTACCTCTTCTAGTCACTTCAATTTTTTGAATCATTGGAGCGTTCATTGGGAAAGTTTTTTCAACTCCTGTACCGTAAGCTAATCTTCTTACAGTGAAAGTTTCTCTTAAACCACCGTTTTGCTTCTTAATAACAGTTCCTTCGAATACTTGGATTCTTTCTCTGTTACCTTCTTTTATTAATTGGTGAACTTTTATGTTGTCCCCAACGTTGAAGCTTGGTAAATCATTTCTTATTTGTTCTTGTTCGATTGCTCTTAAAATTTCGTTCATTGTGCATTCCCTCCTAAAATTAATTTGACGTTCATTCCGGAGCTTAAAATCCAGAAGAGGACCGCCCGTACTAGCACAAAGCATATTCTATCATAAAAAATATCTCTTTGCAATAATTTATTTATTAAATATATACCTAAATATAATTTCTTCATCAAATATGCATACTTATAATAATTTATTTATTATAAGTTTTTAATATTTTTTTATCTTCCTTTGTTAATTCTATTTTATCAAATAAGTCTTTCCTTCTATCTCTTGTAATGATTAAAGATTGTAATCTTCTCCATTTTCTAATATTTTCATGATGTCCTGATAAAAGTACTTCCGGAACTCGTTTTCCTTCAAATTCTTCAGGCCTTGTATATTGAGGATATTCTAATAATCCATTTGAAAAAGATTCATCCATAAAACTTTCTTCTTTACCTAAAACTCCAGGTTTTAGCCTTAAAACAGAATCAATAACTGGTATAGCAGCCATTTCTCCACCAGTTAATATAAAATCTCCAATAGAAATTTCTAAATCTATGTATTCATATATTCTTTCATCTATTCCTTCATAATGCCCACATAAAAATATTAATTCATCTTCTTTTGCTAATTCTTTTGAAAGGTCATGATTAAATTTCTTTCCTCTAGGTCCTAAAAAAACTACTTTTCCTTTGTTTTCTTTTTTACATTCTCTTATAGTATCTATTACAGGCTGAGGTGCCATAACCATACCAGCACCACCACCATAAGGATAATCATCAACTTTTTTATGCTTATTTTTAGTATAATCTCTTATATTTAAAGTTTCTATTTCTATAAGTCCTTTTTCTTGTGCTTTTCCTATAATACTATGGTTAAATATTGAAAACATCTCTGGAAAAAGAGTTAATATACTAATCTTCATCTAACCATTCTCCTACAGGTCTTATAATAATTTTTTCATCTTCTAAATTAATATCTAAAACTATATCTTTAAGTACAGGAATTAATAATTCTTTTGGTTCTCTTATCCAATATACATCATTATTTTTAGTTTCTATAACATCATATATAGGCCCAAGATCATTTCCTTCTGTATCAAATACATGAATTCCTATAAGATCTCTAGCATAAAAAGTATCTTCTGGAAGTTCTGGTTCCATATCCCTTGGTACTTCTATAATTTTATTTTTATATTTTTCTGCATCATCTATAAAGTCTATTCCTTCAATTTTCAATATAACTCTATCTTTTTGAAATTTTACACCTAATATTTTTCTCTCTATTCCATCAATAAAAATAACTTCATATCTTTTAAAGTTATTTACATCTTCAGTAGAAGGTATAACTTTAACCTCACCTTTTAACCCATGAGTATTAACAATCTTCCCTACTTTAAAAAATTCTCTCATATATTTATCACCTCTTTTTTATAATTAAAAATTTTATACTTTATATGATTTTATTATAAAAAAGAGTTAGGCTTCACCTAACTCTTTAAATAATTTCAACTACTACTCTTTTTTCTTCTTTTATTGCTGCAGCCTTTACTACGGTTCTAATAGCTTTCGCTATTCTTCCCTGTTTTCCAATAACTTTGCCCATATCATCTTGTGCAACCCTAAGTTCTAGTATAATTGATTGTTCACCTTTAATCTCATTTACTGTAACTTCATCTGGATTATCTACAAGGGACTTAGCTATTACTTCTACTAATTCTTTCATAGTGTCCTGCATCTAGTTATATACTAAGTTGCAGAATTCACCTCCTAGTATTACTTGTTTAGGCCTGCTCTTACGAAAAGCTTTTTAACTACATCTGTTGGTTGAGCACCATTTTGTAACCATTTATTAGCTTTTTCTTCGTTTATTTTTATTTCTGCTGGTTCTGAAACTGGATTGTAGTATCCGATCTCTTCGATGAATCTACCATCTCTTGGGCTTCTTGAATCAGCAACAACTACTCTATAGAAAGGTGCTTTTTTAGCTCCCATTCTTCTTAATCTAATTTTTACTGCCATGTTAATTTCACCTCCTTTAAAAAATAATTATATATTAACTCATAAAAGGTAACTTACCTAAGAGACCTTTTTTGGCTCCCTTTTGCAATGATTTCATTTGTTTCATATTCTTTTTCATCATTTCGTATCCTTTAATAAGTTTATTAACTTCTTGAATTGTTGAACCTGCACCCTTTGCAATTCTCTTTTTTCTTGATGAATTATTTATTACAAGGGATGGATTTCTTCTTTCTTTTAATGTCATTGAAAGAATTATTGCTTTAACTTTTTCCATTTGCTTTTGACCTTGATCAAAATCAATACCTTGCAACTCTTTTGAATTTACTCCAGGTATCATTTCCATAAGTTTATTAAGCGGTCCAAGCTTTTTCATTTGCTCCATTGCAGTTAAATAATCTTCAAAATTTAAGCCTTGATTCATCATTTTCTTTGTAAAATCCGCTGCTTCTTCTTCATCTATTGCAGATTGAGCCTTTTCAATAAGAGATAATACATCTCCCATGCCAAGTATTCTTGATGCCATTCTATCTGGATGAAAAACTTCAAAATCATTCATCTTTTCGCCAACACCAATAAATTTTATTGGTTTTTCAGTGATAGATCTAATTGAAAGTGCCGCTCCACCTCTAGTATCACCATCAAGTTTAGTTAATATAACCCCTGTTAAGTCAAGGTCATTATTAAATGTTTCTGCAACATTTACAGCATCTTGTCCTGTCATAGAATCTACTACAAGTAAAATCTCTGAAGGATTAACAGCTGACTTTACATCTTTAAGTTCTTGCATCAAGCTTTCATCTATATGTAATCTACCTGCTGTATCTATAATAACTACGTTATTACCATTATCTTTAGCATGCTTTATACCAGCTTTTGCAATATCAACAGCTTTAACCTTATCTCCCATTGAAAATACAGGTATGTCTATTTGCTTACCTACAACTTCTAATTGCTTTATAGCTGCAGGTCTATATATATCACATGCTACAAGAAGCGGCTTTTTATTATTCTTTCTAAGGTTTAATGCTAATTTACCACACATTGTAGTTTTACCAGCCCCTTGAAGACCTACAAGCATTATAACTGTAGTTCCACTACTTGAATAATTTATTTTACTTTCGCTTCCTCCCATAAGTTCAGTAAGTTCATCGTTAACTATTTTAATAACTTGTTGTCCTGGTGTCAAGCTTTCTAGAACATTACTTCCAACGCACTTTTCACTCACACTTTTAACAAACTTTCTTACTACTTTATAGTTAACATCTGCTTCTAATAAAGCAAGCTTTACTTCCCTCATAGCTTCTTTTATATCTTTTTCATTAAGCTTACCTTTTCCCCTTAATTTTTTAAAGGTATTTTGAAGCTTTTCTGATAATCCCTCAAAAGCCATACTAAACCTCCTAATATTATAAATCTTCTAGCTCTTTCTTAAGCATATCATATTCTTTATCAGAAATAGAATACTTTTCTTTAAAGTTTTTAAGAAGTTTTATAATTTTTTCTTCTCGATTTATACTCTTTTGAAGTAAGTTCAATTTGTTTTCATAGGTTAAAAGTTGCTTATAGCACCTTTTAATTAGATCATGGATTGCTTGACGACTTGTGTTGTTTAATTCAGCAATTTCAGCTAAGGATAAGTCATCATCAAAATATAATTCCATAATATTTCTTTGTTTTTCAGTTAATAATGGTTTATAAAAATCCATTAATAATGAAATCTCAACCCTATCTTCCATCATAATAATCACCTTACCACAAAAGAGATGATACCAAATAAATTTATAGGTGTCAAGTATTTTTACTTAACACCTATAAAAAATTTTATTATTTTTTAAAATAGTGCTTCTGCAAAGCTTTTAGCATCAAATTTCTGAAGATCATCTATACCTTCTCCAACTCCTATATATTTAACTGGAATATTAAGAGTTTGTTTTATAGATATAACAACCCCACCTTTAGCTGTACCATCTAATTTAGTTAATATGATACCATCTATAGGGCAAGCTTCCATAAACTGCTTAGCTTGTATAACAGCATTTTGACCTGTTGTTCCATCTAACACTAATAATGTTTGTTTTTTAGCTTCACTGTATTCTCTATCAATTATTCTGTTTATTTTTGAAAGTTCATTCATGAGATTCTTTTTATTATGTAATCTACCTGCTGTATCACATATTAAAAGATCAACATTTCTAGCCTTTGCTGCTTGAACTGCATCAAAAACAACAGCTGCTGGATCTGAACCCTCACTTTGTTTAACTATATCAACAGAGGCTCTTTCACTCCAAACTTCTAATTGATCTATTGCAGCAGCTCTAAATGTATCTGCTGCTGCTAATAATACTTTTTTACCTTCTGCTTTATTTTTAGCTGCAAGCTTTCCTATTGATGTTGTCTTACCAACACCATTTACACCTATAACTAATAATACTTCTTTTTCATTTGAATCATTTGATTCTTCATCTTCACTTCCTTCAAGTAACATATCTGTTATTACTTCTTTTAAAGCTGGTTTTACCATTTGAGGATCATTTATTTTTTCTTTTCTTATTTTTACTTTTAATCTATCTATAATTTCTATAGTTGTGTCCATACCTATATCTGATATTATTAAAATTTCTTCTAATTCTTCATATAAGTCATCATCTATAGTTACAGCTAAATTTAAAGCCTCATTTATTTTATCTTGTAACCCATCTCTAGTTTTTGTTAATCCAGTTTTTAGTTTATCAAATAATTTTCCAAACATTATCTTACCTCCATAATAACTATTTATTTAAATCAACTGATAGTACCTTTGATATTCCTTTTTCCTCCATAGTAACACCGTACATTATATCACTTACTTCCATAGTTCCTTTTCTGTGTGTTATTACTATAAATTGTATTCCTTTTTCTGAAAATCTTTTTAAGAATTCTGAATATCTATAGACATTTGCATCATCTAAGGCGGCTTCTATTTCATCTAATATACAAAATGGAGTAGGTTTCATTTTAAGTATACCAAACAATAATGCTATTGCAGATAAAACCTTCTCTCCTCCTGACATTAAATTTATATTTTGAAGCTTTTTCCCAGGTGGCATAACGTTTATATCTATATTAGCTGTAAGCTCATCACCTTCCCCTAATATAAGTTCAGCATTTCCACCTTTAAACAATTCTTTAAAAGTTTCATTAAAATTTTTATTTAATATTTTAAAATTTTCTTTGAATAAAATTCTCATTTTTTCTGTCATTTCTTCAATAACTGAAAGTAATTCATTTTTTGACTTTTCTAAATCTTCTTCTTGAGATGACATAAACTCGTATTTCTCACTAACTTCTTCATATTCAGATATAGCACCAAGATTTACAATACCAAGAGCTGATATTTTTCTCTTTATAGAACTTATAAAATCTTTAAAACTACTTAAATCTTCTATAGGTTTAGCTATTTCTTTTGCCTCTTCATATGTTAAATTCATTTCTTCATTAAGCTTTTTATAATGATTTTCAATTTCCATTTCACTTTTAGCTTTAAGTATTTCTCTTTTATTAAGTTCGCCTTCTTCTTTAGTTAAAACATCTCTTATTTCACTTATTAAGCTATCTATTTCACTAAATTCTTCTTTAAGCATACCTCTTTTCAAATCGTTTTTCTTAAAAATTTCTTCAAGGTTTTCAATTCTTTCATTATTTTTATTTATTAATTCTATATTATAGTGAATTTTTTCTTTACTAATTGAAATACTTGAAGTAGCTTCTGAATTTTCCTCGTTAATCTTTTCAATTTTCAAATTAATTTCTTTAAGATCAGAATCTTTTCTTATTATTTCAGCACTTTTTGTTGAAATAAGCTCATTTATCGATGCAATACTTATCTTTACTTCTGTAAGTTTATTATTAAGATTATTTAAATATAATTTTTTATTATTTAATGTTTCTTCTAATTCTAATTCTTTTTGTTTATTAAATTCATTTTCACTTGCTAAGCTTAATATACTACTACTTAATTCTTCAAGCTTAAGTTTTAAATCACTCAAATCTATTTCTATTAAATCTTTCTCATCTTTTGCCTTTAAATTATTCTCTTTTAGATTTTTAATCTGATTTTCTAAATTCATAAGTTCGTTTTTGTTTGTTGCAAGCTCTATTTTTATAGCATGCATACTATCTGTTAAATTTAAAACCTCTTCATCTATATCTTTTCTCTTTTTAGTGATTTCCTTTATATAATCTGAAGTTTCATCTAATTTTAATTTAGTTTCTTTTATTTTTTCTTGTATTTCTTCTATTTCTCTTTTTCTACTTAATATGTTAGTAGTTTTTCCCTTTATACTACCACCTGTCAATGCTCCACCAGCATTTAGTATTTCTCCTTCTAAAGTAACAATTCTATATTTATAATTTATTATTTTAGCAATTTTGAAAGCACTATCCATATCTTTAGCTATTATTGTTCTACCAAGAGAATAGTTAATTACTTTTGTATATTTATGATTAAAATGAACTATATCTGATGCAATACCTAAATATCCATCTATATTTTTAACTTTGTCATTAACCTCTAACTTGCTACCATTTATTATGTTAAGTGGTAAAAATGTTATTCTACCTAATTTATTATTTTTCAAATAATTTATAAGATCTTTAGCTATATTTTCTGTCTCTGTAATAACATTAGATATAGAAGATCCAAGTGCTGTTTCTATAGAAGTTTCATATCCTTTAGGAACAGTAAATACCTCACCTAACACCTTTATACCTTCAGTATGAGGAGTTAATTTCCTATCTACTCTATCCATAAGGTTCTTTAATGATCTATTATAGCCTTCATATCCATTTTCCAAGTCTTTAAGCATAGATTTATTTGCTTCATATTTACTTAATGAAATACTTAAAAACTTTGATTCTTTTTCTTTATTTGCTATTAAACTATTTATCTTTAATAAATTATTTTTATTTTCTACTAATTTATTATTTAGTATTTCATATTCTTTTTCTTGTGCTTCAATTTTTAATGTTAATCCATTAATTGTTGACCTGTTAATGCCTAAGCTATTATCTATACTTTTAACTTCTTCATCAATTTTATACTTTCTTTCTTCTTTAGATTTTATTTCACCTTTTATTTCAGTTATTTTATTATTTATTGAAGAATTATTTTTAATTAAATCTAATTCACTCTTTTTTAAGTTATTAATTTCTAATTCTATGTCTTTTACTTTTGAAGATATAGATTTAATATCATCTTCTAATTTTTCAATCTCTAATAATTTTATTTTTTCTTCTTCTTTCTTTTCTGAAAGTTCTTTTTTTAGAAATTCTTTTTCTTTATTTATATCTAAAATCTTACTGTTTAATCCATATTTCTCAAACTTATTTTTTTCAATAGTTTTATTTAAATTATTAATTCTTTCATTATGTAATTCAATATCACTATTTGCTTTTGTTATATCTTCTTTTTTTCTAAAATACTCTAGCTTTTCTTCAGTGCTTTTTCTTTCTAATTCTTCTAAGCTTTGTTCTATATCTTTTAATTTTTGCTTTTTTAAATTTAGATCTTCTCTTTTTGCATTTAATTCATTTTTCTTATCATCTAATTCTTTATTAAATTCTTTAATTTCTCTTTCAATAATTTTAATATTATTTACTATTAAAGAAACCTCTTTTTCTTTTAAATCATTTGATAAGTCTTTAAACTTTAATGCCTTTTCTCTCTCTATTCTTAAAGGCTCTAATCGCTCTTCATATGTAGAAATTATATCTCTTATTCTAATTAAATTTTCTTCTGTATTTGAAAGCTTTTTTTCAGCTTCATTTTTTCTAAATTTATATTTAACAATTCCAGATGCTTCTTCTAATAAATTTCTTCTATCTTCTGGTCTACCACTTAAAATAGCTTCTATTTTACCTTGTCCTATAAGAGAATACCCTTCTTTTCCTATACCAGTATCCATAAATAAACTATTTATATCTTTTAATCTACATTTACTATTATTTAATAAATATTCTGTTTCACCTGATCTAAATATTCTTCTAGTTACAGTTACTTCGTTATAATCAATTGGTAAAACCTCATTTGAATTATCTAAAGTAAGAGAAACTTGTGCAAGTCCAACAGGCTTTCTGTATTGTGTTCCAGAGAAAATTACATCTTCCATCTTTCCGCCTCTTAAAGTTTTTACACTTTGCTCACCAAGAACCCATCTAACAGCATCAGATATGTTACTTTTTCCACTACCATTTGGACCTACTATTGCTGTAACTCCCTCTTTAAACTTCAACTCTGTTTTATCTGCAAAGGATTTAAATCCTCTTAACTCTAAAGATTTTAAAAACACAAATTCCACTCCTTTATATAAATATTGGTATCAAGGATATTAAAAATACCAAAACTAAAAAAACTGCAAGAGCAATTTGCATTTTTTCTCTAGTTTTTTTTCTCATTATATCACCTCTATATTTAATTATATTTAAACAAAACGAGAGCAAAACCCTCGTTTCATTTAAATTTCTATATTTTTTTCTACTATATTTCTAATTAATACTTTTCCCTTTTCAACATCATCAGTTATCTTAACAGTAATATTATAACCATCTTCTTTTAGCTTGTTGAAATAATATTTCTTATTAGCATATAACTTACTAACATCTCTATTATTAATTAAAATTTCCAAATTATCACTTATAATTTCTTGTTTTATTTTATCTATAAGAAGGCTACTTTCTACAAGCTCTCTAAATGCAGGGTGAAAAGGACCATCTATAATATCTCCACCTTCATTTATAGTATCTGTAGGCTGAAGTCCTATTCTTATAACATTTATTCCTTCTTTTTTATACATAAAATATATTTGTTTACTAACATCTACTGCTAAATCCAATGTATAAGGAGTATATTCTCCTCTATTATACATAATTTCCATAGGAGTATCTTTAATAACTAAAGATGGATATATTCTTACTATTTCAGGTTTTAATTGTATTGATAATTTAGCACTATTTATATCTTTTTCTTTATTTGATTTAGGTAATCCTGGCATTAACTGATGTCCTAATACTATTCCATACTTTTTTATTAGCTTAGATGCATTAATTACATCTTCTACCGTATGTCCCCTACCAGCTGCAGTTAATACTTCATCATTTAAAGATTGTACTCCTAATTCTATTATATCAACATCATATTCTTTTAAATAAGTTAATATATAATCATTTATATAATCTGGTCTAGTTGACATTCTTATTTTATCTACTATTCCTAAATCTTTATATCTTTTAGCAACAGATAATAACTCTCTTTGCTTTTCTTCCTTTATAGCTGTAAAAGTACCACCAAAGAAAGATACTTCGATAGTTGCATCTTTATTTTTTATAGTACGATAATATTCTTCTATAATTTCCTTAACTTTTGTTCCATCAACCTTATCTCTTACACCTGTTATCCTATCTTGATTACAAAACACACAATTATGAGGACAACCTTCATGAGGAACAAAAATAGGTATAATATAATAATTTTTACTCATTTATTACCCCCATTTTTTCTAAGGCTTGTTTTGCAGAAGCTTGTTCTGCCTCCTTTTTAGAATATCCTTCACCTTCTCCCATACACTCATCATTTATTAAAACTCTAGTGTAAAATTTTCTTCTATGTGGAGGACCTTCAAATTTAACTAAATCATATTTTATTTGAACCTCACCATTTTTTTGTAAATGTTCTTGTAATTTAGTTTTAAAATCTAATATTATTTCATTATTTATAGCTTTATCTATTATATCTTTAAATTTATTCAAAATAAATGCTCTTGTAAATTCTAATCCTTTATCTAAATAAATAGCTGCTAAGACAGCTTCAACAGCATCCGCTTGTATTGAAGTTCTTTGTCTTCCTCCTGTAAGTTCTTCTCCCTTACTCATTCTTATGTAATTACCTAAATTTAATCCTTTTGCTACTTCAAAAAGAGAATTTTCACAAACAATTAAACTTCTGATTTTTGTAAGCTCCCCTTCAGATTTTTCAGTATAATTCTTAAATAAATATTCTGTTATGCATAATTGAAGAACTGAATCTCCTAAAAATTCTAATCTTTCATTATATTCTGTATCCTTATACTGGTTAGCAAATGAACTATGTGTTAATGCTTTTCTCAAATAACTTAGGTTAGTGAATTTTACTCCAAGAGTTTCTTCGAACTCTTTTACCTTTAATTTATTCATATATCCTCACTCCTCTAAGTTTATTCTTCAGTTTGCTCTTTAAACAAATTCAAGAATAAACTACATTAATTCTTTTATTATATTTTTAAATATAAAATCCCGCAATAAAGGCGGGATTTTACTATTCTTCAACATGATTTTTAACGTATTCTACAACATCTCCAACAGTTTTGAATCCCTCAACATCTTCATCTGGAATTTCCATATCTAATTCATCTTCTAATGCCATTATTAACTCAACTATATCTAATGAATCTGCATTAAGGTCATCAATAAATGATGAATCCATTGTTATTTCATCTTTATCTATGCTTAATTTTTCTGATACTATCTCTTGAATCTTTTCAAACATATTATCACCTCCTGAATCCTTCCCTTAGATAATATTATATATTAAATATACAGTCAATATTCTAATAAAATAATTTTTATTTTATTTCTTCTTTTATTTTCTCTATTACGTTACCTTTATAAAAAATTGTAGTCTGTTTTATTGCATTTTTAAAAGCTTTTCCATCAGAACTTCCGTGAGCTTTTATACAAATTCCATCTACTCCTAAGAAAGGAGCTCCACCAACTTCTTTATAATCAAATTTAATCATAAGTTTCTTAAAAACTGGTTTAAGAAGAGCTGCTCCAATTTTAGGCATAAAAGATGCTTCCATTATAGTATCCTTTATTATACCAAGTAAATTCATTGCAGCACCTTCATATAATTTAAGAGCAGTATTTCCTACAAATCCATCACAAACTAAAACATCAACTTCTCCAGTTGGTATCTCTCTTGGTTCAACATTACCTACAAAATTTAATGATTCATTGCTTAAAAGTTTATAAGTTTCCTTTGTAAGTTCATTACCTTTTTCAGCTTCTTCACCAATATTTATAAGACCAACAGTTGGATCTTTTTTATTAAATACATTTTCATAATATATTTTACCCATTTTAGCAAACTGAACAAGATAATTAGGTTTACAATCCACATTTGCACCTGCATCAACTATCATAAACTTACCTCTTCTGCCTGGCATTATAGGAGCTAAAGCTGGTCTTTCAACTCCTTTTATTCTACCAACAATCAAAGTACATCCCGCTAAAAATGCGCCAGTACTTCCCCCTGAGATAACAGCTTCACATTTACCTTCTTTCACTAAGTTTAATGCTTTTACTATACTAGAATCTTTTTTTCTTCTAAGTGCCATAACCGGATGTTCATTTGTAGATATTATTTCAGTAGCATTAACTACTTTAACTCTATTTTTATCATAAGAATATTTATTTAATTCTTCATTTATTTTCTCTTCAGGACCTGTTATATATACTTCTATATCATTATATTCCTTCAAAGCATCTATAACACCTTCTACAACAGCTTTAGGTGCATTATCTCCACCCATTCCATCTATTGCTATTCTCAATTAACTCACCCCTTTTTGTATATATTTTTCTATATATAAAGAAAAGAAAGTCATAAGACTTTCTTTTATTCTTCTGAAGCTGCTACTTCTTTACCTTTGTAGTATCCACAGCTCTTACAAACTCTGTGAGCTAATTTCATTTCATGACATTGTGGGCATTCAACTATTCCTGGTAAGCTCGCTTTGAAAGTTTGAGCTCTTCTTGAATCTCTCTTTGCTCTATATGTTTTTCTTGCTGGACATCCCATTGATTACACCTCCTTATTTTCAAGCAGTGCCTTAAGACCTGCTAATCTAACATCAATATCATCATTGTCACAAGTACAATTTTCAATGTTAAGATTTTTACCACACTTGTGGCAAAGGCCTTTGCATTCATTACTGCAAAGCTTTTTAATTGGTAAGGTTGAAATTATTTCTCTTTCAACAAAATCTGTGATGTCTAATTCATCACCCTTTACAAATATTACATCATTATCTAATGAATCGTCAACATTTGTAAACCTTTCTTCTATTTCAAAATCTATTGGATAGATGAAGGTATCTAAACACCTTGAACAACAAAGCTTAAGCTCTGTTTTTACATGTAGTCTAACTACAATCTCTTTCTCCTTTGAATATATAGTTCCATTAACTAAAACTTTAGATACTGGTTCAACTACTTCTCCTTCAAAGTGAAATTTTTTCATATCAAAATCATAAGAAAAATTCTTTTCTCTTTCTTTTCTTGAAAAAAGACTAGAAAATTGTAATTTCATAAATTTCATGCTCTGGATAAAAATCCTCATGTCCACTAAGACACATTATATCACTAAACTAGCGACATAGCTCGAGCGAAAGCTCTTTTTCACCCCTTAGCTTAAAATATTTACTGAACAAACACAATTTATTATATAAAGGGTGACATAAAAAGTCAAGATTTTTTATTAATATTAACTATTTTATTAATTCTAATGTATCTTTAGCTATCATTAATTCCTCATTTGTTGGTACAACATATATCTTAACTTTGCTACCATCTTTTGATATTTCTTTAAGTTCTCCAAACACTTTGTTCTTTTCAGTGTCTAATTCAATTCCTAAGAATTCTAATCCCTTAACTATATCTTCTCTAGTTTCTATTGAGTTTTCTCCAACTCCTGCAGTAAATACTACTACATCTACTCCACCCATAATAGCAGCATATGCACCAATTTGCTTTCTAACGCTATAACTAAATATATCTAATGCAAGTTGCGCTCTGCTGTTATTTTCATTATAAGCAGCATTTTTTACATCTCTAAAGTCTGAACTTACTTCTGAAATTCCTAAAATACCTGATTTTTTATTTAATATATCATTTATTTCTTGTGATGAATATCCTAGTTCTGACATTAAGAAAGTTTCTATTGAAGGATCTATGCTTCCTGATCTTGTTCCCATAACTATTCCGTCAAGTGGTGTAAATCCCATTGATGTATCTATTGATTTTCCATCTTTAATTGCTGTAATTGATGCACCATTTCCTAAGTGACAAGTTATTATTTTTAAATCTTTTATATCTTTTCCCATAGTTTCTGCAACTTTTTGTGATACATACTTATGTGATGTTCCGTGGAATCCATATCTTCTTACGCCATTATTTTTGTAATATTCATATGGTATAGCATAAATATATGCTTCTTCAGGCATTGTTTGATGGAATGCAGTATCAAATACTACAGCCATAGGTGTATTTGGCATTAAAGCCTTACAAGCCTCTATACCTATTATGTTAGGTGGGTTATGAAGTGGTGCAAGTTTTACACAATCTTCTAAACATTTCATAACTTCTTCATCAACTAACACTGATTTTGAATATTTTTCTCCACCATGTACTACTCTATGTCCAACAGCTGCTATTTCATCCATTGATTTTATAACGCCATGTTTTTCATCAACTAATGCTTGTAAAACTAATTTTATAGCATCTTTATGATCTTTCATTTCTTGTTCTATTATATATTTATCTCTACCTTCAACTTTTTGAGTTAAAATTGAACCATTTATTCCTATTCTTTCAACTAATCCTTGAGCTAATGCTACTTCATTAGTCATATCTATTAATTGATACTTTAATGATGAACTTCCACAGTTTATTACTAATATTTTCATCTTGAGATCCCCCTTAAAAATTTATCAACGTCTAATTTCTACTACTAATTGCTATTACTATTTTGAAGCTTGTGCTTGAACTGCTGTTAAAGCAACAACATTAACTATATCTTCTGAACTACATCCTCTTGATAAATCATTAATAGGTTTTGCAAAACCTTGACATACAGGTCCTATAGCTTCTGCATTAGCAAATCTTTGAACTAATTTATATCCTATATTTCCAGCTTGTAAATCTGGGAATACTAATACATTTGCATTTCCTGCAACTTTACTGTTTGGAGCTTTTTGATTTGCAACCTTTTGAACTATTGCTGCATCTAATTGTAATTCTCCATCTATTTGTAAATCTGGTCTTAATTCTTTAGCTTTTTCTGTTGCTGTTCTAACTTTATCAACTAATTCATGATCTGCACTACCCATAGTTGAGAATGAAAGCATTGCAACCTTTGGTTCCATTTTACAAAGATTCTTAGCTGTTTCTGCTGTTGCAATTGCTATAGCAGCTAATTGATCTGAATTAGGATTTGGGTTAACAGCACAATCAGAGAATAAAAGCATACCTTGCTCTCCATATTTTGATCCTGGTACAAGCATTATAAAGAAACTTGATACTACTGATACTCCTGGTGCAGTTTTTATTATTTGAAGACCTGGTCTTAAAAGATCTCCTGTTGTATGAACAGCACCTGAAACCATTCCATCAGCATCATCTAGTTTTACCATCATTGTAGCAAAATAAAGAGGATCTCTAACTATTCTTTCAGCTTTTTCCATTGTCATACCTTTATTTTTTCTTAACTCATAAAAAGCTTCTATATATTCATTAAGCTTAGGTGATGTCTCTGGATCTATTATATCTACTCCTTCAAGATTAACACCTTGCTCTTTACCAGATTGTAATACTCTTTCTTTATTACCTATTAAAACCGGTATAGCTATTCCTTCATCAAATATTTTTCTAGCAGCAACTACCGTTCTAGCCTCGTCGCCTTCTGGAAGGACTATCTTTTTTTTATCAGACTTTGCAGCCTCCCATATTTTGTTCATAAGTTCCATGTTCATTTCTCCTTTCAAAGATCCGTGTATATCTTCACATATTAATATACTCCTAATTGATGCAAATTTTCAACCTTTAAAGGACATTTTTTTGCCGTTTCATTGAATTCATTAGATTTGAAATACTGCAAATTTTCTGAATATTTATCCTCTCCCCTTTAAAAGTGCCACTTTAAAAATTATATGATATACTATGAGTATTATTTTAGTATTAAAGGAGGATTTTATATGAATTTAACAGGTATTATAACTGAATATAATCCCTTCCATTTAGGTCATAAATACCATCTTGAAAATGCAATAAAAGATACAAATTCTGATGGTATAGTTTGTGTAATGAGTGGAGATTTTATGCAAAGAGGAACACCTGCTATTATAGATAAATATACACGAGCTAAAATTGCTGTTTTAAACGGTGTAGATTTAGTTTTAGAATTACCACTTGTATATTCATTATCTTCTGCAGAAAATTTTGCTTTTGGTGGAGTCAAACTTTTAAACAGTTTAAATTGTATAAATAATATATATTTCGGAAGTGAAAGTGGAAATTTAAATAATCTTTTTAAAATAGCACATTCTTTAGCTTTTGAATCTACTGAATATAAAGAAAATTTAAAAGATAATATAAAAAAAGGTATACCTTTTCATACAGCAAGAACAAATTCTCTAAATTCTATTTTGCCAAATGACAATGTATATGAAATTTTATCAAACTCAAATAATATATTAGCAATAGAATATATAAAATCTATTATAAAATTAGATAGCAAAATAAAGCCCTTTACACTTAAACGTGAAGGTAATAACTATAATGACTTAAATTTGAGCAAAACATTTTCTTCAGCTACTTCTATAAGAAAATGTTTAAAAGAAAATATGAATTTAAATATTTTAAAAAATTCTATACCTTTAGAAACATATAAAGAATTAGAAAACTTATTTAATAAAAATTATAATTTTGTATTTGAAAATGATATGTTTGAATTTTTAAAATATAAAATCTTAACTAATGATTCTAAATTAAAAAACATAAATGATTTATCTGAAGGATTAGATAATAAAATAAAAAAAGAAATAATTAATTCTAAATGTATAAATGAGCTTATACTAAATATTAAAAGTAAAAGATATACTTATACAAGAATAAATAGAATTCTTACAAGTTTCTTCATAGGACTTGAGCAATATGATTTAACTAACATTAAAAATTATGATTTTAAATTTATAAGACCTCTTGCTCTTAATTCTACTGGTATGAAAATATTAAAAGAAATTAAGTCTAAATCTAATTTAAAAATATTAAATAAGATTCCAAAACATATAGATGATGATATTTTAAAAATAAACTTACTTGGTACAAAAGCTTATTCAATTTTAAATAAATCAATATCTCCTATTGAAGATTATTTAAAAACCCCTTATATACATAAGTAAAGTTTGCTATATTATGTGCATATAAATATTATTGATGGGAGTGATTTCGTGAATAATATTTATATTTTTATTTTATGTTTCTTTATATTTATTTTTATAGTTTTATTATTTAAGTTTTGTAATATTTATAAAAACAATATTTTTTGTTTTTTTATAACTGTTTTAATAATATTATTTGTAAGTAATATTGAAGCATCTATTAATGCAGCATTAGATGGATTAAGACTTTGCTTTAAAGCTATAATTCCTACTATATTTTCATTTTCTCTTATATGCAATTTACTTATATGCTATGATGGAATATCAACATATTCTAAATTAATAGGTCCTCTTATATGCAAACCATTAAAATTACCATCAAATTGTTCTTTTCCTTTAGTTGGTAGTATTTTATGTGGTTATCCATTAGGAGCTAAATTTAGTAGCAATTTATATGAAAATGGTGATATTGAAAAAAAAGATTATATAAGGCTTATAAATATAGCATCAAATACAGGACCTATATTTTTAATAGGGTCTGTTGGTGCTTCATTACTTGGAGATCCAAAATACGGCTACTTTTTACTTATAAGTAATTATTTATCTATATTTTTCATTGCAATAATAACAATGAAAAAGTCCTCTATGCATCAATTTAATGCGCAGAAGACTTCTTTTAAAGAAATAAGTTTTAGTGTTGCATTAGATAAATCTATTAAAGATGCATTAAATACAACATTATCTGTATGCTCGTACGTTGTAGCATTTTCTGTAATTATATCTATATTAAAAAATATAAACTTCATAAAAGACATATTTTTTAATATAGAAAATTTATTCAATATACCAAGAAATATGTTGTACGGAACATTTCTAGGTAGTATTGAACTAACAAATGGTTGTAGCATAATTTCATCTAGTTCCATGTCAATACACTTTAAATTAGCTATAATAAGCTTTTTAGCTTCATTCTCGGGCATATCTATAATAGCTCAAACATTTTCCTTTATAGGAAAACATAATGTATCTTTTTTTAGATATGTATTTTTAAAATTAATACAAGGAATTTTTAGCTTTGTTTTTACTTTTTTATTGTCAAATATAGTATTTAAATCAATAGAAACATATTCATCTAATAATTTTTTTGTTTCTAATTACTTAATTAATTACTTATTGCCAATATTAATATTTTTAATTATTATTTTTATTATTCAATACATTGTTAAAAATAATTCAAAAAAGCTAAAAAACTAATCCATAGATCTTAATTCTTTTATATTTTCTTTTACAATGGAGCATGCTTTTGTAAGGTTTTCATCAATTTCCCTAGCTGTATCCTCAAAGCTTACTTGAAGCGATTTTATAAGCTCCATTTTTTTATTTTCCATTTGTTCATCTAAATCAGTTAATATTTCATCTGCATAATCTCTAGCACTTACTCTTAAGTTTTTAGATTCTCTTTTTGCAGTTGCTAATATTTCTTGAGCTCTTATTTTAGCTTCTTTAACAATATCATGATTTTCAATATTTTGTCTCATAAGAATCATAGTTTCTTCTTTAACTGAATCATATTCTCTTTTAGCCTCAGCTAAAATTCTTTCTCTTTCATTCATAACCCATTGAGCTTTTTTAAATTGATCAGGTAAACAATTTATAATATCATCAATAGTTTCCATAAACTCTTTTTTATCTACCATAACTTTACCGCTCATAGGAACCTTTGGCGCTCTTTCTATAGTATCTAATAAATATTCTAAATATTCTAAAACGTTAGCTTCTTGTTTATCCATATATACCCCCTACTTATTATTTTTTATTTTCTTTAGTATATACTCTTTAATATTTTCAGGAACTAAATTATCTATATTACCATTAAACTTACCAATTTGCTTAACTGCTGATGAACTTATAAATGAGTTGTTAGGAGATGATATCATAAAAACAGTCTCAACATCAGAATCTAAATTTTTATTAATAAGGGCCATCTGTGCTTCATAATCAAAATCAACATTATTTCTTAGCCCCTTTATTATAAGATTACTATTTCTCTTTTTTAATAAATCAATAAGAAGTCCTTCAAAACTTATAACTTCAACATTTTTAATATGAGAAGTTGCATGTTTTATAAGTTCAACTCTTTCTTCTATATTAAATAAACCTTTTTTATCTATATTTATAAGAACAGCAACAACTATCTTATCAAAAATTTTAGCGCCTCTTTCTATAATATCTAAATGTCCATTAGTTATAGGATCAAAACTTCCAGGATATATAGCTTCTTTCATTAATCCTCTTCTCCTTCTATTTCATAGAAGCAAACTGTTGTATTTCCATATTTTTTACTTTTTAAAAGCTTAATATCTTGATATCCTTCATATATTTCTTCTATACTATCTATTTTCGTTACAATTATTCCATCATTAAGCAATAAATTATTTTCTTTTATAATTTTTATAGCTTCTGGAATCATTTCTTTACAATATGGTGGGTCTATAAAGATTAAATCAAATCTTTTACCTTTTCTTGCAAGACTTCTTAATCCATCATAAGCATCTATATTCATCGGGAAACAAAAATCATTGAATTTAAGATTTTCAACATTTTTCTTAAGTAAAGGAAATGTTGTCTTGCTTTTGTCAAATAAATAACATTCCTTTGCTCCCCTACTTGCAGCTTCTAATCCTAAACTACCAGTTCCAGCAAATACATCTATAACGCTAGCATCAGGTATGTATCCTTGAATCATACTAAACATAGCCTCTTTTACTCTATCTAGAGTCGGTCTTGTTTCATATGTTGGTGGTGATAATAATTTACGTCCTCTTGCCTTTCCAGCTATTATTCTCACTCTTTTGTCCTCCTTAAGTAGTTATATATATTTCATTCTATCATAATCAACTTTTTTATACAATTTATAATTAATTAAAGCAAATATACTTACTGCTTTTTTCCAAATTATTCTCTATTTCTTTTATTAATTTTAAATTTTCTTTTGTTTCATTAAATAATATATTATTTGCTTCTTCTCTTGCTTTAATAAGTATGTTCATATCCTCATAAAGATTAGCAAGTAAAAATCCTTCATCTCCACTTTGTCTAACCCCAAACATTTCACCAGAGCCTCTAAGCTTCAAATCTTGTTCTGATATATAAAAGCCATCAGTTGATTCCGTTAATATTTCCATTCTTCTTTTAGTCACTTCACTTTTTGCTTTTGCAATTAAAATACAATATGATTCATACTCTCCTCTACCAACACGACCTCTTAACTGATGAAGCTGTGCTAATCCAAATCGTTCTGCATTTTCAACTATCATTACCGAAGCATTAGGAACATTTACCCCTACCTCAATAACTGTAGTTGATATTAAAACTTTCGTTTCTCCAGTTTTAAATCTATTTATTATATCATCTTTTTCATTAGGCTTCATTTTCCCATGTAAATATTCAACCTTTATATTTCTAAATATACCATGACTTAATTTTTCATATACACTTTCTACAGAATTTAATTTCTCATTTTCATCTTCTTCAATAAGAGGACATACTATATAAACTTGTCTTCCTTTTCCTATTTCATTATAAGCAAGCATATATGCATTATCTCTATCCTCTTCCTTAAAAAATCTTGTATCTATTTTCTTTCTTCCTGGCGGAAGTTCATCTATTGCTGAAACATCCAGATCAGAATATACATACAAGGCTAAAGTTCTAGGTATAGGAGTTGCAGTCATTACTAAAACATCTGCTTTTTTACCCTTATTTATAAGCTTACTTCTTTGCCCAACGCCAAACCTATGTTGCTCATCAGTTATAGCTAAGGCTAAATTATTAAATTCTACATCTTCTTGAATAAGAGCATGTGTCCCTATAACTACTAAAGGTTTGTTTTCCTTTATCTTCTCTTTTATTCTCTTTTTTTCTTTATTAGAAGTACTTCCAGTTAAAAGTTCAATATCAATATCAAAACCTTTAAAAATATTTTTAGCTTCTTTATAATGCTGATTTGCTAATATTTCAGTTGGAGCCATGAAAGCTGATTGGTATCCATTTTTATATGCATTAAAAATAGCAATTAAAGCAACTATAGTTTTCCCTGACCCAACATCCCCTTGAACAAGTCTATTCATTGGATATTTAGATGCTTGATCTTTAAGTATGGCTCTAACAACCCTAGATTGTGCATTAGTTAAAGAAAATGGAAGAGATTCTCTTAAATCATTAAGTTCCTCACTCCAATTAAACCCAATTCCATCCTTTACTCTAGATTTCTTTTTAAGTAAAAGTAATTTCATAGAATATGTAAATAATTCTTGAAACTTTAATCTATTTATAGATCTTTTTAAAATCTCTTTATCCTTTGGAAAATGTATTTCTCGAATAGCATCATCAAAAGAGATTAAATTATATTTTCTTATTATTTCTTCTGGTAAATTTTCATTAACATAAATATTATCTAATACTTCCCCAATTATTTTAACTAAAAAATTATTAGTTAGTTCACCTTTTAAAGAATATTTAGGTATTATTTCACTTTTTAAAGATTCATTTGATGCTATTATTGGATTTGTTATTTCTAAAGTATTAGATATTTTTTTGTATTTTCCTAAAAGATTATATGATTCTTTAAATTTAAATTTGGTTTTTATATACGGTTGATTAAACCACTTTGCTAAAACTCTAATACCATTATAATCAAATTCTATTGTTGTTATTATTTTTCCAGTTTTTGTTCTAAAATCTCCTCTTAATTTAATCATAGTACACTTTAATATTTGCTTTTCATTTTCATCTATCTCATTTATTTTACTATTACCATTTACAAATTCATAATCTCTTGGAAAATATAAAAGCAAATCAAGTATACTAAATATTTGAACTTCATTAAGCTTTTCTGTAGACTTTTTACCTACTCCTTTTATATTATTAACTGTAGTATATATATCCATTTAATCACCTCTTTTATAGGTAAAATAGCAAAAGCACCTTACGGTGCTTTTTATTATACGTAATTTTATACTTATTATTCTACTGACATTAAGAAGTAATATAAAGGCTGGTCTCCTTTATATAATTGTATATCACAATCTTCATATTTTTCTTCTAACTTTTCTACAAATTCATTAGCTTCTTCTTCTTTAACATCTTCACCATAGAATATAGTTATTAATTCACTATCTTCATTAACCATGTTATCAAGTACTTTTTCAGCTGCTTCAAATTTATCATCTGAAACTTCTTTTATTTTACCTTCAACTAGGCCTAACATATTTCCTTCTTTTATTTCAATTCCATCTATTTCAGTGTCTCTTACTGCATATGTTACTGAACCAGTTTTTACTGACTCCATAAGGTCTTTTAATTCTTCTTCATTTTCTTCTGGAGAAGCATCTCTATTAAACATAGATACACAAGTTATTCCTTGAGGAATAGTTGTTGTTGGCACAACAATAACATTCTTGTCTGAAATATCTTTTGCTTGTGATGCAGCCATTATTATATTTTTGTTGTTTGGTAAAATAAATATGTTTTCAGCATTTATTTTTTCTATACAATCTAAAATATCTTGAGTTGATGGATTCATAGTTTGACCGCCTTCTATAACATAATCAACCCCTAAATCCTTAAATATGTTTGTAATTCCTTCTCCCATAGCTACAGTTACAAATCCATATTTTTTAGTTTCTTCTACTTCTTTAGATTTCTCTTGGTCTGCTCTCATTTCAGCTGCTAAAATTTCTCTATGTTCTTCTCTCATGTTATCAATTTTAATTTTTGAAAGTTCTCCAAGCTTTACAGCCTTTGATAAAACTAAACCTGGATCATTTGTATGAATATGAACCTTTATAACATCGTCATACCCAACTACTATCATTGAATCTCCAAGTGATTCTATTTCATTTTGTAATTCGTTTGATTTAGTAGCATCACCTAAAACTATAAATTCTGTACAATATCCAAATTTTATATCCGCATCATGAGTTGTCTTTGCTCCAGTAGCTTCTGCTCCACCTTCACCAATTTTTATATCTTTAACTTCTGCAACAATACCATTTTTCAAAGCTTCAAGCATTCCTTGAAGTATTATATAAAGACCCATACCACCTGAATCTACAACTTTAGCTTTTTTAAGAGCTGGTAATAATTCTGGTGTTTTATCTAACATAATCTTAGCATCTTTATTAACTTCTTCTAAAAGCTCTATTATATTTCTAGCTTTAGACTTAACTGCTGATTCTGCTGATGCTCTTATAACTGATAAAATAGTACCTTCTGTTGGTCTCATTACAGCTTTGTATGCTGAATTTGATCCTTCTTGAATAGCATTTGCAAACTCTGATACTGAAACTTCTTCATGTCCTGCTAATCCTTTTGAAAAACCTCTAAGTATTTGTGAAAGAATTACTCCTGAGTTTCCTCTTGCTCCCATAAGAGCACCCTTTGCAAGCTTTTTAGATACTACTTCTATAGAATCTGAATCTATATTTTCAATTTCTTTAACAGCTGCTTTAAAAGTCATTGACATGTTAGTTCCTGTATCTCCATCTGGTACTGGAAATACATTTAAAGCATTAACAAAATCGCTTTTTTCAGCTAATCTGTTACTTGCATTTACTACCATGTTATAAAAATCACGGCCGTTTATCTTATTAAATTCCATTAGTTTTTTACCTCCTAGACTCTTACCGCTTGAACATTTACTGTAATTGATGAAACTTTTAATCCAGTAAAGTTTTCTACATTATAACGTACTTTTTGAATTATGTTATTTGCTATAACAGAAATTTTTGTTCCATATTCAACCATTACAAATAATTCAATATCTAATTTATCATCATCATTAACATTTATCTTAACGCCTTTATTAAAATGCTCTATTCCAATTAACTCCCAAAGACCTTCTGTAGCATTCTTTGAAACCATTCCAACTACACCGTAGCATTCCATTGTTGATAGTCCAACAATTTTTGCTAACACTTCTTCTGAGTAATGAACCTTACCATTTTCTCTTGAAAATCCTACCATTACGATTCCTCCTTACACATATCATACATATATTTTATATTAGAAATCTTTAATATTCAAGATTTATATAATAATCTTCCAAAATATTATATATTTTTTTGAAATATACTATTGCAAAATACCTATTTGTTATGGTACAATGAATTCTGTCCTATTGAAGAGAATTATATCTTCACTTAACAAGGAGGTGTTTTCAAGTGGCAAGAAGATGCGAAATTTGTAATAAAGGCGTTGTTTCAGGTGTACAATACAGCCATTCACATCGTCAATCAAAGAGAACTTGGGCTCCTAACATAAAGAAAGTAAAGGCTTTAGTTAACGGAACTCCAAAGAAAGTTCATGTTTGTACAAGATGTCTTAGATCTGGTAAGGTTGAAAGAGCAATATAGTTCAAATAAAAAAAATGCACTGCACTAGCAATGCATTTTTTTTATGTCTAAATTTATGTATCTTTTTTCTTTCTCCTAAAAAATCTTATTATATTTGAGATACATTTAGGTAATTTAATAGCTACTATTTTCATAAATCCTCCAATTAAATTATTAAAACCAATACTACTATTTATATTATATGCAAATAGTTAATATTGGTTCTAATTTTATTTAATCTTTAGAATATAAAACTAATACAATTCCTGAATCAAAAGATATCTCAATATCTCCTTCTAAAAATTCATTACAAATTGCTCTAGGTTCTAATGTTTTCATATTATAATTTTTTAATTTATATTTTCCACCTGTTATATTAAAATTTTTAACTTCATCACACAAAGCATGAAATGAAATAACTTTTCCTTCTTCTCTTTTTATAACAGTACTTTTATTTACAGCAAAAATTTTATTGTTTTCATCAACAATCTCTAATTTTATATTATCATTTAGTGCATTAATCATAAGACCTATATTACCAAGTGTATGATCAAGCCTTGTACCAGTTGCCCCAAACATAATCATTTCATCTACATTGAATATATCTTTTGCTTTGTTATAGGCTAAATGAGTATCTGTATAATCCTTTTCCGGGTTAAACTTTTCTATAAGTACATTTCTATTTTTAAAATATTGAATTGCAGCTTTATCTATAGAATCAAAATCCCCTAAAATCATATTAGGTATTATTTCGTATTTTTTAAGTATATTACACCCTTTATCTACTCCTATTATAATGTCACTTTCCTTTATATATGAATTTAACAATTCATAAGAAGGTTCATTCCCTCCAGTAACTATTATCGCTCTCATTTCTTAAGCATTCCTCTTTAATTCACTTATATTTTTCATAACTTCACCATTTTTATAAACAGCAGAACCTGCAACAGCTACATCAACCCCAGCTTCTCTAGCAGCTTTTATATTATCTACGCATATACCACCATCTATTTCTATTATTAAATCTTTATTATATTTCTTTCTCATTTCATCTACTTCTTTAACTTTTTCTAAAGAATAATCAATGAAACTTTGTCCTCCAAAACCTGGATTAACACTCATAATTAAAACCATATCTAATTTTGATATTAAATCTTTTATCATAATTGTTGGAGTTCCAGGATTTAATACTACCCCTGCTTTAACTCCTTTTGATTTTATATATTGAATTGCTCTATCTATATGTTTTTCTGCTTCATAATGAATAGTTATTATATCTGCTCCAGCATCTATAAAATCATCTATGTATCTTGATGGTGTTTCTACCATTAAATGAACATCAAATACCTTATTAGTTCTATTTCTAATAGCCTTAACTATTGGTGCTCCAAGTGTAATATTTGGTACAAAAGCTCCATCCATTACATCTATATGTATATAATCTGCCCCTCCTTTATCTAATAATTCAACCTCTTCTCCTAACTTTGAAAAATCTGCTGATAAAATTGACGGTGCTATTTTTATCATCTTAATATCTCCTCCCATTTATTATTTCTTCTAATGTTCTTATATAAAATTCATATCTATATTTATTTATTTCCCCATTTTCTACAGCATCTTTTACTGCACATCCTGGTTCTTTATAATGAAGACATCCTCTATATTTACAACTATTATTAAACTTCTCAAAATCAGGAAAACAATATCTTAATTCCTCTTTATTTATAAAGTTTACATCTAAAGTAGAAAAACCTGGAGTATCAACTATATATCCATCTGAAACCTCAATAAGTTCACTATGTCTAGTTGTATGTTTACCTCTTCCTATTTTTTCACTTACTTCACCAGTTTCCATATGTTCTTTATCTGTAAGAGTATTTATAAGTGTTGATTTCCCAGCTCCAGAAGGCCCACAAAGAACAGTAACATTATTGCTTAATCTTTCTTTTAAATCTTCTACACCTATACCTCTTTTAGCATTTATAAATAAAACTTCATAACCTATAGAGTTAATCCTTTTCTTTAAATTTTCTTTTTCTTCTTCATTTACTAAATCAATTTTATTTAATGCAACTATTACTTTTATATTATTACTTTCACATAAAACTAAAAATCTATTTAATAAATCAAAATTTAAATCAGGGTTTTTTACAGCAAATACAACGAAAGCTTGTGTTACGTTTGCAACTGTTGGCCTTATAAGCTCTGAAGTTCTTTCATCTATATCTTCTATAGTACCTTTTCCATTTTCTATTTTTATTTTAACATTATCTCCAACCATAGGTTTAAGTGACTTATGTCTAAATTTTCCTCTTGCTTTACATTCTATTATTCCTTCATCTGTTTTTACATAATAGAATCCACCTATACCTTTAATTATTTTTCCTTTCATGTTACCTCCAAATTTTTTCTTCTCTCTTATTAATATAAACACTTTTTATTATTTTTTGCAAGAATATTTATATTAAACTTAAAGAGCAAAGTGAATTCATACACCTTGCTCTTTAAATTTATTTTTTATTTTGTTTTTCCTGTTTATCATTATCTTCTTTTTCAGGTTTTTGTACTTCTTTTTTTGTTGTTACAGTAATATTACTTCCTTTTGTTGCATTATTAGGAGTCCAAGAAACTACATTTCCTTCTGCTCCATCTCCTGCAAGCGATACATTGAATCCTTTTGCTTCAAGTGCAGCTTTAGCTTCTGAACCTTTCATTCCATTTGATATAATATCGCCTACATTTATTTTTTCTTCCTCTTTTTTTGTTGTTATAGTGATATTACTTCCTTTTGTTGCATTATTAGGAGTCCAAGAAACTACATTTCCTTCTGCTCCATCTCCTGCAAGCGATACATTGAATCCTTTTGCTTCAAGTGCAGCTTTAGCTTCTGAACCTTTCATTCCATTTGATATAATATCGCCTACATTTATCTTTTCTTCTTTATATTTTCCAATTGATAATATAATTGTACTTCCTTTATTTACTGAAGTTCCTGCTTTCAAACTTTGACCAATAACTTTTCCATCCAATGATTTGTCTGTTGTATCTTTAGTTTCTACATTTACATTAAATCCTGATAGTTTATTTCTAGCATCACTTTCTGACAATCCATTTACATTTGGTACTTGAACAGTTTCAACCCTTTTACCTTCACTAACAGTTAATGTAACTGATACTTCTTTTGTTATTTCTTCCCCTTGTTCAGGTGTTTGAGAAATAACATTTCCTTTTGCTATTGAATCACTATAATCTTTATTTATTATAATATTTTTAATTCCAAGGCTTTCAAGTTTTGCTTTAGCATCACTTAAACTATCTTCAACTAAATTAGGCATAGTAATTTTTTCCACACTACTCACTTCAACCTCTACTGTTGAACCTTCATTTATTTTTTCTCCTGCCTTTGGATTAGAACTAACTATTGTGCCTTCTTTTTCATCACTTTTTACAGTTTTTATTTTTAAATTTATTTTTAAACTATTAGCTTTCTCTTGAGCTTCTTTTATATTCATTCCAACAAAATTAGGTACTACAACTTCTTTAGCCTTATTACCGGATATCATAAAATATCCTCCAACACCTAAAAGTGCTAATACTAATACAGAAACAATTCCAATTATTATTCCTTTTTTACTTGATGTTTTATTTTTAGATTTAGCTTTTTCTTCTTTATTTTCTGCTTCATCTGCATCATTATAATAATTGTCGTCATCATCATAATATTCAGCATCTTCGTCATCATCATAATATTCATCATCTAAATCTTCAGGATCTTCAATAACCGGTTCCTTTACAGGAGCCATAATTATTGTATGTTCTACTGTTTGATCATTTTCATTTGATATGTCTTCCCCTATTTTAATATCAGGATTTTGCTTTATTTTTTCAAGATCTGAGATTAATTGTTTTATATCTTGATATCTTTTGCTTGCATCCTTTTCCATACATTTTAAAACAACCTTATTAAGACTTTCTGGAATTTTAGGATTTAATTCTTTTGGCGGAACTGGATCTTCTTGAATATGCTTTAAAGCTATTGTTACAGGTGAATCTCCTTCAAAAGGAAGTTTTCCTGTTAGCATTTCATACATAACTACTCCAAGTGAATATATATCTGTTTTATTATCAATAAATCCACCTTTTGCTTGTTCTGGTGAAAAGTAATGAGCGGATCCAAGTATAGTACTTGTATTTGTAAGTGTTGCAGAATCAGCTATCTTTGCAATTCCAAAATCAGTTACCTTAACTAATCCATCACTTGTAACTAATATATTTTGTGGTTTAATATCTCTGTGTATTATACCATTTTTATGTGCACACTCTAAAGCTTTAGCAATTTGAATAGCAATAGTTAAAGCTGTTTCACAACTTATCATTCCAAATTCTTCTACAACTTCTTTTAAAGTTTTTCCATCCACATATTCCATAACTATATAGTTTATATCATCTTGTGTTCCTACATCTAATACATTAACTATATTATTATGAGATAATTTAGCAATTGCAGTTGCTTCTCTTTTAAACTTACTTACTATTTCATTATTATCTGAATACTCACTTTTTAATATTTTTACAGCAACATATCTATTTAGCTTATTACATCTAGCTTTATAGACAAGAGCCATACCACCTTCTCCTACTTTTTCAAGGAGTTCATATCTATCGCCTAATACTTCACCATTCATACGCTCTCTCCTCCAAATAACATAACTGTAATATTATCTCTCCCACCATTTTTGTTAGCTTCATTTACTAACTCATAACAAGCAAGTTCATTATCATCTTCTTTTTGTATAATTTCAGTTATTCTTTCTATTGGTACTTCATTTGTAAGTCCATCTGAGCACATTAAATATTTATCATATTCATCAATATCAAACTTAAAAATATCAACTTCAACATCTTCATGAGTTCCAACCGCTCTAGTTATTATATTTTTATTCGGATGATTAATTGCTTCTTCTTCTGATATACTACCAGAATCTATAAGTTGTTGTACTAAAGAGTGATCTTTTGTTAATTTAAATAAACCACTACTATTAATTCCAAAACATGAACTATCTCCAACATTAGCTATAACTATTTTACCATCATATACTAAACAAGCTGTTATAGTTGTTCCCATTCCACTAAGCTTAAGATTGCTAACTGAATATTCATATATTTTTTTATTTACATTTTCTATTGCATCTTCAAGAACACACTCACCAAGTGAATTTATATTATTTTTTACAAATTCTATAACATTAGATACTGCCATTTCACTAGCAACCTCACCAGCATTGTGTCCACCCATTCCATCAGCAACTATATATATACCATATGAATCACACTCAAAATGACCTACACTATCTTCATTAAATTTTCTTTTTATTCCAACATCACTTTTATATCCTACCATATTAATTCCCCCTTAATTTTGGGATTCTAAATAACTTCTTCTTAACTGACCACAAGCTGCATCAATATCGCTTCCCATTTCTCTTCTAACTGTAGCTTCTATACCTCTATCTTTAAGAATATTTGCAAAATTTTCTACTGCTTTGTTTGATGATCTTTTAAAGGAATTTTCCTTTACTTCATTTACTGGTATTAAGTTTACATGACACAAAATTCCTCTTAACAATTGTGCTAATTCTTTTGCATCTTCTGCTCCATCATTTACTCCTTTAACTAAGGCATATTCAAAAGTTACTCTTCTGTTTGTTTTATCAATATAATATTTACAAGCATCTAGAATTTCTTTTATTGTATATTTATTAGCTATCGGCATTATTTCTTTTCTTTTTTCATCATTAAATGCATGTAATGAAATTGCAAGAGTGATAGTCATTCCTTCATCAGCTAATTCATATATTTTAGGAACTATTCCACATGTTGATAAAGTTATATGTCTTTGACCTATATTAAATCCATCTTCTGAATTTACTTCTTTTAAAAATTTTATTACATTATCATAATTGTCAAGTGGCTCTCCACTTCCCATTAAAACAATGTTTGATATTCTTTCACCTAAAAGTTTTTGTGCCACCATAATCTCAGCAAGTATCTCTCCAGATGTTAAATTTCTAACTCTTCCATCTATTGTAGAAGCACAAAACTTACATCCCATTCTGCATCCTACCTGAGTTGAAATACAGATTGTATTTCCATGCTTATACTTCATAATAACACATTCTATTAAATTCCCATCCTTAAGAGCTAATAATATTTTCATAGTGCTTTTATCTGAAGACTCTTGAGCTCTTACTACTTTAGGAATTAATATTTCAAATTTTTCATTAAGCTTTTCTTTTAATGTTTTTGGAATATTTCTCATGTCATCAAAATTCCACACATCTTTATAAATCCAAGAAAATACTTGTTTTGCTCTAAAAGCACTTTCACCATTTTCTTTAAGCCAATTTGAAAATTCCTTTGGTGTAAAATCTAATAAATTTTCCATAATTAATTCTCCTATTAACTTTTCTTAAGCTTAGCCATAAAGAATCCATCCATATATTCATTTGGAATAATTGTTACCATTCCATTAGTATATTTTATATTTTCACCATTTCCAACAAATATATTTTCTAATGTACAGTCTTTATGTTTATTTAAAAACCATTCAATATTTTCTTCATTTTCAGCTTTATTTAGAGTACATGTTGAGTACACTAAAGTTCCACCATTTTTAAGATATTGCCAAGCATTTTCCATAATATCTCTTTGAATTCTTACTATTTCTTTTAATTCATTACGATTTTTATTCCATTTAATTTCAGGTTTTCTTTTTATTATACCAAGTCCTGAACAAGGAACATCTATAAGAATTTTGTCTCCAACGCCTATAAGATTAACATTTAATTCTGTAGCATCCATTTCTTCTAATTTAACATTATTTATACCAAGTCTTTTACAATTTTCCTCTATTAAACCTAACTTGTTTTTATGTAAATCAAAAGCTAATACTTCTCCTGTATTTTCAAGAAGTTCTGCAATATGAGTAGTTTTTCCACCAGGTGCACTACAAAGGTCTAGTACTATATCACCACTATTTAAATCTAAAAGTGGGGCAACTAACATTGCACTTTCATCTTGAACTGTTATTTTTCCTTCATTAAAAAGCTTATTGCCTTCAATATTTTTTCCACCTTTTATAGAAATAGCCTCAGGGCAAATGTATCCTTCTTCTATATTATATCCGTTTTCTTCTAGTTCTTCAAACACACTATCATAATCTGATTTTAAAGAATTTACTCTAACAGTTACTTTTGGTGTAAAGTTTAGTGAATCAAGTATTTTTATTGCATCTTTTTCTCCATATTGCTTAATAAAAAGTCTTATAAGCCATGGTTCAAAAGAATACTTATATTCTAATTCAGTTATTTTATTGTTGAGTTTTAATCCTGATTCACCTTTTTTACCATAAGTTCTTAAAACACCATTTACAAGTTTTCCCCATCTATCTGATATTTTTTTTGCTTGTTCTACAGCTTCATTACATGCTGCATAACTTGGAACTTTATCTAAATACTTTAATTGATATATTGCTATTCTTAATATGTTTAAGACTCTTTTATCCATTATACTTATATCTTTAACAAAAGTAGATATAAGCATATCTAGTGAATTTTTTCTTCTTATTGTTCCGTATACAATTTCTGTTACCAAACCTTTATCTTTATCATTTAAATCCGAATTATTTAATTCACTTGATAATACTAAATTTGAATAAGCACCTTCATTTAATACTCTATCTAGTATTTTTAAAGCTATGCTTCTACTGTTCATAAAATACCTCTTCTCTAAGTTTTTATTGATCTCTATTGCTTATAGCAATTAATCTTAATAATTGAGCTATGGCCATAAGAGCTGAAGCAATGTATGTCATAGCTGCTGCTCCTAAAACTTTTTTCGCTCCATTTACCTCATCCCCATAAAGTATTCCTCTATTGCTTAATACATTTATCGCTCTATTAGATGCATTAAATTCTACTGGTAATGTAATCAATTGAAATATTACTACAGCAGAAAACAATACAATTCCTAAATTAACAAAAGTATGATTTCCCATAAGTAAACCTACAACGAATAATATCCAAGAAATACTTGAGCTAAAATTTACAACAGGAACTATTGAATTTCTTAATATAAGAGGTTTATATCCTTCTTTATCCTGTATAGCGTGACCAACTTCATGTGCTGCTATTCCAGCTGAAGCAATTGAAGTTCCACTATAAACATCAGGTGATAACCTTAAAACTTTACTACTTGGATCATAATGATCTCCAAGATTTGCATTAACAACCTCTATATTTACATAAGATAATCCCGCTTCATTTAGCATCATTCTCGCAACCTGCTCACCTGTATATCCATTCATAGTTCTTACCTTTTTGTACTTATTGTAAGTTGAGCTAATTTTACTTTGTGCCCATATACTAACCAAAAGTGCTGGTACTAATATAAGCATAGTTCTATCAAAATAAAATGGATAATACATATTTATACCTCCTATTTTCCTAATATAATCCCATCTTTAACATCATGACCATTTATATATTGCTCTACCATTAAAGGCTTTGAATTTGGGAATTGAACCTTTTTAATTAAAAGAACACCATCCCCTGTTGAAATTTCTATTCCCTTTTTAGAAACATTTATTATTCTTCCATTTTCCAAAGTACTATTTTTATTTAAAACTTCACTTTCAAATATTTTCATAGTACTTCCTTCATATAAAGTATGTGCAATAGGCCAAGGATTTAACCCTCTAATCATATTATGAATTTCTAATGCACTTTTATTCCAGTCTATTTGAGCTAATTTTTTATTTAACATTTTTGCATAGAAAGTTTCATCTGATTGTTTTTCAGGCTTTATAGTGTTATTAAGTATTCCTTCTATTGTCTCTATTAAAAGATTTCCACCTCTATCCTTTAATATGTCATAAAGTTCTCCTGCTGTCATATTATCTGTAATTTCAACTTCATCTTTTAAAAGCATATCACCAGTGTCTAATCCTACATCCATAAGCATAGTTGTATTTCCTGAAACTTTTTCTCCCATCATAATAGCCCAGTTTATAGGTGCAGCTCCTCTATACATCGGAAGTATTGATCCATGTAAATTAATGCATCCGTATTTTGGTATGTCTAATACTTCTTTTGTAAGAATTTGACCAAATGCTACAACTATTATAAAATCCGGCTCCATATCTTTAAGCTCTTGAATCATTTCTTTTTCATCCTTAAGCTTCTCAGGTTGATAAATTTTTATATTATGTTTTAATGCTTCTTCTTTAACAGGTGAAAATGCTAATTTTTTTCCTCTTCCTTTTGGTCTATCTGGTTGAGTAAATACAGCACAAACCCCATATTTGTCTATTAAAGCTTTTAAAGATGGAACAGCAAAATCTGGTGTTCCCATAAATACTATCTTCAAAACTATTCCTCCTTTTTTATTTTTCTTATTTAACTTTATCTATAAATAAAATACCATCTAAGTGATCATTTTCATGTAAAACAGCTCTTGCAAGTAATTCCTCTGCCTCTAATATAAATTCTTCACCTTTTTCATTTAAAGCTTTAACTTTAACAAAGTTTGGTCTATCCACTTCTTCTGATACACCTGGAACACTTAAACAACCTTCTTCGCCAACTTGGCTTCCACTTGTTTCTAATATTTCTGGATTTATAAATACTCTTGGTCCTTCTCCGTCGTATACATCTATAACAAATAATCTCTTAAGTATTCCAACTTGAGGTGCTGCAAGTCCTACTCCATCAGCTTCATACATAGTATCTATCATGTCTTCAATTAAAGTTAAAGTTCTATTATCTATCTTTTCTACAACTTTACTTTTCTTTCTTAATACATCATCACCATTTTTTCTTATATTTCTAATTGCCATAAAAAATTCCTCCTAGTTTATAAAAAATTGTTTGGATTAATATCAATATTTATTCTTATTTCATTATATACACTCTTATTCATTTCATAAAGTATGTCTCTAATTTTTTTAGAATAATCATCTGAAAATTTACCTTTTATCATAACTTGCCATCTAAATTTATCTTTTATTTTTGATACTATACATTTTGTAGGCCCTAAAATAGTTACATTATCCTCTGATAAACTTCTAATTTTTTTAGTTATATCCTTCATAAAACATTCTAGAGATTTTTCATCTTTAGATATACCTCTTATTAAAATTATTTTTTCAAAAGGAGGATACCCCATTTGTTGTCTTAAACTAATCTCATCTTTAAACATTCCAATATAATCATTGTTAATTGCATAATTTAAACTTGGATTTCCAGGATCATACGTTTGAATAATTACTTTACCTTTTTTGTCTCCTCTACCTGCTCTACCTGCAACTTGAGTTATAATTTGAAAAGTTTTTTCTGATGATCTATAATCTGGTATATTTAAAGACATGTCAGCTGCTAAAATCCCTACTACTGTTACATCTTTAAAGTCTAAGCCTTTTCCAATCATTTGTGTCCCAATTAAAATATCTGCTTCTTTATTTTTAAAAGAATTATATATTTTTTCATGAGACCCTTTATTTCTTGTTGTATCTTTATCCATTCTTAATACTTTAGCATCTTTAAAATATTTTTTTACTTCACTTTCTACCTTTTCAGTTCCAGCACCAAAAAACTTTACATACTTGCTCTTGCATTTTGGACACACATGAATTTGCTTTTCTGTTTTACCACAATAGTGACATATTAAATATCCATTTTTATGATACGTCATAGATATGTCACATTTATGACATTTAAAAACATAACCACAACTTCTACAAGAAACAAATGTTGAAAATCCCCTTCTATTTAAAAATAAAATTATTTGCTCTTTTCTTTCTAAAGCTTCTTTTATTTCTTTGTATAACTTTCTTGAAAACATAGATAAATTTTTTACTCTAAGTTCTTCCCTCATATCAACCATTTCTATATCTGGAAGGGGTTTATTATCTATTCTATTATTTAATGTTACAAGTTCAATCTTTGAAACCATAGCATCTGCAAAACTTTCAACTGATGGTGTTGCAGAACCTAGAACATACTTACAATCTTTTGTAAAACTTAAAAACTCAACAACATCTTTAGTATTATATTTAGGATTATAATCTGATTTATAAGTGCCTTCATGTTCTTCATCAACTATTATAATTCCAAGATTATTAACAGGCAAAAACACTGCACTTCTAGCTCCCACTACAAGTCTACACTTTCCTGTTTTTACTCTATACCATTCATCAAATCTTTCTCCATCAGAAAGTTTACTATGAAATAAAGCAACATCTTCCCCAAAACGTCCCTTAAATCGTTCTATCATCTGAGGTGTAAGAGCTATTTCTGGAACAAGTACTATAGCACCTTTTCCTTCATTTAAAGTATGTTCAACTAACTTCATATATACTTCTGTTTTTCCTGAGCCTGTTACCCCTTTTAAAAGAAAGCCTTTATTGTTAGAATTTTTAATTTTGGATATAGCTTCAATTTGTTCAGCTGTTAAATTTTTAATATCATTATCTTTATAAATTCTTCTATTATACCTATATACAACCTGTTCTTCTAAGGATAAAAATCCTTTTTCAATAGCTTTATTTATAGTATATATAGAGAATTTTAAATTTTTACTAAGTTCTGATTTTGTATAAATACAATCATTTTCCTTTATAAAATTTATAAGATTTAAATAATTTTCTTTTTTTTTGAAATTATCATCTAATTCATTATTAAATTTTATAACATTTTTCTTCTTCTTTTTAATTCCTTTTATAATTCCTTTTGGAATTAATAATCTTATTGCATCTATGTATTTACACAATGTTTTACTTCTTAAAAACTCTATCATTAATAGATCTTCTCTTGTTAATATAGGCTCATCATCGCATATTTTGCTAATTTCTTTTACTTTATATTTATCATTAAACTCTGTAGAAAGAGCAATTACAAATCCTTCTATAAGTTTATTAGAAACTCCAAACGGAACCTTTACTCTATGACCGATGCTAATTAAATCATTAAAATCTTTTTTTACTTTATACGTAAATGGCTTATCTATTTCTACAGCTTCACTATTTACAATTACTTCGGCATATAGTTCCATTTATAAAATCCACCCTTTCTTAAAATTTGTCAATATAGCAGAAGAAAGCGCAATTTAGCGCTTTCTACAAATAGCATCAAATAAATTACTTGCAACATCTCTTTTACTCATTGTATCTAATTCTAAAACAGAACCTTCTTTTGATATTACAAATACTTTATTATTATCACTACCAAATCCAGTCTCTGCTTGTGTAATATCATTAGCTACAATATAGTCTAGATTTTTTCTCTTTAATTTACCTTTTGCATTATCTATCAAATTACTGCTTTCAGCTGCAAAACCAACTAAAATTTGTTTATCTTTTTTATCGCCAAGTTCCTTTAATATATCATTATCTCTTACAAGTTCAATGTTTAAATTTCCTTCGCCTTTTTTTATTTTTTCAAAACTATATTCTTTTGGCTTATAATCTGCAACAGCAGCTGATTTTACAACTATATCAGAATCATCAAAGTTACTCATAACAGCTTCTCTCATCTGAGAATTTGTTTCTACTTCTATAACATTAATGCCATGTGGTCTTTCAATTCCTTTAGCTCCTGTAACAAGTGTAACAACCGCACCTCTATCTCTTGCTTCTTCTGCTATTGCATAACCCATTTTCCCTGTTGACTTATTAGTTATAAATCTTACAGGATCTATGTTAGCTCTAGTAGGGCCTGCTGTTACTAATACCTTCTTATCTTGCAAATCCTTTACCGGATGTAATGCTGTAAGAACATTTTTAAAAATAACATCAGGTTTTGGAAGTTTTCCTTTTCCAACATCTCCACAAGCAAGTCTTCCTGAATCTGGCTCAATAAATTCATATCCTAAACTTTTAAGCTTTTTAATATTTGATTGAACTATAGGATTTTCATACATATTTGTATTCATTGCAGGTGCAAATATAACCTTAGCTTTAGTTGCCATTATAGTTGTAGAAAGCATATCATCTGCTATACCATTTGCAACTTTACCTATTATATTAGCTGTAGCTGGAGCAATAAGCATAACATCAGCTTTTTGTGCTAAACTTATATGTTGAATTTCCCATGCTTTTGGTTCTGCAAACATATCAGTTATAACCATATTTTGACTTATTGATTGAAAAGTGAGAGGTGTTACAAACTTAGTTGCTGACTCTGTCATAACAACTCTTACTTCAATTCCTTTTTTTCGAAGCGAACTTACAACATCTAATGCTTTGTAAACTGCTATTCCTCCGCATACTCCTAATACAACACATTTATCCTTATACATCTAATTACTTTCCTTCTGAAGCTTCGTAAGTTACTTTTCCTTCGTTCACTTCATTTATAGCTATTGTTAAAGGTTTTTGTGAATCTATTTCTACTAGTGGATTACTTCCAGCTATTATTTGTCTAGCTCTCTTTGAAGTTACTATAACTAGTGAATATCTATCCTCTACCTTATTTAATAAGTCTACTATTGATGGATTAATCATAGAGTTGTTCATGTATAATACCCTCCTTAGAATCTAATATCTTATTTTTCATTCTATCTACTCTACATTTTTCTGCAGTTATTATTGCTTCTATTTTTGATACTGCTGTATCAACTTCATCATTTACTACAGCATAATTATATTTTGAAATATAATTTATTTCTTTATACGCTGATTTAAATCTTCTCATTAATGATTCAGGTGTTTCACTGCCTCTTTTTATTATTCTTTGTTTTAATTCCTCCATTGATGGTGGTAATATAAATATAAAAATTCCTTCTTCACAGTTTTCTTTTACTTTAAGAGCTCCTTGTATATCTATTTCTAGAATTACATCTCTACCTTCATCTATCATTTTTTGAACACTTGATTTTGGTGTTCCATAATAATTTCCATAAACTTCAGCATGTTCTAAGAAATCTCCTTCTTCAACCTTTTGAAGAAAATCTTCTTTTTTTAAGAAGAAATAGTTAACTCCTTCTACTTCGCCATTTCTAGGTTCTCTTGTAGTTGCAGAAACTGATAAATATATTTCTTTATGCTTTTCTAATAAAGCTTTGCAAATTGTTCCTTTACCAGCTCCAGAAGGACCTGATATTACTAATAATACACCTTTTTTGCTCATTATTCATCTACCTCATCTTCATGATCATCCTTATTTGATAATCTATGAGCTACTGTTTCAGGTTGAACAGCTGATAAAATAACATGATCACTATCTGTAATAATTACAGCTCTTGTTCTTCTTCCATAAGTTGCGTCAATAAGCATTCCTCTATCTCTAGCTTCCTGGATTATTCTTTTTATTGGTGCAGACTCTGGACTTACAATAGCAACTAATCTATTAGCTGATACTATATTTCCAAAACCAATATTAATTAATTTTATACCCATGTACTTCCTCCTAATTATTCTATATTTTGCACTTGTTCTCTAATTTTTTCAATTAGATTTTTTATATCAATGACTATATTTGTCATTTTCATATCATTTGATTTTGAAGCAATTGTATTTGCCTCTCTATTCATTTCTTGAACTATAAAATCTAGCTTTCTTCCTATTGGTTCATCTAATTCTAATGTATTTCTCATTTGTTCTATATGACTTCTAAGTCTTATAATTTCTTCATCAACTGTAGCTTTATCTGCAAAAATAGCAATTTCTACAGCTATTCTATTTTTATCTATTTCAACTCCTGAAGTCAATTCTTTTATTCTTTCTTCTAATCTTGACTTATATTCAATTGGAATTAAATCTGCAATTTTTTCTATAGAATCAACAAAGTTTTCTATAACAAGAAGCTTATCTAATATATCCTCTTTTAATTTTTCTCCTTCTCTTATTCTCATATCAACCATTTTATCTAATGATGATTCAATAAGAGATTTTATTTCATTAAATATTTCTTCAATATTTTCTTCTTTTTCAACTATTGAAATAACGTCAGGAAATCTAGCTATTTTTGTAGTAGTTATATCATTTACTATTCCTAATTCATCTGAAAGTTTTTGTAAACATTCAAAGTAACTTTTAGCAAGTGCTTCGTTAAGTTCTGCAACAGAATCACCTTTGTGAAAATTTTTAATATTTATATAAACATCAACTTTCCCCCTATTTAATCTTCCGCTTATAATTTTACGAATTCTTTCTTCAAGTGGAAACATTGACTTTGGCATTCTTATGTTCATATCTAAATATCTATGATTTACACTTTTCATTTCTATTGAAAATATTCTCTCTAATCCTTCTTCGCTTCTTGATCTTCCGAAGCTTGTCATACTCTTAACCATTTCTAAGCCTCCTCATTACTAATAATATTTCAATTAGCATAAATACATATTATTTTAGTATAATATTAAAGTCAATACTTTGTTTACAGAATATTAACATTTATATTTTTTATAATTCTTTTCAACAAAAAGACTGATAGCAAAATACTATCAGCCTAAAATTTAAAATATTATTTTAAATTTATAAAAAGAATAATTTAAATAAGAATATAACAGCTAAAGCAATCATTACAATTGATACTTTTTTCTTATTCTTTTTATCTTTTATAAAAAATACATTATATAAAACATTTATAAATACGTAAGATAATACTCCTAAAGTTAATCCATCACCTATGCTATAAGTTAATGGCATAGCTATAATTGTTATAAATGCAGGAAACCCTTCTGTAATTTCTTCGAATTCAATATTTTTGCATGCTCCAAGCATTAAATAACCAACATACATTAATGCAGGTGCTGTTGCACAAGAAGGTATCGCTATAAATATAGGTGAAAAAAACATAGAAACTAAAAATAATAATCCTGTTGTTACAGATGTCCACCCTGTTCTTCCTCCTGCTAAAACACCAGTAGAACTCTCAACAAAAGTTGTAACTGTTGATACTCCCATAACTGCACCAGCAGTTGTTCCTATAGCATCAACCATAAGTGCTTTTCCCGCATTAGGAATATTTCCTTTTTCATCAAGCATTCCAGCTCTTGATGATACACCAACCAATGTACCTATAGTATCAAAAAAATCTACAAATAAGAATGTACAAACTATAGTTATAAAAGTCCCTATATTATTCGGATTCATAATATATCCAAAATCCAATTTACCAGCAATAGGTGCTATACTTTCAAATTTTATTAATCCATTAGGAAGAAATATCCCAAGACTTGCAGCATATTCTCTATTAAATAAAGCATACCCCCAAGCAATAATTGTTGATATTAATATACCATATAATATGGATCCTTTAACACCTTTTTTATCTAATATAGCTATTACTGTAACTCCAATTAATGCAATTAATACTGTTGGATTATTAAAATCTCCTAAAGCTAAAAAAGTATCTTTATTAGCTACTACAATATTGCTACCTGTAAGTCCTATAAAGGCTATAAATAAACCTATACCAGCAGTAACTGCATACTTCATATTCATAGGTATGGCATTAACTACAGCTTCACGAATCTTAAAAAGTGACATTAAAATAAATATTATACCTTCTACAAAAACTGCCGTTAATGCAATTTCCCATGATATCCCTTTACCAATAACAACAGAAAATGCAAAATATGCATTAAGTCCCATACCTGATGCTAAAGCAAATGGAAGATTTGCAAAAACTCCCATGAGTATAGTTGAAAAAGCTGCTGCTAAACAAGTAGCTGTTACAAGTGCACCTTGATCCATACCTGTTGCACTTAAAATATTAGGATTAACAGCTATTATATAAGCCATAGTTAAAAATGTTGTAAATCCAGCTATAATTTCTCTCTTAAAGTCAACATTTTTGTTCTCTAAGATTTCAAAAAACTTTTTCTCTTTTTTCAATTTTATCCCCCCACAAATAAAAAAACTGTTATGATTTTTAATAAAGATACCTCATAACAGTTTTATTTTAATTATTAATTAAAATAAATTCCCCATAGATAGATATTTAAGGTATCTTGTAGAAACGATGAACCATATTTTCATCATATATGAGTTAATATTTACAATATGAATTTTACCTATTTTAACGAACATAGTCAATAGTTTTTAATTGTAAAATTCATATATTTTCGAACTATTTTTTTATAAATTTAATTAATAATCGTTAATAACTTTTTTAAATTTGCTCGTGCTCATATAAGCCTTGTTCAAATAAATCCCTTATTTCATCTTGATTTTTATCAGAGTTTATAGCTACTAATAATTTTATTCTAGCTTTTTGTCCTGGCATATTATCTCCAAATATTACCCCTAAATTCATAAGATGCTTTCCACCACCTTCATATCCATAGCTTTCAAAAACTCTACCTTCAAAACATCTAGACACAAGAACAACAGGGATATTACTTTCTATAGCTCTCTTAACTCCATCAACCATTTCTGGAGGTATATTTCCTCTTCCCATACCTTCTATAACTATTCCTTTAAAACCTTTTTCTATTGCAAAATCTAAATAAGAAGAATCCATTCCTGCAACACATTTTATAAGCGCCACATCCTTGTCCATTTTTTTGGGATTTAATTTTTCTCCCTTCTTACCCTTTCTATAAAAAATTACTTTATTATTATCTACAATTCCAACAGGTCCAAAATTAGGAGTTCTAAAAGCATTTAAAGCCATAGAGTTTGCCTTTGTAACCTCTCTAGCATCATTTAATTCACCATTAAAACATACAATTACTCCTCTTCCTATAGATTCTTCAGCTGTAGCTGTACATATTGAAGTAGCTAAATTAAATGGTCCATCATAACCAAGTTCTGAACTGCTTCTCATAGCCCCAGTAACTACTACAGGCTTCTTAGTTTTAACTACTAAATCTAAAAAATATGCAGTTTCTTCTAATGTATCAGTTCCATGAGTTATAACTACACCTGCAATATCTTCTCTATCTACTAACTCCTGAACAAAATGTGATAATTCAAGCATAAGTTTCGGAGTTACATGAGGAGATGGTAAAGAAGAAAAATTATAATTTATAACTTCAGCATAACCTTCTATACCCGTTACCATAGACATAATCTCTTCTCCGCTAAGACTTGGCACTGCTGCCTTTATTCTATCATCAACTTTCATTGAAATTGTTCCACCATTAAAAATAACAGCTACTTTTTTCATAGTAATACCTCCAACTTTCTTTTGTAATAAAAAGAACTTTTGGATTAAACCAAAAGTTTTAATAAGTTTTTGGTAGGTCGGCATTTATCCTACATCTCTGTTTACTAAATAAAATTAGCGCATGAGGAGCCTTTTCTCACCTCAAAAACTTTATCAATATTATTATACATATTTATTTAAATATTTTTCAAGTAGGTATTACTATTTAATTTATACTGCAACTTTAAGCTTTCCACTATATATTTTATTTCTCATTTTACTTTTTGTTACAGGATACATGCTAGAAACATAAATATAATTATTATCTAAATCGACTTCCAATATAAGCATAATATAAGCATCTATTTTTTTTACTAATTCTAAAGCTCCTGATTCTTTTCTTTTCTTATTCATTCCAATAAAATCTGGATTACTTATTATTCTTTCAATAATTATCGTTAAATTATCTTTTATATTTCTAGTAAGTTGCTTTCCGTGTTTCTTTTTTATGTGTTTTAATACACCTGGTGAAGCATAGACATTTCCATAAAACTCAAACCCTATGCCTTGTGCAATTTCTTTCTTTATAGAGCCAACCTTTTTATAAGTTTTATATTTTTCAATCATGTTACCTCACCATGCCTTTTTATTATATTAAATATCTCAATATATATTATTCCAATTTAATTTAATATGATAATATAATTAAACGGTTAGTATTCAACTTTTTATACTAACCGTATATTTTTATAAGATTATACAGATTAATCCTCCATTGCCTTCATTTATTATTTTTTGAAGGGTTTTTTGGATTTTCACTTGAACATCTTCAGGCATTTTATATAGTTTGTTTTGAAGCCCCTCTTTAACTAATACTTCTAATGATTTTCCAAACATATTACTTTGCCACAATGTTGCTGGATCATTTTCAAACTGCTCTAATAAAGATTTTACTAAATCCTCAGATTCTTTTTCTGATCCCATTATAGGACTAATTTCTGTTTGAATATCAGCCTTAATAAAATGTAATGAAGGTGCACTAGCTTTTAATTTAACTCCATATTGTGAACCATGTTTAACTATTTCTGGCTCTTCAAATTTCATTTCTTTAAGTTGAGGTGCAACAAGTCCATATCCTGTTTCATTAACATCTTTTAATGCATCTTTTACTTTATCATACTCTTTTTTTGCCACATTTAATTCTTTTATTATTGATAATAAATCATTTTCTGATGACACATCTAATTCGCACACTTCACTTAAAACTTTATAGAAAATCCCTTCTTTAGGTTTCATTGAAACATTTGCTGTTCCAACACCTAAATCTATTTCTTTTACTAAAGTTTCTCCTAAAAATTCTTCATCACATAAAGTTTCAAGAGACATTTTTATATCTCTTATTTTTGATATGTTTTTGCTCATACTTCTTATTATGTTAAAGAAATCTTTTTTAAGCCAATGTTCAGGCTCTAAATTTTCAAGCCATTCTGGCATATCAATATTTACTTCTTTTACTGGAAACTCTTTTAATACATTTTTAAATAATTTTTCTACATCTTCTTCATTCATGTTAGCAATATCCATAATTTGAACTTCTACATCATATTTTTCTTCCATTTCTTTTCTAATTTCTTCTGTTTCTTTAGACTCTCCTCTTGAGCTGTTAAGTACTACTACAAACGGCTTATTAATTGCCTTTAATTCATATATAACTCTTTCTTCTGCCTCAACATAATCTTCTCTATTAAGACCAGTTATACTTCCATCTGTTGTTATAACTAATCCTATAGTTGAATGATCTGTTATAACTTTTCTTGTTCCAATTTCAGCTGCATCTTCAAATGGAATTTCATAATCATACCAAGGTGTATTTACCATCTTTAAGTTTTCGCCCTCAATATAACCTAAAGCTTCTTTTACTATATAACCTACACAATCTACCATTCTAACTTTGAATTTTATCTCCTCATCAAGACTTATTTCAATAGCCTCATTAGGTACAAATTTTGGTTCAGTAGTGTGTATCATTTTTCCTGATCCACTTTGTGGCAATTCATCTTTAGCTCTTTCTTTTTTAAATTCATTTTCTATCTTTGGTATTACCATAAGATCCATAAACTTTTTTATAAAAGTTGACTTACCAGTTCTAACTGGTCCAACAACTCCTACATATATGTCTCCTTGGGTTCTTTCTGATATATCTTTATAAATTTTAAAGTTGTCCAAGAAATCCCCTCCTAACTATCTGTAACAGTATATATATATTCTAAATTTAAAATTTATATACTATTTTATAAAATATTTTTCTTATAATTTTATAAATAAAAAAGCAACCTAAAAAGGTTGCTTTTTAATGGGTTTCATTCTTTTTTTCTCTAAGCATTAATTCTCTTACAACTTCTTTTGGACACTTTTCATTAAATAATACATCATAAAGTCCATCTGTTATAGGCATACTAACTCCTATTTTGCTATTTAATTCATGGAATGCCTTACACGCTTTTACACCTTCAACTATCATTCCTACTTCTTTTAAAGCATCATCTAATGAAAATCCTTTACCTATTAAAATTCCAGCTTTTCTATTTCTTGAATGCATTGATGTACATGTAACTATTAAATCTCCCATTCCTGTAAGTCCAAAAAATGTTTCTTCCTTACCTCCAAGTGCTATTCCAACTCTTGAAATTTCTTTCATTCCTCTTGTCATAAGCGCTGCCTTTGTATTATCTCCATATCCAACTCCATCACCAACACCAGCTGCAAGTGCAATAATATTTTTTACTGCACCTCCAATTTCAACACCTATTATATCTTCATTTGTATATATTCTAAGATTTGGTGTCATAAATAACTCTTGAACTTTTTCTGCATATTTCATGTTAGTTGATGTAGAAACTAAAGTTGTTGGAATTTCGATAGCAACTTCTTCAGCGTGACTTGGTCCTGATAAAATAACTACTGGATTTTCTGGAATTTCCTCACTTATAACTTCTGATAATCTTTTATTTGTACCTTGTTCAATTCCCTTTGCAATAGAAATTATTATAGTATCTTCACTTATCTTACCTTTTAATAATCTAGTAACATCTCTTATAACGTGCGATGGAACAGCTAAAACTATATATTCTGCATCATGTATTGCCTTATCTAAATTGTTATATGCCTTTATATTTTCTGGAATTTCAAGTTCTTTTAAATATTTACTATTTCTTTTTCTTATATTAATATCATTACAAACTTCAATATCTCTATCAAATATATTTACACAATTATTTTTTTTGGCAAGTTGAATTGCTAAAGCTGTACCAAAACTCCCGCCACCAATAAATGTTACTTTACTCATAACTACATTTTCCTTTCTCTATATTCTACTTCTATACCAGTTCCTTCAAAATCAAAACTTTGTCTAAGTTGATTTTCTAAATATCTCTCATATGAAAAATGTGTTGCATTTTTATCATTAACAAAGAATATAAACTTAGGTGGTCTACTTGCTACTTGAGTTGCATAGTAGATTTTCATTCTTTTAAGTCCTACTATTGGAGGTTCTTTCATAAGAACAGCCTTACTTATTACATCATTTAATATACCTGTTGATATTCTTTTTGAATAGTTATCGTAGCACATTCTAGCCATTGCTAAAACTTTTTGTGTTCTTTGTCCTGTAAGTGCTGATATGAAAAGATAAGGTGCATAACTTAAAAATTTAAGTTTTCCTTGTAATTCTTTCTTATATTTATCAAGAGTTTTATCATCTTTTTCTATAAGATCCCACTTATTAACTACAACCATTATAGCCTTATTTAATTCATGAGCATATCCTACAATCTTTTCATCTTGTTCTGTAATTCCTTCTTCTGCATCTATCATTAATATACATACATCTGCTCTTTCGATAGCTGCGTAAGTTCTTACAACACTATATTTTTCTATTTCTTCTTTTACTTTACTTTTTCTTCTAAGTCCAGCTGTATCTATAAGAATAAATTTACCTTGATCAGTTTCTAAATATGAATCAATAGCATCTCTTGTTGTTCCTGGAACATTAGATACTATAACTCTTTCTTCTCCTAAAAGCTTATTTATAAGAGATGATTTACCTACATTTGGTTTACCAATCATAGCTATTCTTATGTATTCATCTTCCTCTTCTTCTGTATTTAAAGCATCAAAATGCTTAACTACTTCATCTAACATATCTCCAAGTCCTAAACCCTGAGCTGCTGATATTGTTACAGGATCTCCTATACCTAAATTATAGAATTCCCAAGCATTATCTTCTTCTTTTAATGAATCTATTTTGTTAACAACTAAAACTACAGGCTTTTTGCTTTTTCTAAGCATAGTTGCAACTTCTCTATCTGCTGCTGTTAAGCCTTCTTTACCATCTACTATAAATACTATTACATCAGCAGTTTCTATAGCTATATTTGCTTGTCTTCTCATTTGTTTTACTATAATGTCATCTCTTTCTGGTTCTATACCACCTGTATCTATCATAGTAAATTTATAGTTAAGCCATTCTGCCTCTGCATAAACCCTATCCCTTGTAACCCCTGGTGTATCTTGGACTATTGATATTCTCTTTCCTGCTAATCTATTAAATAATGTAGACTTTCCTACATTTGGTCTTCCAACCATTGCAACAATAGGTTTTGCCATATTCCTATTCCTCCTCGTTATAATTATTTATTAAATCTATAAAACCATCTCCTGAGTAATCACAAACTAAAACTTTAACATTTAAAGCCTCTTCTAACATATCGATTGTTGTGTCATCTAACATTATAAGTTCCTCTGGAGCTAATTCATAACCTCTTCTAAACATATTATCTGCCATTATAAGATATGGTGTATCTATTTCATCCTTTAACTGCTCTATTATATCTGTACCAGTTAAAAGTCCTGCAACAGTAATAGTTTCTCCAAAAAAGTTATTAACTATCTTTTTAACATTTATTTTTATATTATCATTTTTTTTCATTATACTATCCATAGCATTTTTTATTTCATCATAAGCTAATGCACCTGTTACTACAGTATAATTTCCTTTTTTATTTGTATCTAAAAATTCCAAATCTCTTTTTATAGCTTCTCTATAATAACGAACACTTCCAACTCCATCTTCTAACTGTTCAAAACCATTATAAAATTCTTCCTCTGGAACATCTTGTTTTGCTACTAAATAAAATTCATCTGATAATCTTACAAAAGGTTCTGATACTTCTTTCATAAACTTTTCTTGAAGTTCATTAACCATTTCTATTGTTTCTTTTGAAGTTTGTTCAGTAAATGTATTTACATGAGCTAAGTTTTCCCTAAATTTTGTTATTCCAATTGGCACAACTGCCACATTATTAACTTGTGGGTACAAATTATAAAGATCATTTATAGTTCTTTTAAGTTCTTCTCCATCATTAATACCTGGAACACATACAATTTGAGCATGCATATAAATATCTGCTTCTTTAAGCCTTTTCATTCTATCATATATTTGTCCTGCAAATCTATTGTTAAGCATTTTTACTCTAAGCTCTGGATTTGTTGTGTGAACAGATATGTTTATAGGACTTATTTTGTATCTAATTATCCTATCTATATCAGCCTCTTTCATATTTGTTAATGTTACAAAATTACCTTGTAAAAATGATAATCTTGAATCATCATCTTTAAAATAAAGAGTATTTCTCATTCCTTTAGGAAGCTGATCTATAAAGCAAAAAATACATTTATTACTGCAACTTTTTGCTTTATCCATTATACCACCTTGAAATTCAAGGCCTATATCTTCACCATAATCTTTTTCTATTTCTATATCCCAAACTTCACCATAAGATTTCTCAATTTGTATAGTTAACTCTTCATCAACAGCTAAAAATCTATAATCAATAATGTCTTCTATTTCTTTATTATTAATTGAAATAAGAAAATCGCCTGCCTCTATTCCAACCTCTTCTGCAATACTATCAGGAAGTACACTTTTTATTAAGTTCTTCATATTTTCACTCCCCTTTTTTATAAACTAGTGTATCTTTTGTTATATTACATTAATATATGTAGTTAGTCAACAAAACTCGTCAAAAAGGAAATTTTTATAAATTCAAAATTAATTTAATTAATTTTATGCAATTAAAAACCACACTAAATACTTTGTGTGGTTTTTATTTATATATTTAAATCTACATATTCTCCTGTTTTACTAAAAATTATCCATTCACAAATATTTGTAACATGATCACCTATTCTTTCTAAATATTTAGCTACAAATAATAATCTTGTTCCCTCTTCTATACTATTTTCACCATTCTTTATACACAATAGTGTATATTTAAATGTTTGTTTATATAAATTATCTATTTCATCATCTAACTTACATATTGAATATGCTAATTCTATATCCCTTTCACTATATGCTTTGCTAGCTAATGTTATCATATTTTGAATTTTTTCTTCCATAATTAAAAGATCTTTTATTTCAATTGGATGTAATGTTCCTTTTACATACTTTACAATTTTGCATATATCAATAGCATGGTCCGCCATTCTTTCTAAGTCAGTTACTATTTTAGATGCAGTAAATACTCTTCTTAAATCTTTAGCAACAAGCTGTTCTGTTGCTATAAATTTTATACATTCTTCTTCAATTACTTTTTGAAGATTATCTACTTTATCATCATTTTTTATTATATTTTCAGCTAATTTTTCATCTTTTAGCTTTAATGCTTGCATACTACCTTTTATTTGTTCTTTTACTATATTAGTCATTATATACAATTTTTCATTTATTTCATCAATTCTTTGATTTTGAGACTCTCTTCTCATATGCTCACTCCTTAAACATTATTAACCAAATCTACCTGTAATATAATCTTCTGTTCTTTTATCTTTTGGCTTATAAAATATATCTTCTGTTTTTCCATATTCTATAACTTCACCATTTAAAAAGAAAGCTGTCTTATCTGCTATTCTTCCAGCTTGTTGCATATTATGAGTAACTATTATAACTGTATATTCTTTTTTTAATTCTTCAATTAAATCTTCTACTTTATTAGTTGAAATTGGATCTAATGCTGATGTTGGCTCATCCATAAGAATTACTTCAGGTGATACAGCAAGTGTTCTTGCTATACAAAGTCTTTGTTGTTGTCCTCCTGACAACCCCATTGCACTCTTTTTAAGTCTATCTTTTGTTTCATCCCAAAGTGCGGCACCCTTAAGACTTTTTTCAACAATTTCATCTAATCTCTTTTTATCTTTTATTCCATGTATTCTTGGTCCATAGGCAACATTGTCATATATTGACATAGGAAATGGATTAGGCTTTTGAAAGACAATACCAATTCTTTTTCTAAGATCAATTACATCATAATCACTAAAAATATTTTCTCCTTCAAATAAAACTTCACCTTCTATTTTAACTGAATCTATAAGATCATTCATTCTATTTATAGTTCTTAAAAACGTTGATTTACCACAACCAGATGGACCTATAAGTGCTGTAACTTCATTTTTATTAAATTTCATATTTATATTTTTAAGAGCTTTATTAGTTCCATAATAAAGATTTAGATTTTTAGTTTCTATTATACTCATACTTCCTCCTACTATTTGCCACTATATGATTTTAAAATTCTGTTTCCAATTAATTTTGCTAATAAGTTAAAGATTAATATAATTATTATAAGCACAGCTGCTGTTCCATTTGCTATAGCTGATGCATCTGGGACAATTCCTTCAGAATTTAATTTCCATATATGAACTGCTAAAGTTTCTGCTGGTCTAAAAAGCGAAAATGCTGATGTTTTTCCAAGTAAACTTACATTGTTGAAATTAAGTGTTCCTGAACTTAAACCTGCTGTATATAAGAATGCTGCTGCCTCTCCAAAAATTCTTCCTGATGATAATATAATTCCAGTAAGTATATCCCTCATTGCAGTTGGAAGAGTCACTCTCATTATAGTTTGCCATTTAGTTGCACCAAGTCCTAATGATGCTTCTTTTACTTTTTTTGATGCATGTCTTATTGCATTTTCTGATATTCTAGTCATAGATGGAATATTTAATATGCTAACTGATAAAGCTCCAGCTATTAATGAATATCCAAATCCTGATAAATTAACAAAAACTAAAAGTCCAAACATACCTATTACAATTGAAGGTAATGAAGACATAGTTTCAAGGGATAATCTAATTATTTTTAAAACAACGCCTTCTTTAGCATATTCTGCTAAGTATATACCTGCACCAATTCCTATTGGTACTGTAATTATCAATGCTATTACTAACATATATAATGAATTAAATATTTGTGGCCCAATACCTCCACCAACACTTGTCATTTTTGGATTACCAAATAAAAATGATGGAGTAAGCATACCTATTCCTTTATAAAAGATATAAGCTATAAAAGCTCCAAGTAACGTTACTATAAATATTGCTATTATATAAAATATTATAGTTGCTACTTTATCTATTTTTTTTGCATCCACTTTAGTTAACTCCCTTCTTTTCTATTTGCCTAATTACAAGTATAAATATAAATGATATTACTAAAAGAATTAATGCTAAAGTCCATAAAGCATCATTCCAAGCAGAACCAGATACAGTATTTGACATATCCATTGTTAATATACTAGTTAATGTTGAAGATGGTGATATTAGACTATTTGGCATTTTTATTGTATTTCCTATTACCATCTGAACTGCTAAAGCTTCTCCAAAAGCTCTTGCAATACCAAGAACTACTCCAGTAAGTATTCCTGATTTTGCTCCTGGAGTTATTACATTTTTTATAGTTTGCCATCTCGTTGCTCCAAGTCCATAAGATGCCTCTATATGTTCTTTAGGTATTCCTTTTATAGCATCAATAGATAAAGTTGCTATAGTTGGTAAAATCATAAGGGATAAAACTATTATTCCTGCTAAAAGTGAAAAGCCAATCCCTCCAAACTTATCTTTTATAAATGGAACTAAAACTGAAACTCCTACCCAACCATAAACTACTGATGGAATTCCTACTAATATTTCTAAAGTTGGCTTTATTAGTTTTTCTCCAAAACCTTTAGAAATTACATTAACAAAAATCCCTAATGCAACTGCAATTGGAGCACTTAATATAACAGCTCCTAAGGATACTAGTGTAGATCCTAATATGAATGCAAAAGCTCCAAAAGTTTTAGGGCTACCTGAAGGATTCCAGTTATTCGTAAATAAAAATTCAATTAAACTATACTCACCTTTAGTGAATGTCTTTATTCCTTTTAATCCTATAAATAATATTATTGATACTGTTATTAAAATTATTAATATTCCACAAAAACTTGAAAATCCTTTCCCTAAATATTCATTTAATAGCCTTTCTTTGAAACTCCTCTTCTTCATATACCTCATTCCTATCTTTATTGCTTATTATTTTTCCTTTATTTCACTTCCTGGAATTAATCCTAAATTATTTATACTTTCACTATTTTCACTACTTCCTACAAAATCTATAAATTCCTTTGTAAGTCCATTAGCTTCACCTTTTGTATACATGTGTCCCCATGACCAGAAATCATAATTTCCAGATTTAATATTTTCAGCAGTTGCTTCTTTTCCATCTATTTTAATTAAATTTAATGCATTTTTTGCTTCTTCATTATTCATATATGATAGTGCCACATAACTTATTGCTCCATTATTTTGTTTCATAGCATTTAATACAGCACCATTACTATCTTGTGTAGCTCCTATTGAATCATTTTCTAATTTTTTATTTCCATCTAATATCTTCTTTGTAAATGTTGCTCTTGTTCCTGATGATGTAGGCCTGTGAACTACTAATATTTCTAAATCCTTTCCTCCAACTTCTTTCCAATTCTTAATCTTCCCTGAAAAAATATTTTGTATTTGTTTCTTTGTTAAATTTTCTATTCCAGAATTTTTATTAACAACAACACCAAAACCTTGCGCTACAACTTTATGATCTACTAATTGACTTGCTTGTTCCTTTGTAAGCTTATCTTCTGCGTAAACATCTGAGTTTCCTATATTAACAGAACCTTCTAAAACTTGAGTAAGTCCGGTTCCTGAACCTCCTGCTTGTGCATTTATAGTATTTCCAGGTTTTATTTCATTAAATTTTTCTATTGATTGTTCCATAAGAGGCAAAAGTGCTGATGATCCACTTATTGTTATAGAGCTACCATTTTCTGTACTTCCACAACCAACAAATAATCCTCCTGTAATAACTACTGCTAATGTGGCTACTAACATTTTTAAATTTTTCTTTCTCATAAAATATAACCTCCTTAAAAATCCCTTTACTCATTTATTTTTATAATTTGACTATATATTAATAATATCTTTTGAAAGTTAAGGTATTATTATACTAAAGTTAAGTTGTTTTATATTAGTGTTAAATGAGTTTAACAATTAAATAAAAAAGACGAACTTTTAAAAATAAAAGTTCGTCTTTTATTTATATATGTTTTATTTTAAATGTAAATTCTGTTCCCTTTAAAACTTCAGAATCAACACTTATCTCTCCTCCAAAAGTTTTTACAATATGTTTAACTATTGCAAGACCAAGTCCAGTACCCCCACTTTTTCTTGCTTTATCAACTCTGTAAAAACGTTCAAATATTCTAGGAAGGTCTTCTTTTGGTATTCCTATACCATTATCTTTCACCTTAAAATAATAATATTCTTTATCTGAAAAACTTTTTACATTAATTTTAGTATTATTATTTGAATATTTTATAGAATTTTCTATTATGTTTATAACTATTTGAAGAAACTTATCTTTCTGTCCTAAAATAAAATCATTATTATCAGATTCAAAATTTATATATATATTCTTTTTTCTTGCATGTTCACTTAATATATTTATTGCATCTGTTATTATTCCATCTGGAAAAATTTCTTCTAATTCTTCTACTGGATTATTTTCTAAATCAGAAAGAACTAAGATATCACTAATAAGTCTAGTAAGCCTTTCTGTCTCTTTATCTATTATATCTAAAAATTTAATTTTAGTTTCTTCATCTTCAACATATCTTAATGTCTCAGCAAAACCTTTTATTGACGTTAATGGAGTTTTTAATTCATGAGATACATTAGCTACAAACTGACTTCTTATATTTTCAAGTCTTTTCATTTCTGTTATATCTTGAATTGCAATAACTCTACCAATTTTTTTATATCCATTTATAACTATAGCTTTCTTTATTTTCAAAAATCTTCTAAATGGTTTTTTTATTTTAACTTGTGTTTCATCAACAGTTTCATTATTTAAAATTTCTTTTATTCTTTTATCTTCTATACAATCATTTAAATATTTTCCTGTAACATCTACATTTATTCCAAATATCTTTTGAGCATAAGGATTTATAGTTATTATTCTATCTTCATTGTCTACAGCTATAACTCCACTTTGCATAGATTTTAATATGGACTCAAGTCTATTTTGTTTATCAACAACTTCATTTATTTTACTTTGAAGCTGATCTGCCATATTATTAAATGTTTTACCTAGTTGTCCTAATTCATCATTTGAGACTACATTTACCCTTGTTTGTAAATTTCCATGAGCTATTTTCCAAGTAACACTTTCTAAATGTTTTATTGGATCTACAATTATTCTAACTAACTTAAGAGCTAAAGCTATAGATAATAATAAAACAATTATTAAAGTTATAATATAATATTTAGTATTTTTAACTTGAAATATATTTGTTGTAGGCTCTTCAACTCCACTTATTATTGTATCTCCATTAGAAAGCTTAGTTCCACAATAAATCATATTTATTTTTTTATTTTCATTATATTTATCTAAATAACCTACACCTTTATTTTCAGCTTCTTTTATTATTGAAGCATAACTTATGTTACCTTCATTTCCTGATGAATTAAATTTTATATTCCCATCTTTATCAATTATAGTTAATTCTATTGTTTTCCCATTTATTTTAAATAAACCTAATTTACTAGCATTTTCTATATCTAATTCAGAAATTATAGAGTTATATTCTTTTAACATGCTTTTAGAATTTTCTATTTCCTGTATACTGTAAAGAGCCATAAATGAAGATGTTATTATAACTAAGGCAAAAACTACTGTTATTATTACAGAAGTTATTATTTTTTTCTTCATAAATATTACCCGTTAAATCTATATCCAACCCCTCTTATAGTTTCTATAAGCTTAGGGTTTTTATCATCTTCTTCTATTTTTTTTCTTAAATATCTAATATGCACATCTACTGTTCTTGTCTCTCCAATATATTCATATCCCCATATTTTATCTAATAAAATTTCTCTCTTTAAAATTTTGCCTTTATTTCTTATTAATATTTCTAATAATTCAAATTCTTTTAATGTCATATCTATCTTTTTATTATTTATAGTTACTTCATGTCTTTCAAAATCTATTTTTAATCTTCCATTATCATAAATATCTTCTTTTTTATTTGATTCTAAAGGAGCACTTCTTCTTAAAACAGCCTTAACTCTTGCCAAAAGTTCCCTTATAGAAAATGGTTTTGTTATATAATCATCAGCTCCAAGTTCTAAGCCTAATATTTTATCTAGTTCTTCTCCTTTTGCAGTAAGCATTATTATAGAAATATTACATGTATCATTATTTCTTTTTATTTCTTTACATACATCAAATCCATCCATTCCAGGTAACATTAAATCTAATAATATTAAATGAGGCTTTTCATTTTTAGCGATATTAAGTGCATCTAATCCATTATTTGCCCAAATAACTTGATATCCCGCATTTTCTATATTGAATTTTAAAAGTTCTAATATATGTTCTTCATCATCTACAATTAATATTTTTTCTTTTGACAACTTAATCACCTCTATTTTAATATTACAAATGTAAATAGTCTTCCGTAAGATCCATCAGATTTCCTATATGAATGTAATTTTATATCTTTTTCACAATAAGTACAAAGAGGTATACTTTTTATATTTTCATCGTTAACCCCACAATCTTTTGCATCTTTTTCTATACAAGCTTCTAAGTTTAAATTTCTTCCATCAAATAATATATCTTTATCTATATCTTTCTCTTCTATAAATCTTTCTTTTAAATCTTCTGATATTTCATAACAGCATTTTCTTATATGAGGGCCTATATAAACTTTAGTATTTTTATGGTTAACGCCATAAACTTCAGTCATTTTATCTAAACAAACTTTTGTTATAGACTTAATAGTTCCTTTCCATCCACTGTGGACTGCACCTATAACTCCGTACTCCTCATTTACAATAATTACAGGTACACAATCAGCAGTAAATACTCCAATTAAGACATTTTTTAAATTTGTAATTATACCATCACCGCTATTTTCATTAAAATTTTCTTCACCATTATAAATTAAAACTTCATCTGAATGAATTTGATTTAAATATACTATTTTATCTACATTGAAATCTTTCTTTAAATTATTTAATGTATCTATTCCTTCTAAAGTATTTCTATTAAAACTTTTATTTTTTTCAGCAGTTGAAAATACAACTGAACTTTTTTCATTATCAATAACTAAAAAATCATCTTTTTTACAAATATTATCTAAATTTAAATTTTTCATTTTTCCCCTCCAACTCTTTTAATATTATTTTAACATTTACTAAATTTATTATCTATTTAATAATATATTTTTTACCTATCTTTAACGTAAAAAAGCATACTAATTCTATTTTAGAACTAATATGCCAATTCCTTATCTCATTAATCTATTTATTTCTTCCATAAAGGTATTAATATCTTTAAACTGCCTATAAACAGAAGCAAATCTAACATAAGACACTTCATCTATCTTTTTTAGCCTTTCCATAACCATTTCTCCTATGTAATTTGATTGAACTTCTGTCATCATTTTATTTGATATAGTCTTTTCAATATCTTCTGCAATATCTTCTATTTGCTTGCGTGAAATAGGTCTTTTTTGACAGGCTATTATCAATCCGTTTACTATTTTTTCCTTATTAAAGTTTTCTCTAGTTAAATCTTTTTTTATAACTAAAATTGGAATATCCTCTACTTTTTCATAAGTTGTATATCTTTTATTGCAATTTAAACATTCTCTTCTTCTTCTAATTGTAGTATTATCATCTGTTGATCTTGAATCGACTACTTTACTTTCTTGAAAAGAACAAAAAGGGCATTTCATAGATAATTCCCACCTTTCTGTACAGTAATTGACTTATTCTATATCGTTATTATACATATTTTTCTCTTTTATGGCTAGATACTATCTGTAAATATTATCATCTCGCCCTAAAATATTTGAATTATCCATAGAAACTAATATCACATCTAACCCAATCTTCTCTATATTTTCCCATGGTATTTCTATTTCCTCTCCTTTCGAAAACCACCCTTTGTTTTCTCCTGGAATAATTAATGACTCAACTTTATCATTCTCACAATCTAATTTTATATCTACAATAAACCCTAATTTTGTTCCAGAATTTATATCTATAACCTCCATACTTTTCATAGAATTTATTGAATGTAAATTTTCCTCCATATATAACACCCCCATATGTTAAATTTATATTCATTATTTTATAAATTATTATATTTACATGAAAAAAGAACTCTCATAAGAGTTCTTTTTTAAACATACTTCCTCATGTGTTTAAGTGCTGTCTTTTCTAGTCTAGATACTTGAGCTTGAGATATTCCTATCTCATCTGCAACCTCCATTTGTGTTCTACCTTTAAAAAATCTAAGATTTAATATTAATTTCTCTCTATCAGTTAACTTTTTCATTGCCTCATTTATGGATATATTTTCAAGCCAACTATCATCAGTATTTTTAGAGTCGCTAATTTGATCCATAACATATATAGCATCTCCACCATCATGATAAATAGGTTCAAATAAAGAAACTGGATCTTGTATTGCATCTAATGCAAAAACAACTTCTTCTCTTGGAATTTCAAGTTCTTTAGCAATTTGAGAAACATTTGGCTCTCTATTGTTATCTTTTACAAGTTTATCTCTAACTAATAGTGCCTTATATGCTATATCTCTTAATGACCTGCTAACTCTTATTGAATTGTTATCTCTTAGATATCTTCTTATTTCACCAATTATCATAGGTACAGCATAAGTTGAAAACTTAACATTTTGAGATAAATCAAAATTATCTATAGCTTTCATAAGTCCTATACATCCAACTTGAAATAAATCATCAACATTTTCGCCTCTATTATTAAACCTTTGAATAACACTTAATACAAGTCTTAAATTACCTTTTATAAAAGTTTCTCTAGCACTATTATCACCAGACTGCATTTTTAATAAAAGTTCTCTTTTTTCCTTTTCTTTAAGTATAGGAAGTTTTGCAGTGTTTACTCCACATATCTCTACTTTATTAATGATCAAAGTCATCAACTCCTTTGGAAGTAATTTCATCACAGTAGAAAGTATTTCCGTAAGGAGTAACTTTTATACTAAAGACAACCTAAACCATTTTACTTATTTCTTTTTTTAATCTACTTATTATCTTTTTTTCTAATCTTGATATATATGATTGTGATATTCCAAGTATATCAGCTACCTCTTTTTGTGTTTTTTCGTTATTACCATTTAAACCAAATCTTAATCTAACAATTTCTTTTTCTCTCTCATTTAAATTTTTAAGAGCAATAAACAATAACTGCTTATCTACTTCATCTTCTATTAAATTATATACAATATCATTATCAGTTCCTAATATATCAGATAATAATAATTCATTTCCATCCCAATCTATATTAAGAGGTTCATAAAATGAAATTTCAGCTTTTATTTTATTATTTCTTCTTAAATACATAAGTATTTCATTTTCAATACATCTTGATGCATAAGTTGCAAGCTTTATTTTTTTATCTGGTTTAAATGTATTTACTGCTTTTATTAATCCTATAGTTCCAACTGAAATTAAATCTTCTACATATACTCCTGTATTTTCGAACTTTCTTGCTATATATACAACTAATCTTAAATTTCTTTCTATTAATATACTTCTTATTCCTTCATCTCCATCACTTAATTTATTAACTAAATCTTCTTCTTCTTCTTTGCTAAGAGGTGGTGGTAATGCATCATTTCCTCCAACATAATGAAGTTTTTTTCTACACAAACCTAATTTCTCAAATATCCTATTTAATAAAAGTTTTATATTAACCATATTCTCCTCCTTGATATTAATAATAATTTATATTACTCCCCTTGGTATCAATGCATTAAAATCATTTTCTCTACTTAAATTATCTTTGCATGGACATAATATAGCATCTACAACCTTAAATGTTTGTCCACTTTTTTTAAGTTTCATATTGTCTACTCTAAAACCTTTTAAAACTCCATCATATCCTATAGCACTATAAGGAATATGATATAAACCATAATTTTCTAAATTTATTTCATTTAAATAAACTTCTTCTACCAATATACATGGTAAATTTGTTATAGGCTCTCTAAGTTCATTTCCAGAATCTAAAAAACCTTTTATTTTTAAATTTTTATTTTCAACAGAAAATTCAACATCATAATAAAAATTATTAATAATATTTTTTTCTCTTATATATGTTGTTATTCTCTCTAATGTTATACATAATATAGATAAACTTAAAATCAAATATTTTATTTTAAAATTATTTATCATAATACCATTTTTTATAGAATACTCATTAGTCATAATTGCAATTTTAAAACAAATTCCACTTAACACACAGGATGATACTATAAATACAATCCCACTTTTTAAAGACTTTATAAACCTCTTATTATTAAGAGGTATGTAAGCTATAACTATTGCTACAATAATTTGAATTATATTATTTGATAAAAAACTTATTTCTTCTATAACCATTGTTAATGTATATAAAGAACCTAAAATAGCTGATAGTAAACACATCTTAAAAGAATATTTTTCCCTAATAATTTTATAAGTAGTTAATAACAAAAATAAATTAACCAAAAAATTTTCAATAAGTAGTATATCTATATATATATTCACTTACATTCCCCCTTAATAAAATTATATAACTATATATTTCAAAATTTTGTCAATTTAATTCATATAAACATAACTTTTTAAATCATTTTTTTTACATTTGATTACATAAAATATTATATTAAAATAATTTTTAACTTTTTATTTTTCATAAATCACAAATTAAAAATAAAAAAAGAGAGATTTTAAAAAAATCTCTCCTTATTATTATTTATTTATTTTATTATCATCTATAGAAACATGTGCTTGACTCTCTGGTAAACTTTCTTTCTTTTTTTGCACTATAGATAAATTTGTTTTAAAAGACATTTTTGTTTCTGTAAACTTTGGTTTATCATAAATAAAGTCATTGTTACCTGTATATAAATATTTCATTTCTTCCATTTGTTGCCCTATTTCTTGTGCATACCATGGTGTAGTTGCATATTGATGCCACATTAATGATTCATTAGGTGAATATCTCATTTTATATAAAGTATTTTGTTTATATTTTGAGCTATTAACATAATTACTTGATACAAAATTAGCAGCACCTTCTATTGCTTTATCAACACTTGTCCATCCATGATTATAAGCATATGTTGTTCCAAGTATTAAAGCTCTATTTGGAAATGCTTTAGAATTATCATATGCACCTATTCCAAATAAATTATATACGGTTACAGGTTTTTGCAACTTTATCATTTTATAACCAATTAATTCACCTTTACTATTTTTTATTTCATGATTAGTATCTGCTATCTCTGTTATCTTAACTCCTTTTGCTAAAGTGCTCTTTCCATACCCTGTTTCATGTATTGATTGGGCTGCAAAATATAATGGATCTATATTAAATTTTTTTGCTGAATTTACAAATGCACTAGCATGGCCAATTAAAACTCCCGCATTATGTGCTTTAAAATAATCATTTAAACCATTAACGCTAATATTTCTATATTCATCTAATCTTAAATATTGTAATTGATTAGTAGCTTTTGCTGGATTTATATACTTTTCATAAAAATTATAATCATATGATGAGTTTCTTGATTTTTGTAATTTTATATATGAATCCATTGACATATTATAATTAGTATATATAACATTTTTTTCATTTGGCTTTTCATTTTGTATATCATCTTTTGAAACTTCTTTTATATATTCTTTTGAAGAGTATCCAGTTACGCTTGAATCTTTGATTTTATAAAATCCATTTTCTTCTCCTAGTATTTCAACTATTTCTCCGTTTCTTAAGTTTCCTATTATTTTTGATGAAGTACTAGGTTTTTCTCTAATCCTTAATTCACTATTTACCTTAACTTTCCCATATCTCTCTTTTAATTCTGGTTTACTTTCAGGCTTAACTTCAGGTTTTGCTTCAGGTTTATTATCCGGTTTAATTTCTGGTTTACTATTAGAATTATTTTTTGGATAAAATTTAACATAATCTTCATGAATATATCCACTTATACTACCTTTTTTTATTTTATACCACTTTCCATCTTTTCCATTAACATCAAAGTTTTCTCCAGGTAGTAAATATCCTACAACACCATATTGTGTTCCTGGTCCTTTTCTTACTCTTAAATTACTTGTAACATTTATAACTTTTCCTGTTCCTTCATATTTATTAACACTAGAATTATTACTACTATTATTGTTGTTAATATTATGATTGCTACTGTTACTATTATTACTATTACTACTACTATTATTACTTGTTACTTTTACATAATCTTCATGAACATATCCATGTCCATTTTTATATTTTATTTTGTACCATTTCCCTGACTTTTCTATTATGTCAAGTTTACTTCCATTTTTTAAGTAACCTATTGTTTCTGAACTTGTTGATGCACCTTTTCTTACCCTTAATTCACTTGTAATATTTACTACTACCCCTTGCTTAGTTACTTTATCTACCTTATTACTTTTATTATCATCATTTAAAGTTACTTTGGCATAATCCTTGTGAATATATCCTTCATTTTTTCCAGCTTTAATTTTATACCATGATCCATCCTTAGCTAAAACATCAAAAGCTTGTCCTTCTTTAAGATATCCTATTATCTCACTATTTATACTAGCTTTTTTTCTTATTCTAAGATTAGTTTCTACATTTATAACTTTACCCTTTCCTATTATATGTTCTGAAACAATAGAAGATTTATTTACAGTTGCAAAAGTCTTCTCATTGTTTAACGCCAATGAAGTTGTCGTTGTTGCCGCTAATAAAAACAACATAGTTGATATCTTTTTTTTATTCATAACAATCTCTCCATATAAAATATTTTTTTACATTTTTTATCTCATTATTTTTAATTTTAACATAATTTTCTTATACATAAAACATTTTTGACTTTTAAATCACTCACTTTTTTTACCTTTTTGTAACCTTTTCTAAAAAAATAAAGCTTTAGATATAAATATCTAAAGCTTTTAAAACCAATTTAATAATATTTTTAAATTTTAATTTGATCTTCTTGGTCTTCTTAAAAATGTTGGTATTGATAAATCTTCTTCAGTATAAGTTATAGTTGAGCTTACTGTTTCCTCTGAAGAAGTTGCTGCAACTTCTTCTTTTGGTTCTACAACAGTTTCTTCAACTTGTTTGCTTATTTGTTTTTTCACTTCAACTTTAGGTGTTTCTTTTGGAAGTGCACCTATTCCATCTTCTTCAAACCCTGTTGCTATAACAGTAATTCTTATTTCATCTTGAAGAGTTTCATCAATAACAGCACCAAATATTATGTTTGCATCAGCATCTGCAGCTTCTCTTACTACATCTGCAGCTTCATAAACTTCTAATGCTCCAAGATCTGCTCCACCTGTAAAGTTAAGTATAACTCCAGTTGCACCTTCTATTGAAGTTTCAAGTAATGGTGAAGCTATAGCCTCTTTAACAGCATCAGATGCTCTATTATCGCCTTTTCCATGACCAACACCCATATGTGCTAATCCTTTATCTAACATAACAGCTTTTATATCAGCAAAGTCTGCATTAACTACTCCAGGAATAGTTATAAGGTCTGATATCGCTTGCACACCTTGTCTTAAAACATCATCAGCTAATCTAAATGAGTCTAAAAGTGTTGTCTTTTTATCTGCCATAAATAATAATCTTTCATTAGGGATTATTACTAATGTATCAACTTTTTCTTTTAACTTTGCAATACCCATTTCAGCATGTCTCATTCTTCTCTTTCCTTCAAATGGGAAAGGTTTAGTTACAACACCTACTGTAAGAATTTCTAATGATTTAGCAATTTCAGCAACAACTGGTGCAGCACCTGTTCCTGTTCCACCGCCCATTCCAGCAGTAATAAATACCATGTTAGCACCTTTAATAGCTGCTGTAATTTCTTCTCTACTTTCTTCTGCTGCTTTTTGTCCAATTTCAGGGTTAGCTCCTGCTCCTAATCCCTTAGTAAGCTTTTCACCTATTTGTATTTTTTGATTTGCATGTGATAGCATAAGGGCTTGTTTATCTGTATTGATAGCTATAAATTCTACATTCTTTAATCCTTCAACTATCATTCTATTAACAGCGTTACTTCCTCCGCCTCCACAGCCTATGACTTTTATATTAGTTAATTCTTGCATATCAACTTCAAAATCTAACAAAACAATTCCTCCTTTAGAAAATATCCTCTAGTAAACTTCTTATTTTTCCTATAATACCAGTATTCTTTTTTTTCTTATCATCGTGACCTAAATCTTCTATTTCATAATTAGCGTTAACATCAATATCACTTATTTCCTCAAATTTTAAAGTATTACCTTTAACATCTTTTGTAAAATCTTCACATATTAATTCTACCCTATCATGCACCTCTTTAACAATAGCTAAAGAAGTAATATTTGAAAGATTTTGCATATTAAAATCACTTTTTGTAATTATATTAACTTTGTAATCTATCATTTCACTTACTAACGCTTTTATATTTTCAAAATTGGTTAAAGAATCACTACATAAAATTATACTACATAAATCGTTATAATGACTAGTATTTTTTAATTCATTATTTACATAATTAAGAATTTCTTCAATTCTTGCCTCACACACTTTAAAATATAATTCCTTATGAATACTTTTGCCATCTATAAGTATTTCTTTTTGTAAATCATCATTTAAAATACTTACATAATTATTGCTATATTCACACTTAACTAATTCAGCCTCTTTATTTGTTAAACCTGCACATATTGAAAGATCACTTGTAATATTATTTCCACCTAATGGAATAGAAATAAGTTCCTTTATAACTCCATCTTTAAATATACCAATTTCAGTTAATCCAGCTCCACTATCTACTATGGCCTTTTCGCCTAATTCTTCCTTAAATAAAAATATATTTCTTAATGAATTTATATTAGAAATAAATCCTTTAATATTATACCTTGTATCTATGCATATAGTTTTATATTTATTTAATGTATCTCTATTGCATAAAAAAACAGTAACGTTAACATATATATCTCCTAATACATCTTTAGGAATTTCTAATTTTACATCATCACCTATTTTATAATAATTTATTGATACATCACATATTCTCTCATCTTCACTTAACTCTATGCTTTCTTGTAAGTTTAATATTGATTCTTTTAAATTCTTCAAAAAATTATTATGAGTATTTGTTACTTTTATTTCATATTCTTTTAACTTTAAATCTGAAGATGGTAACCCTATGTAAATATCATAAATCTTTTCATTAATTTCTTCCTCTAATTTATATAAAACTTCAAGAAAACTTTCTTTACATGCTTTACTATCAACTATCTTTCCTCTATCAATCCCTTTAGAGTAAACACAAGAACTTCCTAATATTTCAACTTCTTCACCTAGTCTTGATATACCACTTGATGCAGAAATTTTTTGTGTTCCTATATCTACCGCTGTCACTAAAAATTCTTGCATTTTTCTTACATTACCTCCTCATTATATCTTACATTTATATATTCAACATATATTTTTAAATTCCTCTTTATTTTATTTACTTATTAAATTATTAATATTTAAAAATAATAAAATAAAAATATGACCATTGTAAATGGTCATATTTAAAATTTCATCATTCTATTAATCATCTCTTTATCTAAAGCATATGTAATTGCAACTTCTTTATCTATAATTCCTAAATTAATAAGATCTACTAAATACATATCCATTGTTTTCATACCGAATTTACTACCTGTTTGTATAACAGATTGTATTTGATGTGTTTTACCTTCTCTTATTTGATTTTGAATTGCAGGATTTATTATCATAGTTTCAAATGCAGCCACTCTATTGTTATTATCTATAGTTTCAATTAATTGTTGTGATATTACTCCTTGTAAAACCGAAGCTAACTGAACTCTAATTTGTTGCTGTTGATATGGAGGAAAAACATCTATAATTCTATCTATTGTTTGAGTAGCTCCAATAGTGTGCAATGTAGAAAGAACCAAATGACCTGTTTCTGCAGCTGTAATTGCAATAGAAATAGTTTCTAAATCTCTCATTTCACCAATAAGTATAACATCTGGATCTTCTCTTAATGCTGCTCTAAGTGCATTTTTATAACTCTTACTATCTCTTCCTATTTCTCTTTGATTTATTATACTCTTTTTATGCTTGTGAATATATTCTATCGGATCCTCTAATGTTATTATATTTTCACTTCTAGTTGAATTTATTTCATTTATCATTGCAGCTAAAGTTGTACTTTTTCCACTACCAGTTGGTCCAGTTACTAAAATAAGTCCTCTTCTTTTAGCTACTAATTCTTTAATTATATTAGGATGATTTAACTCTTCTAGTGTAGGAACATCTAAAGTTATACTTCTTATAGCTATAGCATCACTTTCTAATTGTCTAAATACATTAACTCTAAAACGTCCTACTCCTTCTAGGGAATAAGAACTATCTATTTCTCCATTTTCAATATATTTTTCAAATTTATTTCCTAATAATTCTTTTGAGAAACTTCTCAAATCATCTTTGCTTAGTTTTTCTTCACTAACAGATTTTAATTTTCCGTTTATTCTAAGCATAGGTGCTAAATCAGCTGTTAAATGTAAATCTGAAGCTTTACATTCAATAGTTTTTTCTAAAAGTTCTTTTAAAGTATACATTTTTGTCCTCCGAATTTTTAATTTGTTTTTTATAATATATAAAATATTTATAGACTTATGTTATTTTCCCATATAAAACTTTTTGTAATTTCTTTAAGGCTTTTTTTTCTATTCTTGAAACATAGGACCTAGATATATTAAGCTTTGCCGCTATTTCTCTTTGAGTTTTACTTTTTCCATCTTTAAGTCCATACCTCATAACTATTATATCATGTTCTCTTTCTGTAAGTATTTCCTCCATTTTTTTATATAATGCTGTAACTTGAAGATTACTCTCAACTTTTTCTATTACAGAATCTTTATCGCTACTTAATACATCAATCAAACATATTTCATTTCCCTCTTTATCTATTCCTATAGGGTCTTGTAAATAAACTTCTCCTTTTTGCTTTTTATTATTTCTAAAAAGCATAAGTATCTCATTTTCAATACATCTTGATGCATAAGTTGCAAGTCTTGTTCCTTTATCTACGTCAAATGAGTCAATCGCTTTTATTAGTCCTACAGTCCCTATTGATATAAGTTCATCTACATCTTTATTTGGAAATGAATATTTTTTTACTATATGAGCTACTAATCTTAAGTTTCTTTCAATTAAAACACTTTTCGCCCCTTTATCCCCCTCTTTTAATCTTCTTAAATATTTTTCCTCTTCTTTTTCATTAAGAGGTGTTGGGAAAGTGTTATTATTAGATACATAACCACTTAAAAATATTGTATTACATAAAAGCTCGATAAAATTTGATATTACTAACACTTTCTTCCTCCTTATAGTGCTTACTAATATCATATGACTTTTCTTCTTAAAACTTGCTATTATAAAAAATATATTTTTTATTTTTTACCAAGTTCTAAAACAATATCTTTAAATATAGGTGCAGCAGTGTTTCCTCCTCCTACACTTTCTTCTTCAATTAAATCAGGTAAAAATACTATCATAGTATACTCCACATTATTTATTGTAAAATATCCTGCAAACCATCCATGTGTTGTTCCTCTACCACTTGATGATGATCCTGTTTTTCCTCCAATATCAAATCCTTCAATATAAGCATTCTTTCCTGTTCCATTTAATACAACTTCCTTCATATCATTTTTCACTAATTTACTTGTTGTTTCAGTAAATATTCTTTCTTTAGTTGTATTGTATTTCTTTATGTTTTTATCATCATTATCTAATATACTATCAACTATATAAGGTTTTATATAAACGCCGTCATTTACTATAGTGTTTATAGCTCCAAGCATTTGAATAGGAGATACATTCATTGCTTGACCTATTGATATAAGAGCTATTTTATTATTATTTTTAGGATCATCATTTAATGGTTTTATTCCTGAAGTTTCATTTTTATTTTCACCTTGAAAATTCAAAACTTTTTCAAACAATCCAACTCTTTCACTATATTGCATTAACTTATCATAACCAACTTTTCTTCCTATTGCCCCAAATACGTCATTACATGACTTTACTAAGCCTTCTTTTATAGTTAATGTTCCATGAACCTTTCCATTACACATCTTACCATTACATGAAACAGTATTATATGGAGTTATAAACCCCTCTTCTAATGCAGATGCATAAGTTATTACTTTATATATGGAACCTGGTTCATATCCAGCACCTTCAATTCCTAAATTTATATTTGCTTGACTCTCATCTTTTTGAACCATAGCTTTTATTTTTCCTGTATTGCTTTCAATTAATGTAACACCAACATTTTTATAATCTAAATATTCTTCTTTTAATAGAACTTTTCTTATATCTTCTTCTATTTCTTTATCTACAGTTAATTTCACATTTCTATTTTCCTTATTTAAATTCAGTTCATTTATTGAGTAAGTATTTTTTTCATCTAAATAAAAGTTCTTTTTAGGAACAACATTATTTTTTATATTATTAAAAATTTCTTCATTTAAAGATCCCTTTACAAAATTATCTTCATATATATTTGAAAACATGGAACTTACAGACCAAGCTTCTTTCATATCTATTTCATCACTTACAAATGTATATACACCTTTTAAATTATTTAGCTTATTTATTTTATTATATGTTTCTTCCGATATTTCATAATATAACTTTCCCTGACTTCTCATAACATCTGTATAATTAAATTCTTCATTTTCTGCTTTCATTATAAAGTTAAGAGCCATTAAATCTTCTAAAGTTTCTCCATAATTATTCAAACTAAATGGTCTTGAATCAATAACTAAAACATATTTCTTCTTATAGCTCATTAAATCTTTTCCATTTGTATCTAAAAGCATATATTTACTATTACTTATATTTTCTGTTTGATGATTTTTATAATTTGATTCAACTCTTTCTGTGGGATGAATAGTTAAAAAATATAATCTAACTGAAAGAATAGTAAATACACATATAATAAAACCTAATATCCAATTATATCTTCTTGTATTCTTTTTTTTCATAAAAAGGAAACACCTCCTCCTAGCTAATTCTTGACTAAGAAAAGGTGTTTTATTCAACCTAGTTTAATATATCTTTAATTTTTGAAACTAAGATATCTATTGCTACCTTATTGTGTCCACCTTCTGGAACAATTATATCAGCATATCTCTTAGTTGGTTCAGTAAATTGCATATGCATTGGTCTAACTACTGAAAGATATTGTTCAACAACTGAATCTACAGTTCTTCCTCTTTCATTTATATCTCTTACAAGTCTTCTTAAAATTCTTATATCAGCATCTGTATCAACATAAACTTTAATATCTAATAAATCTCTAATTCTTTCATCTTCAAGTACTAATATACCTTCAACTATTATTATGTCTCTTGGTTTTACTAAATTAGTGTCTTTTGCTCTATTATGTAATGTAAAATCATAGATTGGCTTTTCAATTTCTTTACCTGCTATTAAATCCTTTAAATGTTCTACTAATAAGTCATTATCAAAAGCTCTTGGATGATCATAATTAGTCTTTGTTCTTTCTTCCATGCTTAAATGACTTTGATCTTTATAATAAGCATCTTGTTGTATCATTGCGATACATTCTTCATTAAAGCTATTAAATATTTCATCAGCTATTGTACTTTTTCCTGATCCTGTTCCACCAGTAATTCCAATAAGTATAGGTTTTTTCATTAAATTACCTCCTAGTTGTTAACAATCTCTAAAGATTCTTTTTGTTTAATTAGCATATCATTTACTTTTAATGGAGTATCAACTTTCATTTTAAAAATCATATGTGCTCTATTTGCAACATCTGTTTCAGTATTTTTTTCAACATCATACATTGATCCCATTTCTATTGAAAAATTAGATGTATAAGGTCTTAAAATATCAACTTTATCTCCCTTAAACACTCTATTTTTTTGTATTATTGTAGCAATTTTAGTTTCTTCATCATATTCTTTTACCATTCCAACTATATCATAATCTCTTATATATGATGAATCATCATAATTTTGTTCTCCAGTTTTTCCAAAGTAGAATCCTGTATGATAAGGTCTATGACTAACCTTTAATAATATATCCATCCATTCTTGCTTAAATTCATAGTTTTCTGGATCTTCAAAGTAGCTATCTACAGCTTCTCTATAAGCTTTAACAACTGATGCTACATAGAATTCACTCTTCATTCTACCTTCAATCTTAAATGAATATATTCCACTTTGAACTAATTCAGGTATATGCTTTATCATACATAAATCTTTTGAATTCATTATGTAAGTTCCTTTATCATCTTCTACAACCGGGAAATAAACACCTGGTCTTGTTTCTTCTACAAGATGATATTTATATCTACAAACATTAGCGCATGTTCCTTTATTAGAATCTCTTCCTAATAAATAATTTGATATTAAACATCTTCCTGAATATGCTATACACATTGAACCATGTACAAAAGCTTCTAAATCACAACCTTCTGGTAAGTTATCTCTAAATCCGTATATTTCATTGAAAGACATTTCTCTAGCAAGAACTATTCTTTTAACTCCTAAGTCATACCAAAATTTAGCTGCTCTCCAGTTAACTGTATTAGCTTGTGTACTTAAATGTATTTCAAAATCAGGAGCTACTTCTCTAGCAATTGCAATTATTCCAGGATCTGAAACTATAATAGCATCTACACCTAAGCTTTCAAGTCCTTTTATGTAATCTTCAACACCTGTTAAATCAAAGTTACGAGGGAAAACATTCATAGTTACATAAAGTTTTCTTCCTCTATCATGACAGTATTTAACACCTTCTGCAATTTCTTCATTTGTGAAGTTACCTGCAAAAGCTCTTAAATTCAATCTATTTCCACCTATATAAACAGCATCAGCTCCAAAATCTACTGCGATTTTTAATTTTTCAAGATTTCCAGCTGGTGCTAAAATTTCTGGCTTTCTCATTTAAAAATTACCTCCTCTTTGTTATAGCAATTCCATCGCTCATTGGAATTACAGATGTAATTAAATTTTCATCTTCAGAAACCATCTCTAAATATGTTCTCATTCTTTTAACTATAGTTATTTTTCTTCTTTTAACTAAGTCTTGAGATGCAACCATTCCTCTAAATAAAACATTATCGGCTATAATTATACCATCTTTTTTTAAAAGTCTTAAGCAATGAGGTAAGAAATGATTGTAATGGCCTTTTCCTGCATCCATAAATATTAAATCAAATTCTTCATCTAATTCTTCTAATATTTGAAGACAATCCCCTTCTTTTATAGTGATTTTATCTTCCAAATTATATTTTTTTATATTTTGCTTTGCAAGATCAATCATTTCTTTACTTCTCTCTATAGTAATAATATCAGGATTTGTTTTTGCAGCTTCATACATAAGTATAGCTGAATACCCTATGGCTGTTCCAAGCTCTAGTATCTTTAGAGGTTTTTTCATACTAACCATAAACTCTAAAAATTTACCTGCTTCTTTTTGTACTATAGGAACTCCATTTTCTTTTGCGAATTGTTCAAGTTCTTTAAATTTACCAGTGCTTTCACCAATTAATCCCCTTAAATAATCCTCCATATAATCATAAGTAATTCCGCTCATAATTGCCTCCAATAAAATTAATATCCAAATTCAGATTTCTTTTTTTCAAAATCTAAATAGCTATTTGTAAAATAATGTTCTCCTTTTTTAGGATCCAACAAATAATATAAATACTCAGTTTTAGCTGGTTTTAGAGCCGCAATTAAAGATGCTTTTCCTGGACTTGCAATTGGTCCAACTGGCAAGCTTTTAACCTTATAAGTATTGTATGGTGAATTTATCTCTAAATGTTTATAAAGAACCTTATCAACATGCTTACCTAAAGCATATATAACTGTTGCATCTATTTGTAATGGCATACCTTTTTGTAATCTATTATCAATTACTGATGAAATTAAAGGTCTATCCTTTTCTGTTCTAGCTTCTTTCTCAATTAAAGATGCCTTTGTAACAATTGAATATATCTTATCATCTGGTACAGTTACTCCTGTTTCTTTTTCAACTTCCTTAAAAACTTTTAAAAATTCATCATTCATAGTTTTTATAACTTCATTTGGAGTAACTCCTATTTTAAACGAATATGTATCTGGATATAAAAAACCTTCTAATGGATATCTAACATCCTTATTATTTTTTATGTAACTTGGAAGTTTATAATTCTTAACAGCTTCTAAAAATGCTTTTTTAGTAAATAATCCTTTTTCCTCAAATAGATCTCCCATTTGGTCAATTGTATAACCTTCTGGTATAACAACATTTACAACTTTTTCAGTTTCTAGTTCTTTTATAAAATCTTTTAAAGATATATCACTATTTATTGTATATGTGCCTTCAACTAACTTAGGATTAACCTTATTAATTTTTAAGTAAAGTTTAATAAAAGCCTCATTTTTTATTAATCCTTTTTCTTTTAAATCATTTAATAAAGTATAAAATCCTTCCCCTTTATCTATTTTAATAACTATTTTATCATTGCTAGATTTTAAGGGATTGTTTACAGTATTAGCGTACATAAAAACTATAGAACCTAAAATTATTGCAATTAACACGCAAATAATTATTAATTTACCCTTAGATTTCTTCATAAAATCCCCCTATATATAAAAGTAAATAGCCAGTATTTCGGCTATTCACTTTATTATAATACTTTTTTTTCATTTTATAAAGATACAATTTTAGACTATTACTTTTTGCTTCTTGATAATCTTCTTCTTCTTTCAGCACTATCTAAAACAGTTTTTCTCATTCTTACGTTTTCTGGAGTTACTTCTACTAATTCATCACTATTTATGAATTCTAAAGCTTTTTCTAAACTCATTTGAATTGGTGGAACTAATTTAATTGCTTCGTCAGCTCCTGATGATCTTGTATTTGTAAGTTTTTTACCCTTACATACATTTATATCAATATCATCTGCTCTACCACAAACTCCAACTATCATACCTTGATATACTGGTGTTCCTGGTTCTATAAATAATGATCCTCTTTCTTGAGCATTGAATAATCCATATGCAATAGCATCTCCTTGTTCGAATGATACAATTGATCCTCTGCTTCTTCCTGGAATTTCTCCTTTATATGGCTCATATCCATGGAATACATGGTTCATTATACCGTTACCTTTTGTATCAGTCATGAATTCATTTCTAAATCCAATAAGTCCTCTTGCTGGAATTACAAATTCTAATCTTGTATATCCATTTACAGCAGAAGTCATATTAACCATTTCACCTTTTCTTGGTCCAAGTTTTTCCATTACAGGTCCCATGAATTCTTCAGGTACATCTATAGTTAAATATTCCATTGGCTCTAATTTTTTGCCGTCTTCTTCTTTGAATATAACATTTGCTTTTGATACTTGTAATTCGTATCCTTCTCTTCTCATAGTTTCTATAAGAACTGATAAATGAAGTTCTCCTCTTCCTGATACTTCGTAACAATCTGGAGTTATTTCTCTAACTCTTAAACTTACATTTGTTTCAAGTTCTTTCATTAATCTATCTCTTAAATGTCTTGAAGTTATAAAATCTCCTTCTTGACCTGCAAATGGTGAATCATTTACCATAAAGTTCATGCTAAGTGTTGGTTCATCAATTTCAACAAATGGTAATGCTTCTGGGTTTTGAGCATCAGCTATTGTTTCACCTATATTTGCATCTGAAACACCACTTAAAGCTATAATATCTCCCATTGAAGCTTCGTTAACTTCTTCTCTCTTTAATCCATTATATCCAAATAATGAAGTAACTTTATAATTTGAAGTACTTCCATCTTTTCTAACTAATGCAACTTGTTGATTTTTCTTAACAGTTCCTCTATGTATTTTACCGATTGCAATTCTTCCAACAAATGCATTTGAATCTAATGTAGTAACAAGCATTTGTAATGGTCCATCTACATATCCTTCTGGACATGGAACATGCTTTAATATTGTTTCAAATAAAGGAGTCATGTTTTCATTTGTATCTTCAACATTATATCTTGCAAAACCATTTCTTGCTGAAGCATACACTATTGGGAAATCTAATTGCTCATCATCTGCTCCTAGCTCTAAGAATAATTCAAAAACTTCATCAATAACTTCTTCTGGTCTAGCATCTGGTTTATCAATCTTATTTATAACTACTGCTGGTTTTAATCCTAACTCTAATGCTTTTTTAAGAACGAACTTAGTTTGTGGCATTGGACCTTCATATGAATCAACAACTAATAAAACTGAATCAACCATTTTAAGTACACGTTCAACTTCTCCACCAAAATCTGCGTGTCCTGGAGTATCAACTATGTTTATTTTTACACCATTGTATCTTACAGCTGTATTTTTTGAAAGAATTGTAATTCCTCTTTCCTTTTCTAAATCATTTGAATCCATAGCTCTTTCTTCTACTTTTTCATTTTCTCTAAAAGTATGGCTATCTTTTAATAATGCGTCAACTAATGTAGTCTTACCATGGTCAACGTGGGCTATAATAGCAATATTTCTAATATCTTCTCTTTTAATTAATTCCATTCTCTTCCTCCAAAATTAGCTTTACTTATATATTTTTTCTATATATTTTTCTATGTAAACCTATAATATTTTTTTTCAAAAAGAAAATTGGATACTCGTGTACCCAATTCTCGCACTATTTTATATTCTAATATTTACTTTTTAAAAAGTCAACATAAATGATTGTTAATTAAGGTATTAGCTTTCTATATTTCCATTATTATTGGAAGTATCATAGGCTTTCTCTTAGTTTTTTCATATAAGAAATTTCTAAGTTCATCTCTGATTCTGCTCTTTATAGTAGCCCAATCAGTAATTTTTGATTTTTCACATTCATTTAATACTTCTTTTACAATTTCTCTAGCATCATCCATAAGGCCTTCAGATTCTCTAACATATACGAATCCTCTAGAAATTATGTCTGGTCCTGCAATAACTGATGCACTCTCCCTATCTAAAGTAACAACAACAGTTAATATACCATCTTGTGATAAATGCTTTCTATCCCTTAAAACTATGTGACCTACATCACCAACACCTAATCCATCTACAAGTATTTGCCCTGATGATACAGTACCATTTTTCTTAATTGAATTACGAGTGATTTCAATTAAATCTCCTGTTTCAGGTAAAACATAATTTCTATGATTTAATCCTACACTTACAGCAAGTTCAGCATGTTGTTTTAAGTGTCTAAATTCTCCATGAACTGGAACAAAAAATCTCGGTCTTACTATAGTTTGCATAAGTTTTAATTCTTCTTGACAAGCATGACCTGAAACATGGACATTCTCATCTGAACCATATATAACTTCTGCACCTTTTTTGAATAATCTATTTATTACCTTTGATACTAACTTTTCATTACCTGGAATAGGAGTTGCTGATATTATTACAGTATCCCCTTCAACTATAGTTATCTTTCTATGTTCAGCAGCAGCCATTCTAGCAAGAGCTGACATTGGTTCTCCTTGACTTCCTGTTGTTATAATAACCATTTCTTCGTTTTTGTATTTTGCACTACCATCAATAGTTACTAAAGTATCTTTTTGTATTTTTAAGTATCCAAGTTCAATTGCCACTTGTACTATATTTTCCATACTTCTTCCTGATACAGCAACTTTCTTTCCATACATTTCCGCAGCAGTTATTATTTGTTGAATTCTATGAACATTTGAAGCAAATGTAGCAACTATAATTCTACCTTTTGCTTTTCCAAATAACCTTTTTAAATTTTCACCAACAACACTTTCAGACTTAGTATATCCTGGACGTTCTACATTTGTAGAATCAGCCATCATTACAAGTACTCCTTTTCTTCCTAATTCAGCAAGTCTTGCAAAATCTGTTCTTCCACCATCTATAGGAGTATGATCTATTTTAAAATCTCCTGTGTGTAAAACAACACCAAGTGGCGTGTGAATAGCAATAGCTACTGAATCTGCTATTGAGTGGTTTGTTTTGATGAATTCAACAGTTACATTTTGTAACTTTATTTTATCTTTTGGCTTTACTCTAACAAGTTGTGTAGTATCTAAAATTCCGTGTTCTCTTAATTTAGTTTCTACAATACCTAAAGTAAGCTTAGTTCCATATACAGGTACATCTAATTGCTTTAATACATATGGCAGTGCACCTATATGGTCTTCATGTCCGTGAGTTAAAAATATTCCTCTAACTTTTTCCTTATTTTTTAATAAATAAGATATATCTGGTATTACGATATCTATTCCGTACATATCAGCTTCTGGAAATTTTAATCCACAATCTATTACTACTATATCATCTTTGTATTCAATGACTGTAAGATTTTTTCCAATTTCATCTATTCCGCCAAGAGGAATTATTTTAACCTTAGCTTTTTCATTCTTCATATTTCCCCTCCTTATTTAAGAATATATATAAACAAAAGAATTCTTCTCTTAATATTTAAAGAGACATCCTTTAATTTTTCTCTCCCTTATTACACTCATCACATATACCATAAAATTTTACGCTGTGATCTTGTATTTTAAATTTATATTTTGTTTCTATTCTATGTTCTAATTCTTCTAATAAATCTTCTTCAACTTCAAAAACTTTGTTACATTGGTTGCAAATTAAATGGTGATGTCTATGTTCTTCATCTTGGTGAATAATTTCATATCTACTACATCCGTCGCTTAAATCTAACCTTGATAACAATTTAACTTCCTCAAGTAACGCAACAGTTCTATATACAGTTGCTAAGCCTATTTCCGGACAATCTTTTTTTACTTCATCATATATTTCTTCAGCAGTAAGATGTCTTCCTTCGTTTTTTATAATAGTATCTACTATTGCTCTTCTTTGAGGAGTTAATTTATATCCTTTTTCTTTTAAGTTTTCCTTAAGTTCTTGCATATCCACGGAAACTGTGCTTCCCATTTACAACACCTCTTTTCATGTCTATTATTCTTCTTGCATTAATAAGTTATAAGCTTCTTCCACCATTGCAAATTCTGCTTCATCCTCTATATTTATAAGAGTATCTTCTCCTTCTTCGTCAGAAACAACTTTAAGTACTACTGCTTCTTCTCCCTCTTCATCAGCTGGAGTTAAAACAACATATTCGCTATTTAAATCATCTATCTTAAAAAAGCTAACTACTTTAAATTTTAATTCATTTCCTTCTTCATCTAATAAATCAATGTATTCTATATCTTTTTCCATTTTCCGCATCTCCTTTTTTTATATTTTAATTATATTTGTTTTATTTTGTCAATAATTATTTTCATTTAATAATCATTTATTTTCTTGATATTCTATCTAAATATCCTTGTAATATATACGTTGCAGCAACTTTATCAACTATTTTCTTTCTTTTTCCCCTTGATAAATCTGCCTCAAGCATAGCTCTATGAGCAGCTACTGTTGTAAGTCTTTCATCCCAAAATACTATTTCTAAATCAATTGCTTCTTTAAGTAAATTACTAAACTCTTGTATTTTTTCTCCTGCAAAGCCAATGGAACCATCCATATTTTTTGGAAGTCCTACAACTATAGTTTCTACAGAATACTCATTACATATTCTCACAACTTCTTTTACATCATCAGTTTTTTTTGTTCTTCTTATAGTTGTTATACCTTGGGCTGTAAAACCAAGTGGATCTGAAATTGCAACTCCTATAGTTTTCTGTCCAACATCTAATCCTAATATTCTCATATTATCTCCTCTAAAACAAAAGATGCCCTTCAACAGGGCACCTTGTTTATTTTATCTCTAAATAAGATTTTATAACTTCTTCAAGAATTTCATCTCTTTCAAGTTTTCTTACTAAAGCTCTTGCTCCGTTGTAATTTGTAATGTAAGTAGGGTCTCCTGATATTAAATAACCCACAAGTTGATTAATTGGATTATACCCTTTTTCTTGAAGTGAATTATAAACCTCTGTTAAAATGGCCTTTGTTAGCACTTCTTTATTCTTTGATACATCAAATTGCATTGTATGTTCTAAATTATTGCTCATACTCCTCGCTGCTTTTAGCAGCTCACCCCCTTACCTAATTGTTAAAGGAAATCTATATATTCAATAGTATTATCCATGCATTTCATTTTATATTCAACTTCTATAAGTTAATTATAACCTATCTAAATTTAAAAGTACACTATTTTAATAAACTTTCCACTACAGAATATGTTTTTTGTACAGCCTCATTTATCTTTTCAGGGCTTTTTCCTCCAGCTTGAGCCATGTCCGGTCTTCCACCACCGCCGCCTCCAACTACTGAAGCTACTTCTTTTATTATTTTTCCACAATGTACTCCTTCTGATACAGCATCTTTAGTTGCCATAGCTACTAAATTTACTTTTCCATTTACATTGCTAACTAAAACTACTACTGATTTTTGTGCTTTATTTCTTATCTTATCACCTAAGTCTCTTAAAGCATTTCCATCTACATCTTCTAAGGCGTATGATATAACAGTAATACCTTTTATGTCTTTAGCTGCTTTTAATATATCATCTTCTGCTCCACTTGTAAGTTTTGATTTTAGTTCTAATATTTCTTTTTCTTTTTCTTTAATATCTAAAGCTTGTGCTGATATTTTATTTATTATATCTTTTTCATTACACTTTAATGCTGCACAAGCATCTTTAAGTACACTTTGCTTTTCTTCCATGTATTTAATAGCACTAAATCCAGTTACTGCTTCTATTCTTCTTATTCCAGCTGCTACTCCTGATTCATTAACTATTTTAAATAAACCAATTTGTCCTGAATTTTTAACATGTGTTCCACCACATAATTCTTTTGAATAATCTGATACTTCTACAACTCTAACTTCTGAACCATATTTATCATCAAATAAGGCTGTAACGCCTCTTTCTTTTGCTTCATCTAATGACATAAGATTAGTTTCTACAGTAAATACATCCATTATTTTAGCATTTACTAAATCTTCAACCTTTTGAAGTTCTTCTGAAGTTAATCCTTGGAAATGAGTAAAGTCAAATCTTAATCTTTCATCATCAACATAAGAACCTGCTTGATTTACATGTTCTCCAACAACTATTTTTAAAGCTGAATGTAGCATATGAGTTGCTGTATGATTTTTACGTATATTATTTCTTCTATTAACATCTATTTTTAATTCAACTTCATCATTTAATTTTACTATACCAGTATTAACTTTTACATAATGAATAGTTTTTCCAGCAACATTATTTTTTGTATCATAAACATAAGCTTCAAAGCTATGTCCTTTTATTATACCTTTGTCACCAACTTGACCTCCCATTTCTGAATAGAATGGAGTTTTATCAGTTACAATATATCCTTTTTGACCCTCTTTTAACTCTTCTAAAACTTCTTCATCATTTGCTAAGAAAAGAATTTTACCAATAGCTTCATCATTATCATATCCAACAAATTCACATTCTATATTGTTATCAATTGAATTGATTGGTGATTCTTCACTACCCATGTAAGTGAATTCCCCTCTTGCACTTCTTGCTCTTTGTCTTTGATCTTGCATTTCTTTATCAAATGCTTCTCTATCTATTGTCATATTTTTTTCTTCTAATATTTCTTCTGTTAACTCATATGGGAATCCATAAGTGTCATAAAGCTTAAATGCCTTTTCTCCACTTAATACAGTTTCATTTTTATTTTCTAATTCTTCAATATATCCTAAAAGTATTCCCATTCCTGAATCTATTGTTTCATTAAATCTTTCTTCTTCTAATGTAACAATTTTTTCAATATAGTCTTTTTTAGTTAAAAGTTCATCATATTCTGAAGCATAATTTTCAACTACTGATTCTACAACATCTTTTAAGAATAATCCTTTAATACCTAAAACTCTACCATGTCTTGCAGCTCTTCTTAAAAGTCTTCTTAAAACATATCCTCTTCCTTCGTTACTTGGTTGAACTCCATCTGAAATCATCATAGTAACTGATTTAATATGGTCTGTAATTATTCTAAGTGAAACATCTTTAACCTTGTCTTCACCATATTTTACTCCTGAAAGCTCTGAAACTTTACCTAATATATTTTTAACTGTATCAATTTCAAATATATTATCTACACCTTGCATTAAAGTTGCAAGTCTTTCAAGTCCCATACCTGTATCTATGTTAGGATTTTGAAGTCTTTCATAATTTCCTTTTCCATCTCCATCAAATTGAGTAAATACTAAGTTCCAAAACTCTATTACTCTATCTTCATCACTAGCTTTTACAAATTCTTCTGCAGTTTTTACAGGTTCTACCCCTTCTTCTGCTCTATCAAAATGAATTTCTGTACATGGACCACATGGACCTGCTCCATGTTCCCAGAAGTTATCTTCTTTTCCAAGTCTGAATATTCTATTAGGGTCTATATCTGTTTTTGTAGTCCAAATATTAAATGCTTCATCATCGTCTAAATATATAGTTACATATAATTTGTCCTTTGGCATTTTTAAAACTTCTGTTATAAACTCCCAAGCCCATGGAATTACTTCTTCTTTAAAATAATCTCCAAATGAAAAGTTTCCAAGCATTTCAAAGAAAGTACCATGTCTTGATGTTTTACCAACATTTTCTATATCGCCTGTTCTTATACACTTTTGACATGTTGTTATTCTTTTTCTTGGTGGCTCTTGCATTCCTGTAAAATAAGGCTTAAGTGGAGCCATTCCAGCATTAATTAATAATAAACTTTTATCATTTTTTGGAACTAAAGAAAAACTTTTTAATCTTAAATGATCTTTACTTTCGAAAAATTTTAAATAAGCTTCTCTTAAGTCATTAGTTCCCATATACTTCATATATTATTCCCTCCAATTCAATATAAAAAAGCTCTCATCCCTATAAAATAGTAAGGGACGAAAGCTACAAATTCTTCCGCGGTACCACCCTAATTATGTAAAATAAATTTACATCTCTTTTAATGGCTATAGCTCATAGGTAGCTTCAAAATGATTTATTTAGAAGTTTACACCAACCACTTCCTCTCTGAAAAATAAAATTCAAATTTACTCATCCTAATCAATGCTAAATATTAAATTATAACTAATGAAATTATATTTTATATGCTTAAATATGTCAATATTTTTAGATTATTTATTAAACTTTATAACATTTTTATATTCTTATAAAAACTATTATTTAATTTGTACTAAAATAAATAATAATTTAAGTCATCATATATAACCTTTAATATAACTCCTATAGGAACTGCAAGTATCATTCCACAAACTCCGCCAATTTTTTCTCCTATTAGAAGTATTATTATTATTACAATTGGATGTATGTTTGTACTATCAGCAGTAATTTTAGGTGCTAATATATTACCTTCTATTTGTTGTATTAAAAGTATACCCAAACCAATCCAAAGACCTTTTGCTGGTGAATCTATTAAAGCTACAATCACAGCTGGTATTCCACCAAAAACTGCCCCAAAATAAGGAACTATATTAAAAACTGCATTTATTATAGCTAATAAAAATGCAAACTTTATATCTACTAATATAAATAATATTAAACACATTACTCCAATTCCTAATGATAAAATAACTTGACTTATTATGTATCTTTCCAATAACATATTTACATCATTTATAATATTTTTAGTAATACGTCTTTTTTCTAATGGTACTAATAAATAACATTTATTAGCTATACTTTCCCCATCTGCTAAAAAATAATATGAAACTATAGGTATAAGAGCAATAGAAAATATATCACTAGTAAATTCAATAATCCAATTTATTATAGAACGAGATAGTTCCATAATATATCCCCATACTTTAGTTTCTAATTCACTGTATATAACTCCAGACAAAGAAGAATTTCCTATTTTCATTTTATCTCCAAAATTTTTTATATATCTAGAAAATTCATCTATCATATAAGAAGAATTAGAAAATTCATTTATTATGTTTGGAAGTAATATAGCCATCAATAAAGAAATTAAAAGTATTATACCAAGCATTACTATTAATGTTGATTTGTTTTTTGAAAGCATCCATTTACTCATAAGTAAATTTCGTAAAGGCCTTAGTACATATGCTAATATAGAAGCTATAATTATAATATTTATAACTTCTCTAAAAATTCCCCACTTAAAATATAATATTATAAATGCAACTACAATTATAGATATTAATATCTTTATTAAAAGTAATCTATTTTTAATTTGAAACTTCATTTTTCTCTTCTTTTCTTGGCATTGATTTTAAAGTAACATTTTTATTACCAACATACAAAACATAATCTTCACCAAGGATACATTCGTTTATTAATATAACTTCTTTACCTTTTAATAATCTTTCTATAAGCCCTGTACTAACAACTAATCCCTTTATAGTTAAACCTATTTCATCTATTATACAGTCTTCTACTACACCTTTAAGGTTACCATTTAAATCTATTATATCCATTCCCTTAACTTCTTGTAATCTAAGGCCAGTTCCTTCTTTTAATTCTTTAACTAATATCTCTTTATCAATTGATATTATATCATCAATAAACACGCAATTTTTCTTAGAAAAAAAAGCATGAGTTGATATTTTAAGCCCTATTATAATGCCTTTAAAAAAATCTATATATAAATCCTCTACTACTCCTAATTTTTTCCCTCTAATATCATAAACATTTTTAAGTAAAAACTCCTTGCTTCTAATCATGCTGCACCTCCTATATACTCACTTATAAAATAGCTTTCCCAAAAAAATTGCTTTTTAAACTAATATAAGGATAAATAATAGGATAAAAAAAAGCCTTTTAATAAGGCCTTAAGGATTTAATATTTTATGTTTTATAAATTTAGCATAATCTTTTGTTATTACAAGTATATCAATAGGTCCACCACATGTTGCAAGTCTCATATCAAATCTTTGATATTTTATAGTTAAATCTATTAAAAATTCTGCTAAATCTATTCCATCTTTTAATTGCATAAAATTAAAATTAAATTGCATTGGTGGATCTCCTAAAACAAGTTTTCGTAGAGCTTCTGGATCACCATTCCATGTAAACCCATTCCTTACATTTCCATTAGCATCAATGTTATTTCTAATAACTTCTCCATTTACTATTTTATATACATAAGGAACATCATCAATATATCCAGATACATGATATATTACCCCGTTACCATGAAGCTTTTTAGTGTATTCATTTAATTCATAAGCTATATCCTCTACAGTATTATCTTCTTTTATTTCTTTTATTTCAAATTCTCTAATAAAGTCCCCAACAAACTTTCCACCAATTATTGCATCACCACAACAAGCTATTCCTATAGTATTATTTTTAATTAAAAATAATTTTTGAGAATTATCACTTAAAGTATGTTTATATTTTGTTCCATCATTCAATGTAGTAGTTCCACTCATTCTACTATCTGCAGCCATAGCTATACCCTCTGGTACATATACAGTTGAAATTATTGACATATATAGTCTCCTCTCAAATAATATTTTATTAATTCAAAAAGACTACGACAAATTTAATGCCGTAGCCTTTAATCTTATACTAATCCTTCAATTATACCGCCACCAACAACGATTTCTCCATCATAAAACACAACTGATTGACCTTTAGTTATTGCTCTTTGCTTTTCAGCAAATGAAACTTTAACTCTTCCATCAGATAAAGGTGATATTATTGCTTCTGCTGGTTTTGCAGCATATCTAACTTTTGCTTCAACTTTCATTTCACCCTTTAATTCATCAAAAGGAATAAAATTAACATCTTTTGCAATTAAGTCAGTTTTAAATATATTTTCTTCTGAACCTACAACAATTTCATTTGTTTCTGGCTTTATATCAATTACAAAAACAGGTTTTCCAAGTGCAAGTCCAAGCCCTTTTCTTTGACCTATAGTATAGTATACTATACCTTTATGTCTTCCTAGTATATTACCCTTAACATCTACAAAATTACCTGGTTTAACTTCACCTGGACGAGCTTCTTTTATAAATCTACCATGATCATCATCTGGTATAAAACATATTTCTTCACTATCTTTTTTATTATGAACAGCAAGACCTATTTCCTTTGCTATTTCTCTTATTTTATCTTTAGTATATTCTCCACATGGCATTAATGTATGAGCTAATTGATCTTGTGTAAAATTATAAAGAGCATATGTTTGATCTTTTCTATCATCATCTGATCTTATTAAAAGATATCTTCCATCTCTTTCTTCTATTTTTGCATAATGTCCAGTAGCTACATAATCAGCACCTATTCCTCTAGCTTTTCTTAAAAGTTCATCAAACTTTAAATGTTTATTACAAGCTATACATGGATTTGGAGTTTTACCATCTATATATTCTTGAACAAAATATTTGATTACTTTTTCTTTGAAAGAATCTCTAAAGTTTAAAACATAAAAAGGTATATCTAATTTTTCACAAACTCTTCTTGCATCATCAACAGCTGATAAAGAACAACATCCACCTTCTTTTTCTTCATATTCTTTATCTTCTTGCCAAATTTGCATAGTTATACCTATAACATCATATCCTTGTTTCTTTAAAAGGTAAGCAGCGACGGAGCTATCAACTCCGCCGCTCATACCTACTACAACCTTTTTCTTTTCCATATTACTATTCATCTCCGTGAACGTGGTCGTGTAAGTCATCTCCATGCTCTTCAAAATCCCAAGCTTCTAAACCTTCTTTTTTTCTATAATCATTTATAGCTTTGTGGATTGCTTCTTCTGCTAATACTGAGCAATGCATTTTAACTGGTGGAAGTCCATCTAAAGCTTCTGCAACAGCTTTATTTGTAAGTTCCCAAGCTTCTTCAACAGTTTTTCCTTTTATTAGGTCTGTTGCCATTGATGATGATGCTATTGCTGATCCACATCCGAATGTTTCAAATTTAGCATCTTTTATTATATTGTCTTCTATTTTTAGGTATACTCTCATGATGTCTCCGCATTTAGCGTTTCCAACTTCTCCTATACCATTTGCATCTTCTATAACTCCTACATTTCTTGGATTTCTAAAATGATCCATAACTTTTTCACTATATATCATAACTATCTTTCTCCTCTCTTAATAAAGTCAGTCCATAATGGTGACATTTTTCTTAATCTTTCAATTATTGGTGGTACAACTTCTAAAACATAATCAACATCTTCTTCTGTTGAACCATCTCCTAAAGTTAATCTTAATGATCCATGTGCTTTTTCATGTGGTAAACCAATTGCAAGTAAAACATGTGATGGATCTAATGATCCTGATGTACAAGCACTACCACTTGATGCACATACACCTTCAAAATCTAATGAAAGAAGTATTGATTCTCCTTCTATAAATTCAAATGATACATTAACATTTCCTGGTAATCTCTTATCACCTCTTGGTCCATTTAATCTAGTATAAGGAATTTTTAATAATCCATCTATTAATTTATCTCTTAATACAGTTAAATTTTTAGAATGTTCTTCTAAATTTTGAGTAGCCATTTCAATAGCTTTTCCAAGACCAACTATTGCAGCAATATTTTCTGTTCCTGCTCTTCTGTTTCTTTCTTGACCACCACCATGAATTAGGTTGTGTATTCTAACACCTTTTCTTATATAAAGAACTCCAATTCCTTTTGGTCCATAAATTTTATGTCCAGCAATAGATAATAAATCAATATTCATATCTTTTACATCAATTGCAACATTACCAATAGCTTGAACAGCATCTGTATGGAATAAAACTTTTCTTTCTCTACATATTTTACCTATTTCTTTTATTGGTTCTATTGTTCCAATTTCATTATTTGCGAACATTATTGAAACTAATATAGTTTTATCAGTAATTGCATTTTTAAGTTCTTCTAAATCAATGAATCCTTCTTCGTCAACATCTAGATAAGTAACTTCAAATCCTTGTTTTTCTAAATATTCGCATGTATGTAATACCGCATGGTGTTCTATTTTTGTTGTAATTATATGATTTCCTTTATTCTTGTAAGCTGATGCAATACCTTTAATTGCCCAGTTATCAGCTTCTGATCCACCACCTGTAAAATATATCTCATTAAGATCTGCATTTAAAGCATCAGCCACTTGACCTCTTGCCTTATCTACAGCCATTTTAGTTTCTCTTGATATTGCATAAAATGATGATGGGTTTCCGAATTTATTAGTAAAGTAAGGAAGCATTTCTTCTAATACTTCTGGTTTAACATATGTTGTTGCAGCATAATCCATATATACTGGTTTCATTTCTATTCACCTCTATCTAAAAGATTTAACTTTTCGTTGTTTTGTTTTATTTCTTCATAATCATTAACTATATCTTGAAGTGTTATAGATTCCATAACACTATCTATACTATCTTTTATTTTTTTCCAAAGAATTCTAGTTGCACAGCAATCTATATTGTTACATACAGCGCCTTCTATACAATCAGCTATCTCTATAGGTCCTTCTAATACATACATAATATCTGAAACTTTAATATCTTTAGGTTCTTTATTAAGTATGTATCCACCTTGGGCTCCTCTTATACTTTTAATAAGCTTTGCCTTTCTAAGGGGACTAAATAATTGCTCTAAGTAATATTCTGATATATTTTGTCTCTTTGATATTGTTTTAATGGACACAGGTGAACCTCCATAATTGACAGCTAAATCAACCATAGCTTTAACACCATATCTTCCTTTTGTTGAAAGTTTCATTTTCTCCCCCCTTAAAGTAGAGTAACTTACTACGATTTATGAATATATCATACCAAACTACTCGGCTATTGTCAATAATCTTATGTAAATTAATTATGAAGATTATAATTATAACTTTAAAAATGCTTATTTTAAAAATAATAAAATTTAATATTAAATTTTAGCTTCATTAAATGTAAATTCTATGTTTATATTTTACTATTTAAATTTATTTTATTTAAACTAATTACATAAATAATTATACCTTTATATATAAATTAATTTTAACTAAAAACTACTTATAAAAAAATGAGCTAGTATTAAGTACTAACTCTTTGTTATTTCTTTTTTATTAAACTCCAATATTTTTTTATATTTTCCTCATACTTATTTTTTTTTGGCAAATAATACTCCCTATCTTTTAATTCACTAGGTAAATATTCTTGATTAACATAATTATTATCATAATCATGAGGGTATTTATATCCATTAACCCCTAATTTACAAGAACCACTATAATGAGAATCTTTTAAATGGTTTGGTATATCTCCAATATTATTTTTCTTTAAATCTTCCATAGCTTTATTTATAGCTAAATATGCGCTATTAGATTTTGGAAGAGTAGCTAAATATATTACAAGCTCTGATAAAATTATTCTTGCTTCAGGAAAACCTACTTTAAGTGCTAATTCAAGACCTGAATTAACTACAGTAAGAGCATTTGGGTGTGCAAGGCCTATATCTTCTGCTACTATTACAGAAATTCTTCTAGTTATAGCTATAATATTACCACTTTCTATAAGTCTAGCTAAATAATGAACAGCTGCATCTGCATCACTTCCTCTTATGCTCTTTTGTAAAGCACTTAAAAGATTATAAAATTCATCTCCACTTGAGTCAGCTCTCATATGTGATTGACCTAAATTTTCTATATATTCTATTGAAATATCTTTTTTTATTTTTAGTTGAGAATTAATAGCAAGTTCTAATATATTATATGCCTTTCTATAATCACCTTGAGAAATTTCTGATATATAATTTAATGCATCTACTGAATATTCTATTTCTACTCCTTCTTTTACTAATTTATTTAAAGCCTTTTCAAGTCCTATAACTATATCTTCAGAATTTAAAGGTTCAAATTTAAATATGTTACATCTACTTATAATAGCCTTATGTATTGCAAAATATGGATTTTCAGTAGTGCTAGCTATTAATGTTACCTTTCCATTTTCAATAAATTCAAGTAATGCTTGTTGTTGCTTCTTACTAAAATGTTGAAGCTCATCTATATAAAGAACAATTCCATTATAATTAAGAAGATTATCTAAATTAGAAGTTATTTCTTGTATATCTTTAACTGATGCTGTTGTAGCATTTAATTTATAAAACTTTTTATCTACATAGTTTGCCATTATGTTAGCCAATGTAGTTTTCCCAGTTCCTGGTGGACCATACAATATGCAATTTGGAATAACCTTTTTGTTTATTAAATTATATAAAGGCTTTCCCTTTCCTAGTATTTGCTTTTGCCCAACAAAGTCTTCTAAAGTGCTTGGTCTCATAACCTCAGCTAATGGTTTCATACTTCCACCACTCTTTCATATTTTAATATATAGATTATATCATATAAAAATAAAGCCCTAAATAAGTCTTTTATTTAGAACTTTAAAATAAATTTATTATTTAAAAATGTATATCTCTAAGAAATGTTTCATTTTTGCATATAAGATTTAATATTTCTTTATCTGTTCTTTCTATAATTTCATATACAAATCCACAGTATAAAAGTCCTGCTGTTGGAATATATTTAAAATTTGTGTCAGTAAGAGAAACAATAACTATTCCACCACTAATTAATGAATATATAGCTATCCTTTCTTTTGTACAATATCTTTTTAATTTATTTTTTATTCTTCTAGGTGTTGGTACTGTTATAGCTTTTATTATCATTTATTTTATCCAAAACATTACTACTCTTTTAATTTATATTCTTTTTATTGAAATATATTTATATAATCAACCTATTTTATTCAATTATTTTCCAGGAAATATATTTGACAATAATGCTAAAATTAAATTAAAGGAGATGGTCTTATGGTTATATTAAATAATAAATTACAAATAGAAAGTATTTTAAAAGAAAAGGGTATGACTCTTTTATATTTCTCATCAAATACTTGTAGTGCTTGTACTGCAATAAAATCAAAATTAGAAATCGCCCTTAAAAAGTTTCCTAATTTAAAAGTTTATGAAATCCCACCATTTAATACAGAAGAAATATTAGCAAACTTTAGTATTTTTACATTTCCAGCTGTTCTTTTATATATAGATGGAAAAGAGTATATAAGAGAAGCTAAATATTTTAGTGTTGAAAAATTATTAAAAGATATAGATAGATACTATACTCTTTCTTCACAATAATATAATTAAAAACAAAAAAATCGAGGCTTTTACCCCGATTTTTTATTAAACTATTCTACTTGTGTTAATAATCTTTTTAATACATCAAATAATTTATTTTCTTTTATTTCATCATTTCCAACAACTAATATTCCTCTAATGTCATTGTCTGATAAATCCCATTTATAAGTAACAAATCTAACTTGACTTTCATCTGGAAGATATTCTTCAACTTCCATGGCAATTTCTTCTGCTATTGCAACATACTCTTCAAAAAGAGTATCTTCATCAAGTTCTTCTATGTTATAATCATTTTCTATTTCTTCATTTAATACTTCCACAGGGATACTTAAATTATAAGCAGCAACATCTTCTCTTTTTGTTCCTTTGCTCATATCCTTAAGAACTTTAAATTCCGTATTATCTTCTATATTTTTAGCTATATCTTTAGTGTCTAATATTTTAGTTCCAAAAACAATATACATAAATTTTCCTCTTTTCTTGTAGTTATATATAAACTATTTTGAGATAGCTCTATGACCAATACCAATTACAACTTCATCTAAATGCAATAGTCCAATGCTTAAAAATATACAAATTGATATATGCTCTCCTTTTCTTGCTATACCGATTTTACCTCCAACATTTTGACCACTTGCTCTCATTTGAACTTGCATCAAAGCATCTCTAGCAGCTCCAATTATTGCACCTTCATGAAGATGCTCATCTCTTATAAGTCCATTTCTTTTAGATGCTACAAGAGCCCTTTCTAATATTTTATGAATAGAATCATTTATATTTCCACCAACATTTACAGCAGTAACCAAGAATCCATCATCTTGATATTTTAATTTTAATTCGTCCTCTTCTTCTCTACTTGAAATTGCCATTCTAGTAGCAATTCTAGCAACATCAGTACTAGTATTTTTCATAATTACCATCTCATCTCCGTCCTCTAAAGGAATTAATCTATAAAATTATAGAAAAAACTATATATTCTTCAATTAAATATATAAGATCATCTTCTTCCATAGTATCTACATCTATTATATCACCTTTAATGTATTCTAAGTATCTCATAAGTGTAATGCTTAATGAAATTGTTAAGATAGTATTATCAGATAATCCAGTACTTTTAAAATTTTCTTCTTCAAGCAACATATTATATATATCACATACACCTTGTGAAAACACATCATCATTTTTTACAAAACTTGATGCTAGTCCTAAAAACGGGTATATGTTATCATCTACACAATTGTAATTATCTATTAAATTACATCTTATTTTCAAAGCTTTTTCTATTTTGTTTTCAAGTTCTGTATTTGTTGCAAGCAATGCTAAATAAAATAAATTTAAACTTTTAACTTCTTTTAAAGTTATATTTTTTAGCTTTGAATCTATATATTCAATTCCTTTTATTAATTTATCAAAATTATCATATTCAATACTTAAATAAGCATAGGACAAATAATTATCTTTTTCAAAAAATTTATAATTTGTCTCACTTAATCTTTCTTTTACTGTAAGCAATTTATTTAAGACTTCTTCAAGTTCTTCTTCATCAAATTTCTTTGCTAATAAAAGAGATGTATATAAAGTATTTTTATTATCTAAAAATCCTCTGTCTACTAATAACTCATTTATATATTTTACATTTTTAAAAACTTTGTCATAGTCTTTTCTATTGCTCATAAGAATAGAGAAAACATTCTTAAACTCACCTCTGAATTTAGAATTAAACTTAGTATTTTTCCTGATATGTTTTCTTATAGTTCTAATATTTTGTTCATTTAGTTCGAAACCTGCTTCATTTCCTATCAAAGCTCCTAAGAAATTTATTTCTTTCTTATCCCACTTAAAATTTTTCTTTAATTCATTAGTAAGGTCAATAAAAATTCTTACTTTCTCTTTCAGCTCAATATCCATTTCATCATCCTCATAAAATTATTTATATAATTATATATTATTTCTAATATAATCTCAATGTCAATAATATGATTAAAATTTAAAAAGAATTAGAATAAAATGCTTATTCTAATTCTTTTTATTATTTTTATAAATTAGCACCATACGATCTAAATTTAGAATATCTTTTTTTTATAAGTTCTTCCTTATCAAAATCTTTGAATTTTTCAAGTTCTAAAATTATAGCTTTTTTAAAACTTTTTAAAATTCTTTGTGGGTTTTTATGAGCTCCCCCATTTGGTTCTTTTATTATAAAATCTATAATTTTAAAATCTTTTAAATCTTGAGCAGTTATTTTCATAACTTCTGCAGCTTCTTCTGCTCTATTTGAATCTTTCCATAATATTGATGCAAATCCTTCTGGTGATAAAATAGAATAAATTGAATGTTCAAGCATTCCAACTGAATCTGAAACTGCAAGTGCTATAGCACCTCCACTTCCACCTTCTCCTGTAATTATAGAAATTATAGGAGTTTTTAGCTTACTCATTTCAAAAAGATTTATAGCAATAGCAGAACCTTGACCTCTCTCCTCAGCATCAACTCCACAAAATGCTCCTGGGGTATCAATAAAACATATTATAGGTCTGTTAAATTTTTCTGCTTGTTTCATAAGTCTAAGTGCTTTTCTATAACCTTCAGGTTTTGGCATTCCAAAATTTCTTTCTATATTCTCTTTTGTATTTTCACCTTTAGTTATAGCTATAACAGTAATTGGAATTCCTTCAATTTCTGCAATTCCTCCTATTATAGCTTTATCATCACCAAAATTTCTATCTCCATGAAACTCTATAAAATCATTAAATATGTTATCTATATAAAACTTACCTGTAGGTCTATCTTTATGTCTTGCAATAGAAACCTTGCTCCATGCTTTCATATTTTTTGCCATTCTTCTATTCATAGCCTTCCACCCCATGTAACTTTAATATTTTATATACATATGTTCTTAACTCAGTTCTATCTATTATTTTATCTATAAATCCTTTTTCTAATAAAAACTCTGATTTTTGAAAATTATCAGGCAAAGTTTCTTTTATAGTATTTTCTATAACTCTTCTCCCTGCAAAGCCAATTAATGCATTAGGCTCACTTAATATTATATCGCCTTCCATAGCAAAACTTGCAGTAACGCCTCCTGTTGTTGGATCTGTAATTACTGTTATATATAAAAGTCCTGCATCACTTAATTTTGCTAAAGCTGCACTTACTTTAGCCATTTGCATAAGAGAGAAAATACCTTCTTGCATTCTTGCCCCACCTGATGCTGTAAAAATTATAACTGGTAAACTATTATTTATTGCATATTCAATCATTCTTGTTAACTTTTCTCCAACAACAGTTCCCATACTACCCATCATAAAGAAACTGTCCATAATACCAGCACAAATTTTTATTCCATTTACAAGTCCAACACCTGTAACTACAGCTTCTGTACTATCTGTTTTTACTTTAGCACTAGCTAACTTTTTGTAATATCCTTCAAATTCTAACGGATTTTTTGTTTTTAAATCTTTGTCAAATTCTTTAAAAGAATCTTTATCAAAAAACATTTTTATTCTTTCATTAGCTTTAAGTCTAAAATGATAATTACACTTTGGACAAATATGTTTATTACTTACAAGGTCTTCATAATATATTATTGAATGACAAGCTTCACACTTAGTCCACATTCCTGAAGGAATATTAGGCTTTAAACTTTCTTCAATATTTGATTTTTTTATAGTTCCATAATTTTTTTTCTTGCTAAATAAATCCTTAAGCATCTTTCTTCACCATCTTATTTCCTAAAAATCCAGTATCATATTCACCTTTTATTACTTCTTCCATTTCTAAAAGCGAATATTGAAATTCAATATTAGTTTTAACTCCTCCAATTCCAAATTCACTTAAAGCTCTTTTCATTCTAATTATTGCCTCTTCTCTTGTTTTTCCATAAGCAATAAGTTTTGCAAGCATTGAGTCATAACAGTGTGGTATTTTGTATCCACAATATATTGCTGAATCAAGTCTTATTCCAATGCCTCCAGGTATATAAAGTTCATCTATAAATCCTGGGCAAGGTCTAAAATCATTTTCAGGATCTTCAGCATTTATTCTACATTCAATCGCATGGCCTTTTATTTTTATATCATCTTGCTTAAATGATAATTTTTCACCACTAGCTATTTTTATTTGTTCTTTCAAAATATCTATTCCTGTAACCATTTCCGTTACTGGATGTTCAACTTGTATTCTTGTATTCATTTCCATGAAATAATAATTATTATTTTTATCAACTAAAAATTCAATAGTTCCAGCATTTTTATAATTACAAGCCTTTGCTGCCCTTTTAGCAACTTCACCCATTTCACTTCTAAGTTTATCTGTTAAAACTGATGATGGTGCCTCTTCTAAAACTTTTTGATTTTTTCTTTGTAGAGAACATTCTCTCTCTCCTAAATGAACTATATTTCCATATTCATCGGCTAATATTTGAAATTCTATATGCCTTGGCTTTTCAATAAATTTTTCAATATATAATGTATCATCAGCAAAACAGGCTAATGCTTCTGATTTTGCAGTATTATATCCTTTTTTAAATTCTTCATCACTAAAGGCTATTCTTATACCTTTTCCTCCACCACCAGCTGCTGCTTTTATCATAACTGGGTATCCTATATTTTTTGCAATATTTAATGCATGTTTTTCATCTTTTATAATCCCTTCAAAACCTGGTACTACTGGCACATTAGCTGACTTCATAATTTCTCTTGCTTTAGCTTTGTTACCCATAAGCTCAATAGATGTATAATCTGGTCCAATAAATTTTATATTACATTCTTTGCACATCTTTGCAAACTTTGAGTTTTCAGAAAGAAATCCAAATCCAGGATGAATAGCATCTGCTTCTGTAAGCACACATGCACTTAGTATATTTTTTATATTTAAATAACTGTCTTTTGCAGCATATGGTCCAATACATATAGCTTCATCTGCAAGTTGTGTGTGAAGTGCCTCTTTATCAACTTCTGAATATACAGCTACAGTTGAAATTCCAAGCTCTTTACAAGCCCTTATTATTCTAACTGCTATTTCGCCTCTATTTGCAATTAATACTTTCTTAAACATAAATTTCACCTATCCTATAGCAAACATTATTTCTGCTTCACATACTTTCTTTCCATCTACAGTAGCAATTCCTTTTCCAATTCCCACTGGACCTCTAAGTTTTATTATTTCACAAGTTAATTCTAACTTATCTCCAGGAACTACCTTTTGTCTAAATCTAACTTTATCTGCACCAGCAAATAGTGGAATTTTCCCTTTAAATTCTTCCTTTTTTAAAATAGCAACTGCTCCAACTTGAGCTATAGCTTCAAGTATTAAAACTCCAGGCATTACAGGTTCTTCTGGAAAATGTCCTTGAAAAAATTGCTCATTAGCTGTTACATTTTTATAACCACTTACTCTTAAACCTTCTTCTAATTCAGTTATTCTATCTACTAATAGAAAAGGATACCTGTGAGGTAATATTTCCTTTATCTCTTTTATTCCTAACATTTTATAATTCCTCCTTTATTTTAAATAAAGGTGTGCCATATTCAACCATATCTCCATCTTCAGCTAAAATTTCAACTACTTTACCATTAAAATCACTTTCTATTTCATTCATAAGCTTCATAGCTTCTATTATACATAAAGTATCACCTTTATTTACCTTATCCCCTAAGCTTACAAAATTATTGCTATCAGGTGATGGAGCTGAATAAAAAGTTCCAACCATAGGAGCTTTTACTATAATTCCTTCTAAATCTTCTTTTGCTATAATATCTATTTTTTCTTCGCTTTTTATTTTATTTTCTTCAGTTTTTATATCATCTTTTATCTCGTTAGCTTTATTTAAATCTTTACCTTTTATATTATGTTTTATTTCTTCTCTTACTTCTTCTACAACGTTTCTTGTTAAGGATTTATCCATTTTTAACAAACAATCTTCTGTTTTAAATTCAAAATAAGAAAGTTCAGAATTATTTATAAGTTCTATGAGTTCCTTTACCTCATTAATATTCATAAAAAATCCTCCTATTTTTCTTGCCATTTCTTAAATAATAATGTTGCATTATGACCGCCAAAACCTAATGAGTTTGTTAAGGCATAATTAACTTCATGGCTTCTTCCTTCATTTGGAACATAATCTAAATCACATTCTTCATCTTTATTTTCATATCCTATTGTTGGTGGCACAAAATTATCAATTATTGCTTCTATACAAATTATAGCTTCAATACCTCCAGCAGCACCTAAAAGATGACCTGTCATTGACTTAGTTGATGATACTGGAATTTTGTATGCATTATCTTTAAATGTTCTTTTTATTGCAATTGTTTCAAACTTATCATTAAAAGGTGTTGATGTACCATGAGCATTTATATAGGATACTTCACTTGGATCTATATTAGCTTCATTTATAGCTTGAAGCATTGCACGTGAAGCCCCTTCTCCCTCTGGATCTGGTGATGTTATATGATAAGCATCACATGTACTACCATAACCTACAACTTCTGCTAATATTTTAGCTCCTCTTTTTTTAGCTGATTCTAAGCTTTCTAAAACTAATATTCCAGCTCCTTCACCCATTACAAATCCACTTCTATTTTTATCAAATGGTATTGATGATTTACTTGGATTATTTGAAGAATTAAGAGCTTTAAGACTTGCAAATCCTTCTATTCCTATTTTAGTTATAGGTGCTTCAACTCCACCTGCTAACATACAATCAGCATATCCATGTTTTATTTGTCTAAAAGCTTCTCCAATACTATTTGTTCCTGTAGCACAAGCTGTTACAACTGATGTTGAAGGTCCCTTTAATCCATATTTTATAGATATATTTCCAGATGCCATATTTATAATTGCCATTGGTATAAAAAATGGTGAAACTCTTTTTGAATCTCTTGCCATTTTAGTTATTTCACTTTCTATAGTTTGGAATCCTCCAATACCAGAACCAACAATTACTCCTATTCTATTTCTATCCATGTTATCTAAATCTAATCCAGCAGATTTTATTGCTTCATCAGCAGCAACTAATGCAAATTGTGAAAATCTGTCTAATCTCTTACTTTCTTTTTTACCAATTAATTCTTCTGCATTAAAATTTTTAACTTCTCCTGCAACTTTTACACTTACTTCATCTTTATCTACTAAAGTTACAAAATCTATTCCTAGTTTACCTCTCTTTGCATTGCTCCAAAAATCATTTACATTATTTCCAATAGGAGTGATTGCCCCCATTCCTGTAACTACAACTCTTCTTTCCATAAGTATTTCTCCTTTACATTACCATTCCGCCATCAACATTCATAACTTGACCAGTTACATATGAGGCTTCATCTGATGCTAAGAAAGCAACAACATTTGCAACATCCTCAGGTTTTCCTAATCTTTTAAGTGGTATATTTTTCTTAGTTTCCTCTTTAAATTTTTCACCTAAAACATCTGTCATATCAGTATCTATAAATCCAGGTGCAACAGCATTTACTGTTATACCACGACTTCCAACCTCTTTAGCTAATGATTTAGTCATTCCTATAACTCCAGCTTTTGATGCTGCATAGTTTACTTGACCTGCATTTCCAACTAATCCAACAACAGAAGAAAGGTTAATTATTTTTCCTTCTTTTTGTTTTACCATTATTGGTGTTATAGCTTTTAAGCAATTAAATACACCCTTTAAATTAACATCAATAACTTTATCAAAATCTTCTTCTCTCATTCTAAGAATAAGAGTATCCCTAGTTATTCCTGCATTATTTATCATAATATCTATTTTCCCAAATTTTTCTTTGGCTTCTTTAACCATCTCTAAAACTGATTCACTATCACTTATATCGCATTTATATAAAATCGCATTAACTCCCATATTTAATATTTCTTTTTGTACCTTTAACGCCTCTTCATCATTACTTCTATAATTTAAAACTATATTAGCTCCAAGTGATGCAAGCTTTTTAGCTATTGCCTTTCCTATTCCTCTTGAAGCCCCTGTAACTACAGCACATTTATCTTTTAATAACATAAAAACCTCCTACATTCCCTTTATCTTATTTATTGTTTCATTTAGTGATTTCATATCACAAACATTATATATATTAACTTTTCTATTTATTTTTTTTACAAATCCACTTAAAGTTTTTCCAGGTCCAACTTCTATAAAAGTATTAACTCCACTGTCTAACATATGTCTAATTGTATTTTCAAATAATACTGCACTTTTTATATGTGTACTTAGTATTTCTTTTAAATTATCTCCTTCTTTAAAAGGAACTCCTAATGTATTTGAATAAATTACTTTATTAAATTTTTTAAATTTAACTTTATTTAATTCTTCTAAAAATCTTTTACTTGCATCTTCAAGTAATGAACTATGAAATGGTCCACTTACATTTAATTTAACTCCCATACCACCAAGTTCTTTTGCTATTTTTAAAGATTCATCTATCGCTTTATCTTCTCCAGATACAACAACCTGACCTGGACAATTATAATTAGCTCCTTCAATTATTCCAAATTTTGAGGCTCTATCTAATAATTCACTTACTTTTTCTGAATTTAATTTAAGTATTGCAGCCATACTTCCTAGACCTTTTGGAAGTGAACTACCCATTATTTTTCCTCTTTCGCGAACAAGCCTTAAACCATCTTCAAATTCTAAAGCTCCTCCATATATTAAAGCTCCATATTCACCAAGAGAAAGGCCTGTTGTATAATCTCCGTAAATTCCATTAATATCTAAAGCCTTAACAGTTGCTAAACATGTTAAAAGTATTGCAGGTTGAGCATTTTCTGTTAATTTTAATTCTTCTTCTGAACCATTAAATATTAATTGTTTAATGTTCATATTTAAAATTTTTTCGCCATTTTCAAAAATTTCTCTACATTCTTCAATATTTTCGTATAAATCTTTTCCCATTCCTATATACTGAGAACCTTGCCCAGCAAATAATATAGCAATATTTTTACTACTCATATAAGCCTCCAAAATTATTTATTGTACAACTTGCTCCATTTATTAAATCTTCTATTATCTCTTTACAAGTTTCTTCCTTATTTACTAATCCAGAAATTTGTCCTGCCATTACTGAACCATTAACAACATCCCCATCCTTTGCGGCTTTTGGAAGAGATCCTCTACCAAGTTCTTCTAAAGCTTCAATAGGAGCACCACTTTTTTCAAGCTTTTGAAATTCTCTTGATAATTTATTTTTTATTACTCTAACTGGATGCCCAGTTGGTCTTCCAGTTACTTCTGTATCAATATCTTTTGCTTTTAATACTTTTTCCTTATAATTTTTATGGACAGTACACTCTTTAGCTACTAAAAATCTAGTTCCTACTTGAACTCCAGAAGCTCCAAGCATAAAGGATGCTGCAACACCTCTTCCATCACCAATTCCTCCAGCTGCTATTACAGGTATTTTTACTGCATCAACAATTTGTGGTATTAAAGTCATTGTTGTTAATTGACCAACATGACCACCTGATTCAGTTCCTTCAGCAACAATCATATCTGCACCCATTTTTTCCATTCTCTTTGCAAGAGCAACTGATGCAACTACTGGAATAACTTTTATTCCATTTTCTTTCCACATTTCCATATACTTTCCTGGGCTACCAGCACCTGTTGTTACAACAGGAACTTTTTCTTCACATACAAGTTTTGCTACTTCTTCAGCATGAGGAGACATAAGCATTATATTTACACCGAATGGTTTATTAGTTGCTTTCTTAACTTTTCTTATTTCTTCTCTTATCCATTCAACTGGTGCCGTACCTGTTATAATTCCAAGTCCTCCAGCTTCACTAACAGCTGTTGCTAAGGATGCATCAGCTATCCAAGCCATTCCCCCTTGTAATACTGGATATTTTATATTTAAAATTTTACAAACTCTATTACTCATTAAGTTTCCTCCTAAATTTACTTATATAATTTAACTTCTCTTCTATATAAGTAAAATCGGGTTCTATATTAAAGATCCCGATTTTTGGTTATTATAGCTATTCTGTTAACTCTAATTCAAACTATATTGAGCAACAGATTAAGATGACTAAAAATTAATTATTTTTCATTTTTTCCACATATTCTACTGCATCTTTTATGCTCTTAATACTTTCAGCATCTTCTAATTGAATTCCAAACTTTTCTTCTATTTCTATAACAACTTGGAATAAATCTAATGAATCAGCTCCTAAATCCTCAAAAGTTGTTTCCATTGTTACTTCACTTTCATCTACTCCTAATTGATCACAAACTACTTCTCTAATTTCTTCAAATATCATAATATAATACCTCCATAATTTACGAATTTATTTTATTTATCTAAAATTTTGTTATTATAACTTTTCTTCTACCACTTTATTAATGTAGCTCCACAAGTTAAGCCACCACCAAAGCCTACTAATACTATTAAATCACCAGTATTTATTTTATTTTCACTATTTAACTGTGCTAAAGCTATAGGCACAGATGCTGATGATGTATTTCCTACACTTGAAAGATTAGTATAAAATTTTTCAAGTGGTAATTGGAGCTTTTTAGCTGCATAATCTATTATTCTTAAATTAGCTTGATGAGGAATTACATAATCAATATCCTCTAAAGTATAATCTGTTCCTTCAAGCACATTTTTTACAGCTTCAACCATAGCTCTTGTTGCAAATTTAAATACTTCTCTTCCATTCATAGAAACATATTTACTCTTTACCTTTTTTTCTAATACAAAAGGGTTTATAAGATCATTTGCTCCACAAATTAATGAATCACCATTTTCTCCTTCTGATATTGAATAAGTATTTATAATTCCACTTTTTGAATCATTTAAATTTTCTATAATGCAACAACCAGCACCATCTCCAAATAATACACATGTGCTTCTATCATTCCAGTCCACTATTTTTGAAAGAGTTTCTGCCCCTATTATAAGAGCCTTTTTATACCTTCCTGTTTTTAATAAACTTTCTCCAACTTCTAATGCATATATAAAACCTGTACATGCTGCATTTATATCAAAAGCTGTTGCATTTCTTGCGTTAAGTTTTTTTTGTATCATACAAGCTACTGATGGAGTAAAATAATCAGGTGTTATAGTTGCAACTATTATTAAATCTAATTCTTCTCCTTTAATACCTGAATCTTCAAGTGCAATTTTTGCTGCCTTATATGCAATATCTGTAGTCTCTTCCCCTTCAGAAATTCTTCTTTCATATATTCCTGTTCTCTCAACTATCCATTCATTACTAGTATTAACTAAATTACTTAAATCATCATTAGTAACTACTCTAGATGGAACATATGAACCTACTCCTTTAATTTTTACTTTATTCATTATAGTCTCCTTAATTACAGTTATACTCCCTCTTAAAGAACTCATTTAATCTTTCTAATGAAGAAATCAAAACTTCTTCTTCTGAATCAGATAAACCTTCTATTGTTTTATTAATCATATCGTTATGAAACTTTTCATGTAATCTAAAAGCTAACTTTCCTTTTTTAGTAAGCTTTATTAAAACTACTCTTCTATCTTCTTCTATTCTTTTTCTTTCAACATAACCTTTTTTGATTAATTTATTTATGGCTGTTGTTAATGTGCCAACTGTTATTTTTAAGTCTTGAGCAACTTCTGACATTGTTCTTTCAGTGTACATTCCTATAGCATCTATAGTATGTATTTCTGTAACTGACAAATCATTAATTACTCCTTGCTTTAAAGATTGTTCTTCAATTTGAAGTATGTCATTAAAAATTTGTACTAATAATTCATTTAATATTTTTTTTCTTTTATCCATTTTTAACCCTCCATTTATGTATCATATAAATAATACTATAATTATTTTCTTTTATTATTTCAATGGAGTCAAATATTTTTTATATCAAATGTTTTGATAATCAAAATATAATATAATCAAATTAATTTGTCAATAAAATTTTTTCTTTTTGTATAAAAAATCCATATTTTATTATATAAAATTTATCTTTAAAAAATAAAAAACAGTATATTAATAAAAATATACTGTTCCTGTAACTCCTTCTATCACCTTGTATCCTAAAGAATTTAAAGCTAAACTTATCTCTTTCCCACTACAATGACAAAAAGAAAAATTTCTTATATTAAACTTTTTTAAACTTTCAGCTACTTTTAGACTTTCATCATAAGATTTATTTGAAAGATGGATTCCACCCATTAAATTATCAATATTTTTGTTTAAAAACTTTTCTGACTTATTTACTATGTTTAATATTCCTGTATGAGAACAACCTGTTATTAAACTTACTTTTTCTTCATTTACAATTAAAACTAACTCATCAGCAAAATTATCTAAAACATATTTATTATTAAACACCCTAACTAAAGAATTTTTTTCATTGTAATTGTTCTTTTCCTTCTCCTCTGAAAGATTTGATAATAAATATAACTTTTCTCCTATTTTAAGGCTATCTTTAACTTCTATAACCTCTATTCCTTTATTTATTATATCTTCATAACAAAAATCAATACCTATATATTTACTTTTATTTTTTATAGTATGCCACTTATTACTTCTTTCAAAAAAATTATTTCCAACTATTATTTTCCCATTAAATTCGTCATTTAAAAAATAACTTAATCCGCCAGCATGGTCATAATGTCCATGACTTAAAATTATATAATCTAATTCCTTTGTGTTAAAGCCTAGCTTTTTAAAATTATATAAAGCCTTAGATGATTGTCCTGTATCAAATAATATTTTTAAATTATCAACTTCTACAAAATAACATAAGCCATGTTCACTTTCTAATTCTTTATTTTCTCCTAAATTATTTTCTATTATTGTAGTTATCTTCATTTTTAATCACCCCTAAATAAAAAAAGTGTCCATGTATAAATTATACACGAACACTTTTTATTAAGCTAATCTGGCATTAAGATAAATCTTAATATAAATAATATAGCAAATATGTACAAAATTTTATGAACTTCTTTTCCTTTTCCTGTTGCAATTTTAACTATTGGATAGAAAATCATTCCAATTGCAATACCGTTAGCTATTGAATATGTAAAAGGCATCATAGCTATTGTAAAGAAAGATGGTACTGCTTCTGTAAAATCTGAAAAATCTATTTCTTTAACTGCACTCATCATTAATATACCAACTATAACTAAAGCTGGTGCTGTAGCACTTTGTGGAACTATTCCAACAAATCCACTAAAGAATAATGATAATATAAGCATAATACTTACAATTACATTTGATAAACCTGTTCTAGCTCCTGCTGCAATTCCTGATGCTGATTCAACAACTGTTGCAAGAGTTGTTGTTCCAAGCACTGCTCCACAAGTTGTTCCAAGAGCGTCTGAAGCTAATGCTTTTCTTAAATTTTTAACTTCTCCATCAGCTTCAACCATACCAGAACTTTGAGCAGTTCCAAGTAAAGTTCCTATTGTATCAAAAAGATCTACTAAACTTAAAGTTATTACAACCATAAAAACTGTAAGTAATGCTCCAAGTACACCACCACCGTTACTTGTTAATAAACCTTTTAAATCCATTGCAAAAAATGTATCTCCAATTACAGGCATTGAGAATATGTGAATTCCTGTAAGATTAGTAACTCCCATAGGTATTCCTATTAAAGTTGTTATTATTATTGATATTAAAAGTGCTCCTGTAACTTTTCTTGCCATTAATATAACACTTATAACTAATCCTATTATTGTTAAAATAACAGCTTTATTAGTAAAGTCACCAAAGGCTACTAAAGTTCCTGGATTTGCAACTATAATTCCACCACTTTTTAATCCTATTAAAGATATAAAAAGTCCTATACCTGCTGTAATAGCAAATTTTAAATTTTTAGGAATAGCCTGCACAATCTTCTCTCTTATTGAAGTTAATGTAATAATTATAAATAAAATTCCTGAAATAAATACTGCTGCTAATCCTTGTTGCCAAGTAAAACCTAGCTTTAAACAAATATTATATGCAAAAAATGATACCAATCCTAGACCTGGCGCCAGTACGAAAGGTAAATTTGCATGAAATGCCATAATTAATGTTCCAACAGCTGCTGCTATACAAACAGATGCAAACGCTGATGAAATAATTGGATCTTGAGCCATAGTAAGATTCATTGCTGCGTCTCCTTTAAGCCCTAAAGAATTCATTCCTCCAACCTTTAATATGTTTGGAATTACAAGTAATGCATAAGCAAAAGTTACAAAAGTAGTTAAACCACCAATAACTTCCCTCTTTACATTTGTCTTGTTTTCTTTCAGCTTAAAGACATTTTCTAAAAATTTCTTCATTTAGGTTCCTCCTTTTAGTTTATCTTTTTTTGACAATAAAAAAACTAGCTAGGCTTAAAGAGATAAACCAATGCTAGTTAAGATAAACTTCATTAAGATTTACTCATAGTGAAAAGATTACTGGTCTTTTCGTAGAAACTTCTGAACCCTATTATCAGATTTATATGAGTTTTCATATTTTTTTCTAATTATACATAAATTTTATCTACTAATCAATGTTAATATTTTCTAAACAATATATAATGTAAAAGCAAATGAAAGAAATAGTATAGACAAAATAGCAACTATTAATGGTATTTTAAAAAACTCCATTTTTTCATCAACATAAAAATCATTTTTATTTTTTTTATTACAAACTATAATAATATCTTCTCCTAAAATATAATCTCTTGTACTTCCTGGATTATTATGAACAAATACTATCTCTTCCCCATCTTTTGCTGTAAATCTTATAATAGGCTTATATAAAGTTATAAAATTCACTTGATTAAATTCATCTATAATTGCCTCATCTATTTTTTTTATATCTATTATTTTTCCTACAATCCTGTCTCCATTTTTGTAAACGTTATACTTAAACATAAAAATAATAATAGCTATAATCGCTAATAAAATACCAATAAACAATAGTACATATACTTCCATTAAGTTCCCCCCTTAAGCAAATATATAATACGGCTTAATATAATATATGATTACTATTATTTTTGGTGAAAAATATATTAAAATTAAAAGAGCTAATATTTTATTAGCCCTTTAATTATATAAATGATTATATTCTTTTATAATATCTTTTATTTCAGAATGAATATTTTTAAATCTGTATCCACCAAGTTCCATAATATTTTTAATATTAACTGTAAGTCCTAAATATTTATTATAAGGTGATGTATCTAAAACATCTTCTTTACTGTTTATTAAAGCTTTAGTTTCAACTTCCTCTTCAATACATTCAATAATTTCTCTTAAGTTTACCTCTCCACTGCATGCCGCATTTATTGATCCATGTATATCTTTATCATAAAGCCATGCTAAAAATATTCCTGCTTCACTTTGAGTTATTAAGTTCATTTTTTTATTTATTTTTGTTGAATATATTTTTTCTTTATTTTTTACTTCTAAAAAATATTTAAGTAGTCTTTTTGTGTAATCGTCTTTACCTATAACTACAGGAAACCTAACTGATATTACTGGAAAGTTTGCATTTTGATACATATAAGCTTCCATTTGTCTTTTTCCTTCAGCATATGAAAAATCATCTTTTTCTCCCATTATTACCTTATAACTTTTAGGATTAAAATCTCTTTCTTTTAGCATATAACCTTTTCCATAAACTGCTACTGAAGATATAACTATATATTTATTAGTTTTTCCATCTAAAGCATTACAAATTCTTGAAGCATCATTTGAGCTATATGATATAGTATCATATACAACATCATAAAACTTTCCTTCCAAAGCTTTATTTAAATCATTTACATTTTCCTTATCAACAATTAATCTTTTAACTTTATCACCAAAGTCGTCACTATTTTTTCCCCTAGTTGCTATTGTTATATCGTGTCCATTAATTATAAGTTCTTTTACAAGTTCCTTGCCTAAAAATTTTGTCCCACCAAAAACTAATATTCTCCCCATAAAAATTATCCTTTCATACTTAATATAACAATAATTATCTTATATAATTATATGATAACACATTTGTATATATTATCAAATTTTGAAATATATACAAATAGCACTATTATTCAATTAATTATATTTATAAGAAATATTATTAATAAATAAAATAGTGCTACCTTTTTAAAATTATGTTATATTCCAATTATAAATCTTATTGATATTATAAAACTTATAAATATTACAAAAGGGACTAAAATTACAGATATAAGCATGTACCTACTTCCCTTTTTATTAATTTCTCTAATCTTTTCATCATTAGTTTCTTTCTTTGAAATACTAAAGGTTTTAATAGCTTTAATAAAAAATATTATCATTGCAATAATTAAAATTGCATCTAACACTCCAAATCCTAACATTGAAATTAACATTTTATATCACTTCCTTTTTACTATATATAAAGTGCTACTATATAAATAGTATCATATTTTTAATCCTTATTTTATATATAATTTCTTAAATATATAGTTAATTGTTTTTTGTTGTTGTAAAATATATACTATGAAAATATCTTTTTAAATTTTTAGGAGGTTTAATATGAATCCAGTATTTTATTTTATAATTGCAATTCCACTAATATTTGTAATTATATTATTAGTATATAATATAAAAAGAATAAAAAAATCTAGAGATGAAGCATTAAATAACAAAAAAAATAATTTTAATAAATAAATTTACATAATTATATTATAAAAGCTAAATAATAGACTCTAATTTACAGTTTATTATTTAGCTCTTATTTTTAATATATTAATTTAAAAGGCTCTAAATATCATTATTCCAGTTAAAATTAAACTTACTGGAACTAATGCTATTGATATCATCATATATTTCTTTGCTTTTTTTCCTTCAGTTTCTAAATCACCATCATTTTCAACTGCTTTTTTAAATATACTTGAAGCTTTAAAAAACAATAATAACATTACTATTATAGTAATTATGTTAACTACAATTAAATACTGCACAAAAAAATCCTCCTTTGTTTTTAAAAAGATATTTCTATTTTAACACATTTATTAATCATTTAAAGTCCTTTTTATTTTATCCAATAGTAAAAACTAATTCTGAGTCATTACTTAAATCTTCTCTGTAAATATAACCTTCTTCATTAAACTTTTTTAAACCTTCTATATCTTCTATTTTGTTTTTCATTATATAAGTTGTCATTAACCCCCTTGCTCTTTTAGCATGTACAGTTACAACTTTATATTTACCATTTTTAAATTCTTTAAATATAGGAGTTATAATTTTTATTTTGTCCATTTTATTAATTTTAGCTGATTTTGAATATTCATTTGATGCTAAATTAACTAATATATCACTTTCTGTATTTTTTATATCATTTATTAGCATGTCCTTTATTTTATCTCCCCAATAGGAATATAAAGACTTATGCTTACAAATATTAAGCTTAGTTCCCATTTCTAATCTGTAAGTATATATTTTATCTAAAGGTCTTAAAACTCCATAAAGTCCTGATAAAACTCTTAAATGATTATTTGCATATTCTAAATCTTCTTTTGAATAACTTTCAATATTAAGCCCTCTAAATGCTTCTCCATCAAATCCTAAAATACATGGAAATAATTCTTCTTCATTGTTTATATCAAATTTATGTATTTTTAAAAATGTATCATCTGTAAGCTTCTCTGATATTTTCATAAGTGATGAAAGTTCATCAGGATTAAACTCTTTAAGTCTATTATTTAATTCTATTGATTCATTTTTAAAACGAATATCTGTTAAATTTATATTATAATCTAATTTTTTACTTTCTATCTTTTTAGCTGGTGATAAAATTACTAACATATTACCTCCTCTTTATTGCACTTCTTTATCTGCATTCTTAGTAGATTTCTTTATTATTAAATTCATTATAAAATAAAATGAAAGTTCAAACAATAATTCATATATTATTATAAAAGAAATTAATGAAAGGCTAATTTTAAAATTTATTATTTTATAAAAATATAACTAATAAATTTTCTCTTCTTTTGCTGTTTAACTTAAAATGTTATATACTAAAAATAAAATATTGAAAGGAACTATAAAATGAATAATTTAAAAGATATTTTAGGAATAGATTTAAATACAATTTCTATATTAGATATAGATGAAGAAATTCTTATAAAACTTAAAAATCATGATTATTACACACAAAGTAACTTTTACTTTTATCTTATAAATAAACTTAATGAACTTGAAGAAACAGATGACCTTATTTCTTTAGCTCATATAAACTTTTTAATTTCTTATTATGTTTATATAATTTTTAATCCTTTATTTTTTGAAGAAATCTCCTTTAAGCATGGAGTAAAGGCAATTAAACTTAATCCATGTTTAAAATATAAAGAATGGATTCTTCTATTTGCAACTAACGAAAAAAATCTTTTAAAACCTTATTATGCATTAACTTATTCTGAAGAAATACTTTCTGAAAATCCAAATAATGAACTTGCAAAATTTATAACATCAATGTTTTAAAAAAGGTATGCAAATTAATCTGCATACCTTAATTTATATTATAACTTTTATTTATTTTTTAAATACTTTAAAACTGAATTAATAGTTTTTGTTACATCTTCTAAAATCTCTTCAATTGAATTATAAATTTTAACTGAGTAACCTAATGCAAATACTCCATCACTTGATGTCATATTTGTTGAAGAAACTTCTGCACCCATTGTTTCTAAATTTAATTTTATTCCACTTCTCATACATAAAACAGGGTCACATATCATAGGATTTGCAACTATTAATGTGTCACAATTTATATACTTATCTCCTCTTCCATTACTTACTTTTATTTTTTGTAATCTTCCATTACCTTTAACTTCTTTTAAATCATATCCTAAATATAAATTTTTACTTAAAGATAAACTTTCATCACTTACTTTATCGCATATAACAGCCTTAATATTAACATTACTCTTCTTTAGCTTATTGTATATTTTATATAAATTGTTATTTCCATATATAACAACTTCTTTACCTGGAATTAATCCCATATTTAATATTTTTTCTGTCATTCCAACAGTTAAAATACCAGCTACTCTATCTCCTGTTACTTGTAAATTGTTTAAAGATGTTTCTTTTCCACCAGTTGCTATTACTATAGAATTAGCTTTTATTTTTTCAATTCCTCTTTCTTTACTTGTACAAACTATAATTTTATTATCTTCAATTTTCAAAACCATAGTTCCTAAGTAAGTATTTATATTTAAAGAATCAAATTCTTGAATTAATTTTTGCCTATATTCTTCTCCTGTAAAATAACTTCTTTCACTTAAATTATAATCACCAAAAGTTAATGCTCCACCTAAAATATCATCTTTTTCTATTAATAATATATTTTCTATTCCCATCTCTTTTGCAAATATTGCTGAGTTAAGTCCACTAGCTCCGCCACCTATAATTACTAAATCATAATGCTTCATCTATTGTACCTCCTTATATCCTAGAACTACTGATCCTTCTTTATCTTTAAAAACTTTATCAATATTTAAATCAAGTTCTTCTTTTATTAATTTCACTATTGGTATTAAACAACCAGTACCCTGGCATCCTCCCATAGTTACTCTTGTCCTTCTTTTAACTCCATCAACTGTAGTAGCTCCAAGAGGTCTATTTATTGCATCCCTAACTTCACCTTCTGTAATAAGCTCACATTTACAAATTATCTTTCCGTAACTTGGATTTTCCTTTATTAATTTATTTTTTTCTTCTAATGAAAGTTCATTAAACTTTATTATTCCTTTTCTCTTACTAATAAAATTTTCTTTTTCTTTTAAAGTAATTAATTTTTTAACTATATCTTTTACAAAAACACCTATAGCTGGTGCTGCAGTAAGTCCTGGTGAATCAATTCCTATAACATTTATAAAATTTTTAACATCCTTTGCTTCACCTATTATAAAATCATCTTCTATATGTGGTCTTATTCCAGCAAATGTTTTTATAACTTTTTTGAGAGGTAATTCTTTAATTACTTCTTTTCCTTTATTTAAAATTTCATCTAATCCTCTTATTGAAGTATCTAATGCTTCTTTATCACTAACTTTTTCTGAATTTGGTCCAACTAAAATATTTCCATCAACAGTTTTTGTAACTAAAACTCCTTTAGTAAAATGATTAGGAAGCCTAAATAAAGTCATATTAATCATATTGCCTATACCTTTATCAAATAATCCATATTCACCCTTAGCTCCATTTATTTTATATTTTTTAGAGCTTATCATATTATTTATTACATCTCCATAAAGTCCAGCTGCATTTATAACAATTTTACTTTTAATTTTTTCTCCGCCTTCAAGTAAAACTTCAAAAATATCATCTATTTTTTTAATATCAATAACCTTTGAATTTAACTTAAATTCAACTCCATTAACATTTGCATTTTCAGCTAATGCAATTACCATTTCATAAGGACTTACTATTCCTGAAGTTTTAGCATATAAAGCACCAAATACTTTATCTGATATATTTTTTTCCATTTCTAATACTTGTTCTTTATTAAGTATTTCAAGTCCTTTAACCCCTAAAGCCTCCCCTTTATTTTTAAGTTCTTTTAATTTATCTATATCATTTTCACTAAATGCTAAAACGAATGCTCCATTTCTCTTAAAAGGAAAATCTAAATCTAATGATAATTTATCAAACATTTCATTTCCTAAAACATTTAATTTTCCCTTTAATGTGTCTGTAGTTTCATTAAAGCCAGCATGAATAATACCACTATTTGCTTTTGATACACCTTCTGCTACATCACTATTTTTTTCAACTAATGTTATATCTAATTCATATTTTGAAAGTTCTCTTGCTATTGCTGAGCCTACAACTCCTCCACCTATAATAACTACATCCTTCATTTTAACAACTCCTTATCCTATATGTTATAACACAAATTTTTTAATAGCTTTAGCTACACCATCATTTACATTTGTATCTGTAATATAATCTGCTGATTCTTTAATTTTTTCTATTGCATTTCCCATAGCAACACCAACACCTGCATATTTAATCATAGATAAATCATTTTCACTATCTCCAATACACATAACTTCATCTTCTTTTAACCCTAAATATTTTGTAAGTGCTTCTACAGCTTCTCCTTTACTGCTTCCTTTTTTCATAATTTCAAAATTATCAGACCAAGATGATACAATTTCAATATCCATATTTAAATTTTCTAATTCTTTTCTTGCCTTTATTAATTCTTCAATATGATTTGCATCTACACAAACTCCTTTAAGAATTTGTCCATTATATTCTTCTATTGCCTTATTCATATCACTAACTACTAATAATTTGATTTTTTCATTCTCATTTAAAGTTTTATTTAAAACCTTATAAACATGATTTTCTGGAAGCTCATAATTTGAAATTATTCCAAAGTTTGTTGTAACATAAGCTTTTAAATTATATTTTTTTGTTACATTTAAAAATGCCTTTATATTTGAAATACTAAGAGGATTGTTATATATAACTTTATCTTTATATCCTATAAATGCTCCATTTGATGCTATTATTGGAGTATCTAATCCAATTTCTTTTGAGTAAAGCTTAGCACAATCATACATCCTACCTGTTGTTATAGCTACCTTTACACCTTTTTTTATGGCTTCTTTTATAGCTTTTTTATTTTCCTCTGAAACAACTTGTTGATCCTTTAAAAGTGTTCCATCCATATCTATACAAATTAATTTAATTGTCATGTCAAAATCCTTCTTTCTGCACTTACCTTTCTTTACCTTTATAATACACCTTTTTTCTGAATAAGTTAAATATTATTATTTAATATATTTAATAGGTAAATAATTATATATAAATTTAAAAACAATATTAAAGAAACTAAATATTTGTAATTATTACTTTTTATATTAAATAGAATAATTAAAAAAAATTATAAAAAATTAACTTTTTTATATAGATTTTTATTAGACTAAAATTTTTAAATTTAATATAATAATTTAAAACAAAAGATATATTTAGGGGGTTTTAAAATGATTGAAATATTTAAACTTAGTCTCCTATTATCATTATCTATAATCGGAGCTTTAATAATATTTGGATTTTTAATAGGTAAAATAGAAAGTAAAAGTAATGAACTTATTTATAGTAAACTTGGGAAATACGGGATTATAGGAACTGGAATTATAGGAACTACAATACATGAATTTAGTCATGCTCTTTTATGCAAAATATTTTTACATAAAATTACTGATATTAAATGGTTTTCCTTAAATATTGAAGATAGGGAACTTGGACATGTAAATCATACCTTTAATAAAAATAGTATTTATCAAAGAGTAGGTAATTTTTTTATTGGAGTAGCTCCAATATTAGTTGGCTCTATATTACTAACTTTATTTTATAAAATATTTCTAGACAATAGCTTTAATACAATTTTAGAAAATATAAATGTTAATAGTTACTTATATTTAGGTAACAACTTTAATTTAATTGATTTTTTTAGTCTTTTACTTAATCAATTTATATTATTTTTAAAATCAACTTTTACTATTAATAACTTATCATCAATTAGTTTTTGGATTTTTTTATTTATTGCTATATCAATTAGTACTCATATGTCTCTTAGTAAAGCTGACCTTAAAAACTCACTTGATGGTATAATATTTATTTTTATAATAAGTGTTGTTATTAGTATAGTTTTAGTAGTATTTAAAATTCCTGAAACTATTATATTAAATAGATTAATAGTATTTAATGTATTTTTAATAAGCTTTTTATCAATAGGAATTTTCTTTTCTCTTATAACACTTATAATTTCAAAAATCATATCACTTTTTTAAAATAATTTTTAAATTATAATTAGAAATAATCATTTTAAAATATATTTTTATAAAAAGAAGGAAAGACTTAAACCTTTCCTTCTTTTATATTATAATTTATTAAATAAATTTTTTGCTGAATTATAAATGTCATCCTTTCCTAATATATCTGAAATAACAGCAACTCCATCAATATTAGTTCCTTTTAATAAAGTTAAATTATCACTTTTTATTCCTCCAATTGCAACTACTGGTATAGAAACTTTATTTTTTATTTCTTTTAATTGTTCTATTGAAACATCATCTGCATCTTTTTTCGTATTTGTTTTAAATATAGCTCCAACTCCAATATAGTCTGCTCCATCTTTTTCTGCCTTTAAAGCTTCTTCTAATGTACTTGCTGAAATACCAATTATTTTATCACTGCCTAAAGTTTTTCTTGCAACACTACATGGCATATCATCTTGCCCTAGATGAACTCCATGACTATTTATAGCTAATGCTATATCAATTCTATCATTTATTATTAATGGTATATTATATTTATCTGTAACTTTTTTAATCTTTTTTGCTACATCATAAAATTCTAATGTTTTTATATTTTTTTCTCTAATTTGTACAACTGTAACTCCACCTTTTATTGCTTCTTCAACAGCTTTACATATATTTGTGTTTTTAAGTATATTTCTATCTGTTACAAGATAAAGCTTATAATCTATATTACTCTTCATTTAAAATCCCCATTTCCTTTATCATTTCTTCATTCATATTATATATTGCATCAATTATTTTAACTTTAAGGCTACCTGAACCTTCTAAATCTTTAAGGTTTTTAAATGCTATATCTCCTGCAATTCCCATAGTTAAAATTCCAAGTATTGTTCCAATTAAATTATTTTTTGTAGCTCCTAAATATGAACCAATTAATGATGTACACATACAACCTGTTCCTGTAATTTTTGACATAGCTTTATTTCCATTTTTTATTGTATATACTTTATTTCCATCAGAAATAACATCAATAGCTCCAGTTACTGCAACAACAGAACCTATTTCTTTTGAAAAACTTTTAACTATATCTTTTGTTATTTTAAAATCACTTGTTTTATCTGAAATTTCTTCTACAGAATCAACTCCTTTAGTTTTTGAATTAATTCCATATAAAGTTTTTATTTCTGATAAATTCCCTCTTATAACAGAAAACTTAACTTCTTTTAATAATTTCTTTGCAAACCCTGTTCTATAAGGTGTAGCTCCAGCTCCAACTGGGTCTAATACTATAGGAATATTTAATTCATTTGCTCTCTTACAAGCAATTAACATAGATTCTATAGTTCTGCTATTTAATGTTCCTATATTAATTACTAATGAAGATGCTATTGATACCATATCATATACTTCATTAATATCATCAGCCATAACAGGAGATGCACCTATTGCTAAAGTTACATTTGCACAATCATTTACTGTAACATAATTTGTTATATGATGAACAAGAGGACTACCCTCTCTTAAATTTTTTAATACTCCATTTATTTCTCTAAAATTCTCCATTTAAATACCCTCCCTGAAAATATAATATTTATAAATGCTGTTATAATCATAGCTGGTAAAGTTGATCCAATAATAAAATCTAATTTTATAAATATGTAATAAATAATTATTCCAATTACCCATACAATAATTGATTTAATATTTATAAGAACATTTTTTTCAAGTCTCCTCTTAAGTAAAAAATAATCAGAAATTAAAATTGCAAATAAAGGTGCAAAAACTGAACCTATTGCATACAAGAAGCCTTCATAGTTTTCCATTTGAACTAATAGTGCTACTATAGTTCCTATAATAGTCATAATAAGTCCAATTTTTCTTTCATTTAGTTTTGGCATTATATTTAAAAATGATATACCTGCTGAATATATATCTAGAAATGTAGTTGTTACCGTTGATAACACTATAATGCCAAGTGCTATAATTCCTAAATTAGAAGCAAGCATTATGTAAGATGGGTCTGAGCTATTTGAAACTATTGAAGCTCCAAGACCTATTATAAACATCCATGAACTGCCTAAAAAATAACCTATAAAACTTCCAAATACAGCACTTTTTCCGTTCTTTGCAAATCTTGTATAATCTGCAATAAGAGGAAGCCATGAAAGAGGCATAACTATATTTAATTCCAAAGCTTGTCCTATAGATATTTCACCATCAAAAGTTTTTGAAAATACCGCTCCATCTTTAAATATTATAAAACCAAGCACTAAAGTTAAAATAAATAATAAACTTACAGCTATAACATTTAAATTTTTCATACCATCTCTACCAAACCATATCCATATACCAGTTAAAATAGAAATTAAAATAATACAAATAAATAAATTATCAAATCCCCAAATACTTTTTGTTATTAATTGAACTGATGTAGCAGCGGCTCTTATCATAACGGCTGTCCATCCAATAAGCTGAAGTACATTTAATATAGAAAATAAATAAGTTCCATATTTTCCAAAGGATATTCTTGTTGATGTTATAGCAGGTACACCTTCTTTAAATCCTATAAACCCACCAAGAACTAATATTATAGTTCCAATTAAATGTCCAACAATTATCACTTCTAATCCTTTTGTAAATCCAAGAGGGGCAAGTAAACCTCCTGTTAATATTTCAGCTATTGAAATAGCTGCTCCAAACCATAAAAAAGATAATGTAAAAAATCCAAATTTCTTGTTATTCATTTATTAACCCTGCCTTTTTATATAATTCATAAAAATGATTTGTTGGTCCAACACCATGTCCTATATCTAGGGAATGAATAATAGCTGTTGTTATATAATCCTTTGACCTTTTAATAGCTTCTTCAATACTAAAGCCTAAAGCTAAATTTGAGGCTATTGCAGATGATATAGTACAGCCTGTTCCATGAGTGTTTTTTGTATTTATTTTTTCTGCATAAAACTTATATATGTTTTCTCCATCATATAAAATATCAACAGCTTTATCTCCTTCCATATGTCCACCCTTTAAAAATACATTTTTACAACCAAGTTTATAAATTTCTTTAGCAGCAAGCTCCATATCTTCAACTGTTTTTATTTCTACCTTTTCTGAATTTACTTCACTTATTATTTCTAAAGCTTCTGGTAAATTTGGAGTAATTACATAAGCTAAAGGAATAAGCTCTTTAATTAATGCACTTTTTGATTCTGGCTTTAATAAAGAATAACCACTCTTTGATATCATTACTGGGTCTAAAACTAAATTTTTAGGTTTATATTTTTTTAATTTCTCACTTATTATGTTAATTGTAGAAATTTTTGATACCATACCAATTTTTACCGCATCAACATTAATATCCTCAAAAATTGCATCAATTTGAGCTCCAATAATTTCTTCATCAATATCTTGTACTTTAAATACTCCCATAGTATTTTGAGCAGTTATAGCAGTTATTACGCTCATTCCATAAACTCCATTTGCACTAAAGGTTTTTAAATCAGCTTGTATTCCTGCTCCTCCACAGCTATCTGATCCTGCAATAGTTAAAACATTTTTCACATTTAACACCTATCCTTCTACTAATTTTATAGAAGATTTTTTAAATATATTTAAAATAAAAAAGGTACAAGCAGAAAACGCTTGTACCTCAATATACAAAAATACTTAAAATATATTCAAACATCTTCCTACGCTGGTATTATCCATCTCAGGTTCATAGGGTCAGAAAATTTTAAGGTTTTCAATCTCAGCTGGCCAAATCCCAGCCCCCCTGTGTCTTAAATTATTTAATTTTTACAGGTTAATTTTAGCACTATATAAAATTTTATTCAATATTTTTATTAGTTTATTTTTTGCCATCCAATTACAGCAGCTCCAATTGCACCTACAAATTGACTTAATTTATGAGTGTATACATTTTTATTTAAGTAACTTTCTATTGTATCTTTAAATATTTTTGAGTTAGCAAGTCCACCGCTAAAAAATATATCACCTTCTAAATTTAATCTATTTGCAAAATTAGCTGTTCTTTTACTAATTGAATGAACAACTCCAAGAGCAATATCTCCTCTATCAACATCATTTGCTAGAAGACTTATTATTTCACTTTCTGCAAATACAGTGCACATACTTGATATATTTACAGGTGTCTTATTCGTTACAAATTCATCAATATTATTAATATCTTCTTCTAGTATTCTCATCATAACATCTATAAATCTTCCTGTTCCAGCTGCACATTTATCATTCATTAAGAAGTCTACAACATTTAATGACTTATCAAGTAAAATAGCCTTTGAATCTTGTCCACCAATATCTATTACAGCTCTTATGTTAGGATTTAAAAAAGCAGCTCCCCTTGCATGACAAGTTATTTCAGTAACCTGCTTGTTTGCCTCTTTTAAAAGCTTTCTTCCATATCCAGTTGTAACTACATATTTAACTTTGTCACTATAAAGCTTATTAAATACTTTATAAATACTTTCTTTTGGCTTAGCTGCAGTTTTTATTATTAAAGTTTCAACTATTTTATTTCCATCAAATAAAACTCCCTTTGTTGTTGTGGAGCCTGAATCTATTCCTAAAGTATATCTTTCCATAAAACTCCTAAAGCATTTCAATAAATGCAGCCATTCTAGTATTTAATTGTCCAATATCTGATGATGAGAAATCAGTTTCCACACTCATATAAGGCTTTTTCTTTTCATCATTTACAAATCTCTTAATTGATAAAGTTTCAACATTGTATGTATGACAAGCTGTTAATATTACATCAACAACAGCATCAACTTTATATTCATCTATCATTTTATCTAAAAGCTTAATTCTATTTGGATTAGGAGTCATACATGAACATCCAATAGATAAATATTTACGAGCTAATGCATCATAAACATCTGGATTTTCTTCATCTACTAAGTCTTCAACTGCTTTTGCTCCACTACAATTTTCAAGTGCAACAACATATCCTCCATTATCTTCAATAGCTTTAATTACTTTTTCAGTAGCTCCTCCAATTGGACATCCTGTAATTAAAATACGTGGCTTTTTATCATACTTCTTCTCTTTTTCATATTCAGAATTAATTTTTTCTATTAATTCATCCATTTGTGCTGGTATTTTTTCTCTTTCAAAACTAAAAGTAGTTCCATTTAATACTTTAAATATATCTTGTCCAAGTAATGGAACTGGGTCTTTTTTACCTAGTTCATAAAACCTCTTTAAAGCTTTTCTTTCTTCATTTTTTATTTTTATAGCTCCCTTAATGTCTTCTTCTGTAATTTTAACATCAAACATTTCTTCAAGTTTTTCTTTAAGTTTTATTATTTCATTTTTCCATAAGCTTAATCCATCTTCTGTTTGTGAATTTGGCAGTTGCATAACATGTACAGGCTTAAATTCACTTAAATATTCATACATTTTTTTCTTTCCATCACATGTTGTTTCTCCAACTACTAAATCTGAAAAATAAAAATAAGGACACTTATCAGTTTTTCCAAAACCATAACTTGATTTAATTAAAGGACAAAGATTACGTGGTAAATCTTTTTCAGCATCTGGTATTGTTTCATCAGAGCTTGCACAAAGTGAAACTGTTGCTGCTCCCATAGCTAAAGCAAGTTCTTGTGGAAAATAAGTACAAAATACTCCTATTAAAGGTATATCCTTATCCTTTAACTCTTTTGCTTTAATAAAGCCATTTCTTCTTACTTCTCCAAATTCATTAAATACTTCTGGTAATTCTTTTTGTAAATCCATAAATTCTAAACTCCCCTTATAACGCCAATTTATAACGTCTTTTTATTTGTTAACGTATACATTTATATAATATCATAAATTCTTAAACTATAAATTTTTTCCATGTTAATTTTATGTAAACTAAATAAAAGACTTTAGTTTAAACTAAAGTCTTTCTTTTTTATATTTATTCATATCCTAATAATACTCTCATTCCAAAAAGGTCCCCGTAAATAGCTGTTCCTTTTATTATCTTTTTATTTTTGCAAGAAATATTTTTATAAGCTCTATAAGCTTGTAATTCAGATTCATATGCAACTATTGCCTCATACTCTTCATTTTCTTCACTTCCTATTACTATAAAGCTGTTTCTAACCTTTTCTTTAGGTAAATCTTGTTCAAAATCTATCTCTTCAAAGTAATCATCATTATTATTCATCTTAATATTATTTATTAAAGTTTCTCTTTTATAATCTTCTCTAACTTCTAATGTAATAACATTTCCAACAGTTCCTCTAAACATACTCCCTTCCCCCTTATATAAAATTT
>NZ_JAUNLM010000013.1 GCF_030532265.1 Clostridium sp. | reverse complement strand
AAAATGACATTGCAATTAAAGCTAAAAAAGCAAGAAAGTTCCTATTAGATGGAGATAAAGTCAAAGTCACTGTAAGATTTAGAGGAAGAGAAATGGAATTAGGTCACATAGCTGAAAGAATTCTAGATAACTTCGTTGGAAAACTTGAAGATGTTTGTGTTATCGAAAAGAAACCAAAAAGAGAAGGCAGAAACATGACATTGATTTTAGGTCCAAAAAAGGCATAACTTTTGAGAGGAGGATTTTATCATGCCAAAAATGAAGACACATAGAGGTGCAGCAAAGAGATTTAGAAAGACAGGTACAGGAAAACTTAAGAGAGCTAAAGCTTTCAGAAGCCACATATTAACTAAGAAAAGTTCAAAAACTAAGAGAAAACTTAGAAAAGGTGGATACGTATCAGTAGCACAAGAAAAAGTAATTAAGAAATTATTACCATACCTATAAGAGTTTAGACGCAGGAGGTTTTGTTAAATGGCAAGAGTTAAAAGAGCAGTTAACGCTCGTAAGAATCATAGAAAAGTATTAAAACTTGCAAAAGGATACTACGGTGGAAAGAGCAAGTTATTTAAAACAGCTAACGAATCAGTAATCAGAGCATTAAGAAATGCTTATGTTGGAAGAAGATTAAAGAAGAGAGATTACAGAAGACTATGGATAGCTAGAATAAATGCAGCTACAAGAATGAATGGTCTTTCATACTCAAGATTCATGAATGGAATCAAATTAGCTGGTATAGATATAAACAGAAAAATGTTATCAGAAATAGCTATCAATGATCCAAAAGCTTTCGCTGAGTTAGTTGAAGTAGCTAAAAAACATATAAACGCTTAATTTGAAATGCGACTTAGGTCGCATTTTCTTTATATATAGATAAAATTAAACAAAAATTGTTTTCATAATTTATTAATATGTGTATAATAAATCTTTAACAGAGTATTGATAAAATTTACACGTTAATATTTTTATTGAAGGGTGTATAATAAATATTAGATATTATATTGGATATAAACCTTTGAGGTGATTAAATGAAAAAATTTTTTACTAAAAAAATGAAGTTGAGTGGCGTACAAATATTAGCACTAGGATTTTTTATAGTAATATTTGTTGGTGGTGTATTATTAAGTTTACCAATATCTTCTGCAAGTGGTGAAAGTACAAACTTTTTAGATGCATTATTTACTTCAACATCAGCTGTATGTGTAACAGGATTAATTACTTTAGATACTGGTACGCATTGGAACGAATTTGGGCAAATAGTTATAATGTTTTTAATTGAAATTGGTGGATTAGGATTTATGTCCTTTGCAACATTTATAGCTGTACTTCTTGGAAGAAAAATAACCTTAAGAGATAGACTTATAATGCAAGAAGCTATGAATACATTTAATATTCAAGGTCTTGTTAAAATGGTTAGATATGTTCTTGGATTTACATTTGCAGTACAATTTTTTGGAGCTTTGTTATTATCTACTCAGTTTGTTCCGAAGTTTGGATTAGCAAAAGGAATTTATTATAGTATATTCCATTCAATTTCGGCTTTTTGTAATGCTGGATTTGATTTATTTGGAGGATTTAGTTCTCTTGTTTCATATTCAGGTAATGTTGTAGTTTTACTTACTATAAGTGCTCTTATAATAATAGGAGGTTTAGGTTTTACAGTATGGCTTGAAGTCTATAATTATAGAGGACTTAAGAAATTATCTGTACATTCTAAAATAGTTATATTAATTACAGTTGTTCTTATAATTGGTGGAACTATTTTTATGTATTTATTTGAAATGCATAACCCAAAAACTATTGGTAATATGAGTTTTGATGATAAAGTTTTAAACTCCTTCTTTGCATCTGTATCACCAAGAACAGCTGGTTTTAATAGTGTTTCTACAGATGGAATGACAAATTCAGGGAAGTTATTAACTATAATATTAATGTTTATTGGTGGATCACCTGGTTCAACTGCAGGTGGATTAAAAACAGCAACATTTGGAATTATAATTTTAACAGTAATTTCGGTTATAAGAGGTAGAGAAGATACTCAAGTTTTTGGAAGAAGATTTTCAAAAAGTTTAGTTTATAAATCATTTGCTTTACTAATTATAGGAATGACTTTAGTTATAGGTGTTACACTTTTATTATCTATAACTGACCCAAATGAATCATTTATAAATATTTTGTATGAAGCAACATCAGCATTTGGAACTGTTGGTCTTACAACTGGTGTTACCCAAAGGCTAAGTACTGCTGGAAAAATTATTATAATGATAACTATGTATTGTGGTAGAGTTGGTCCTATGACTGTAGCATTAGCATTTATAAGAAATAAGAAAAAGCAAACACATAAATATCCAGAAGGTAAGATTTTAATCGGTTAGGGGATGAATTATATGGTAAAAAAGCAATTTGTAGTAATTGGTCTTGGTAGATTTGGATCATCAGTTGCTGAAACTTTATATGGACTAGGCAATGACGTTTTAGTAATAGATAAAGATGAAGATTTAATACAAGATATATCAGATAAGGTAACTCATGCTGTTCAAATGGATGCAACAGATGAAGGTGCTCTTAGAACATTAGGACTTAGAAATTTTGACGTTGCAGTAGTTACTATTGGTTCTAATATACAAGCAAGTGTAATGGTTACTCTTTTAGTTAAAGAACTTGGAGTTAAATATATTATTGCAAAGGGAAATAGTGATTTACATGCTAAAGTACTATATAAAATAGGTGCAGACAGAGTAATATTACCAGAAAAGGATATGGGAGTTAGAGTTGCACACAATTTGGTATCAGAAAGTATATTAGATTTTATAGAGTTATCTCCTGATTATAGTATTATGGAGATAGAGACTCCAGAAGATTGGAACGATAAAACTATAAGAGAGTTAAAACTTAGAAGTAAGTACGGGATAAATGTTATGGCTATAAAGAGAGATGATGAAATAAATCTTTCACCTCCTGCTGACTTTGTGATTAATAGTAAAGATATTATAGTTGCAATAGGATCTGCTGAAGACTTAAGTAAGTTAGAAGGTATGATAGTTAAATTTTAATTGACGAGGTAATTACATTGATTTATATAGAAAGTAAAGAAAATGCTATATATAAAGAAATAAAAAAATTAAAAGAGAGAAAAAATAGAAATAAAGCAAAAAAGTATTTAATCGAAGGTTTTAGACTTGTAGAGGAAGCATTAAAAGCTAATACAAAAATAGATTGTATATTTTTTACAGAAGGTGCTAAATATAAAGCAGAAGAATTATTGCAAAAATATAATTATGAAGGTAAAATTTTTGGATTAAATAATGATTTATTTTTAGACTGTACTCAAACAGAACACCCTCAAGGTATACTTGCAGTTATATGTATGGATAACAATGATAGAAAGTTAAATGGTAGTTTTTATTTGCTTTGTGATAAAGTTCAAGATCCTGGGAATTTAGGAACTATAATAAGAACAGCTCATGCAGCTAATATAGATGGAGTTATATTAACTAAAGGAACTGTAGATATATATAATGATAAAACTATAAGATCTACAATGGGTTCTATGTTTTATATACCAATAATTCAAGAAGATGAAGATTTGAAAAATATAATGAATTTAAAAAATAAAGGATTTTCAATTGTTTCTACTTCACTTGAAGGAAGCAAAGATTTTTTTAATGAGGATTTGACAGGAAATATTATAATTACTGTTGGAAATGAAGGAAACGGTGTATCAAAAGAGATATATAATATTTCTGATAAAAAAGTAAAAATTCCTATGCCTGGCGGAGCAGAATCTTTAAATGTTGGAGTGGCAGCATCTATTATTATTTATGAAAGAGTAAGACAAATAAGATAACTATTGAAATTTTGATTAATAATATGTATAATCTAATAGTATAAAATTACATTAAAAGACTAAGAAAGAGAGAGTAGGTATAAATAACTTTTTAAGGGAGAAATAGCCGTTGACTGTAAGCTATTTTAAAAGTTTTATTCTGAAGTTCACTCTGGAGTTCTAACTGCGAAATTTAATTAAAGTAGTGGTTAGCGGTTAAAACCGTTATATTTACGAGTTGGGTTTAGTAAAGTTCATTTTATTAAACCAATTAGGGTGGTAACGCGGATATTCCGTCCCTTTTTAGGGGCGGTTTTTTTATTGTAAAAAAATATTGTTTTTAAAGAAAGGAGATTTTGAATATGCAAGAAAAACTTAAAAATATTCAAGCAGCAGCATTAAAAGAAATTGAAACTGCTAATACTTCTTCTCAAATAGAAGAAATAAGAGTAAGATTTCTTGGAAAAAAAGGAGAACTTACAACTATATTAAGAGGTATGAAAGATGTTTCTAAAGAGGAAAGACCTATAGTTGGAAAGCTTGTTAATGAAGTAAAAAGTATATTAGAAGAAAAAATTGAAAGTGTTTCTAAAGAAATAAAAAATAAAGAAAAAAATGAAAAGCTAGCAAGTGAAATTATAGATATTTCATTACCAGGAAAGAAAAATAGAATAGGAAAGAGACATCCATTAGATTTAACTCTTCAAAGTATGAAAAATATATTTGTATCAATGGGATTTACTATAGAGGAAGGTCCAGAAATAGAACTTGATAAATATAATTTTGAAGCGTTAAATATTCCAAAAGACCATCCAGCAAGAAGTGAACAAGATACTTTTTACATAAATGATAGTCTTGTTTTAAGAACTCAAACTTCTCCTGTTCAAGTTAGAACTATGGAAAAACAAACTCTTCCAATAAAAATGATATCACCAGGAAAAGTTTATAGATCAGATGATGTTGATGCTACTCATTCACCTATATTTTATCAAATGGAAGGCTTAGTTGTTGATAAAGGAGTAACTTTTGCTGATTTAAAAGGAACATTAGAATTATTTGCAAAGAAAATGTTTGGAGATAAAGTAAAAACTAAATTTAGACCTCATCATTTCCCATTTACTGAACCTTCAGCAGAGATGGATGCTACTTGCTTTGTTTGTGGTGGAAAAGGCTGTAAAGTTTGTAAAGGAAGTGGATGGATAGAAATACTAGGTTGTGGAATGGTTCATCCAGAAGTTTTAAGAAATTGTGGAATAGATCCAGAAGAATATTCAGGATTTGCTTTCGGATTCGGTGTAGATAGAATGGTAATGCTTAAATATGGAATAGATGATATAAGATTACTATATGAAAGTGATATGAGATTTTTAGATCAATTCTAGTAAAAATTTAATAAATCAGGAGGTAAATTAAATGAAAGTACCATATAGTTGGCTAAAAGATTATGTTGATATAAATGTAAGTGCTAAAGAACTTGGGGATTTATTAACTCTTACAGGTTCAGCCTTAGAAGGAATAATAGTTCAAGGAGATAATATAAATAGAGTTGTTGTTTGTAAATTCAATTCTATAGAAAAGCATCCAGATGCTGAAAAATTAAGTATATGTCAAGTTGATATTGGAGGAGAAGAAATACAAATAGTTACAGCTGCAACTAACATGAAAGTTGGAGACAAGGTTCCTGTTGCACTTCATAAATCAACATTAGCAGATGGAACAGAAATTAAAAAGGGAAAACTTAGAGGCGTTGTATCAAATGGTATGTTTTGTTCAGAAGCAGAACTTGGCTTAAAAGGTGAAGAAGAAGTTGATGGACTTATGATATTAGAAGAGGATGCTCCTATAGGTGTTGAAATAAAAGAATATTTAGGTCTTAAGAAAGAAACTTTAGATTTTGATATAACATCAAATAGACCAGATTGCCTAAGTATGATAGGTATGGCAAGAGAAACAGCTGCTACTTTAAAAACTAATTATAAAATGCCAAACTTTCAATATAAAACTGTAGATGGAAGTAACATAAATGACGAATTGAAAGTTGAAGTTAGAGATTCTTTATGTAGAAGATATATGGCAAGAGGAGTTAGAAATGTTAAAATAGGACCTTCACCTAAATGGATGCAAGATAGACTTTTAGAAGCAGGGGTTAGACCTATAAATAATATAGTTGACATTACTAATTTTGTTATGTTAGAAACTGGAGAACCAATGCATGCATTTGACAAAAGAGAAATTAAGTCAAATAAAATAGTTGTAGAAAGAGCTAAAGATGGTGAAGAGTTTGTAACTTTAGATGAAGTTAATAGAAAACTTGATAGTAGCGTTTTATGTATAAAGGATGATGATAAAACTGTTGCGATAGCAGGAATAATGGGTGGATTAAATTCAGAAGTAAAAAAAGACACAACAGATATTTATTTTGAATGTGCAAATTTTGAAGGAACTAATATAAGAGTAAACTCTAAAAAACTAGGAATTAGAACAGAAAGTTCATCAAGATTTGAAAAAGATATAGATCCAAATTTAGCAAAACTTGCACTTGATAGAGCTTGTGCTTTAGTATGTGAATTAGGTATTGGAGAAGTTATAGATGGAACTATAGACGTATATAACGAAGTAAAAGAAGAAGGACATATAGCTGTTGATTCTACTTGGATAAATAAATTTTTAGGAACAAATATTTCAATAGAGGAAATGAAAAGATGTTTAGATTCAGTAGATTTAAAAACTGAAATAAATGGTGATATGTTAGAAATTACAATACCAACATTTAGAATTGACATAGCTATAAAAGAAGATATAGCAGAAGAAGTGGCTAGAATATATGGATATAATAACATAGAAGGTACAATATTTAAGGCTCAAACTGAAAGAGAAGCTAAATATAAGAAAGAATTATTAGATGAAAAAGTTGTTGATATAATGATAGCTAGTGGTTTAAATCAATCAATAAGCTATTCATTTATATCAAAGAAAGCATTTGATAAGATAGAATTAAGTGAAGATAGTGATTTAAGAAAAGTTGTAACTATCAAAAATCCTTTAGGTGAAGATTATAGTGTTATGAGAACAACAACTTTAGCTTCAATGATGGAATCACTTTCAAGAAATTATACAAGAAATAATAGTGAAGCTTATCTTTTTGAAATAGGAAAAGTTTATATTCCTTCAGAAGATGAAACAGAATTACCAATAGAAAAAAATATTTTAACTATTGGAATTTACGGAAACGTAGATTATCTAGATTTAAAAGGTATAGTTGAAAACTTAATTGATGGATTAGGAGTTAAAGGCGTTAAATTCTTAAGAGAATCAGAAAATCCTACATTCCATCCAGGGAAAACAGCAAAACTTGTTGTTGGTAGAAAATTTGAGGCTGGAGTATTTGGAGAAATACATCCAGATGTAGCTGAAAACTTTGGTATAGAAACTTCTTGTTTTGTAGCAGAAATAGATTTAGATGAAGTATATAAAAATTCAGAACTTGAAAAGAAGTATAAACCTTTACCAAAATTCCCTGCTGTTACAAGAGATATAGCTCTTTTAGTTGAAGAAAATATATTAGTTCAAGATATAGAAGATTCAATAATAAAAGCTGGTGGAAATATTGTTGAAAAAGTAGAACTTTTTGATATTTACAGAGGAGAACAAGTTCCACAAGGAAAGAAAAGTATTGCTTACGCAATAACATATAGAAATGAAAACAAAACTTTAACAGATAAAGAAGTAAATAAAGTACATGATAAAATTTTAAGATCACTTGAACATAAATTAGGTGCTATTTTAAGAGAACAATAAATTTTAAAAGAGGTAGTTTTTAAACTACCTCTTTTCTTTAAAATAATAATAAAATTAATTACCTTTTTAATATACATAATTGTACAAACTTAAAATATCAAATATAATTAATATAATAGGAAGATTATATTTTAAGAGGTGGGACATAATGGTAAAAATTACGGTTAACATAAATGGAGTAGATTATAACTTAAAAGGTAAAGAAAGTGAAGAATATTTAAGAGATATTGCATCTTATGTTGACGAAAGAATAAAAGAGGTACTAGCTAAAAATAAAATGCTTAGTATTTCACAAGCATCTGTTTTAGCAGCTGTTAATATTACAGATATATTATATAAAACAGATGATGAATTAAGAAACATAGCAAAGTTAAAAAATAGTATAGAAAAAGAAAATCTAGCATTAAATAAAAGTTTAGAAGAAGTAAAAATTAACTTAGAAAAATTTAAAGAGGAAAGTTCTAAAATAATAGATGGAAAAGAAAATACTATAAATGGTTTAAAAGAAGATAGAAATAATCTTCTAAAGGAAAGAGATGAACTAAATAAATCAAATGTTGATTTAAAAGGAATAAAAGAAAAAAATGAAATTAAGATAAAAGAAAATGAAGAAGAAATAAAAAATTTAAAGAGTTACGTAAATAAGCTTAAAGAAGAAAATAGAATATTAAAATCTGAAAATGAAACTTATAAAAATAGAATAAAAGAAATAACAAAAGAAAGAGAAGAAAGTGAAAAGATATTATATAGAGAGATAAAGGATCTTGAATCTAAAAATGATACTAATAAAGAGTTAATAAATAATATTTCTACTATAAATAATAATCTTGAACAGAAAATTAAAAATATAGAAAAAGAAAAGATTAATTTATTAGAAAACTTAAACAAAGAAGCAGAACAAAAAAATATATTAGAAAAAGATATAAGAAAATTAAATGGAAAGATTAGAGAACTGAACGTAGAAATAAAAAATAATGAAGATATTATAAATGAATATGAAGATAAAAATAAAACTTTATCTAATGTATTAGATAAAAACGAGGAAAAGTTAAACTTACTAATTGCAGAAAAAGAAAAGTTAAATAATTCACTAAAAGATGAGATGAGAAAAAATCGTGATACAATAGATAACTTTAATAGTATAGAAAATGAAAAAAATAATGAGATAGAAAATCTTAAAATAGAAATAGAAACTTTAAATAAAGATATAAATGATAAGAAATCAATTATAGAAGAGTTAACAGAAAAGGCTTGTAAGTATAAGGAAGACAGAAATAAACTTATGGAAGCTGGAAAAAGCACAAGAATAGCACTTCAAACTAGTAAATATAAAATTTTAGATTTAGAAAAGAAGCTTATAGATGCTCAAATAGAAGTTACTAAGGTAAAAGCTAAAAATGAGCCTGTTTTATTAAAGAGAAAGTAATCATAAAGTGCTGAGTAACTAAATTTTGCTCAGTACTTTATTTTTGTGTGTTTATAAGTTAAACTAAAATAATACATAGGAGAAATTATTTTTTAAAAATTTAGGAGAGATGAAAATGAACAAAATAGAAGTTTTAGCACCAGCAGGAAGTATGGAAAGTCTTTATGCTGCAATAAATAATGGTGCAGATGCTATATACTTAGGCGGAAATAAATTTTCAGCAAGAGCATATGCATCTAACTTTGATAATGAGAATATGAAAAAAGCTATAGATTATGCACATAGCTATGGAGTAAAAGTATATGTTACTATGAATACTTTATTAAAGGAAGAAGAACTGCAAAAGGCTTTAAAATATGCAGGTTATTTATATGAAATAGGAGTAGATGCACTTATAATACAAGACCTAGGTTTAGTTAAATTAATAAAAGAAAAATATAGTGATTTTGAATTACATGCTTCTACTCAAATGACAATACATAATGGTGAAGGTGCGCTTTACTTTAAAGAGAGAGGCTTTCATAGAATAGTATTATCAAGAGAATTAACTTTTGAAGAAATAAAGCATATATCAAAAGATTTAAAAATAGAAACAGAAATGTTTGTTCATGGAGCACTTTGTGTATGTTATTCAGGACAATGCTTAATGAGTTCTATGATTGGTGGAAGAAGTGGAAATAGAGGAAGATGTGCACAACCTTGTAGAATGGAGTATACATTAAAATCAAGAAAATCTGGAGAAAAAAGAGGCTATTTATTATCTCCAAAAGATATGTGTACTATAGAAGATGTTAAAGATATAATTAATAGTGGAACGTATTCTTTAAAAATAGAAGGTCGAATGAAAAGGCCAGAGTATGTTGCTGGTGTAGTTAGAAATTACAGAAAAGCAGTAGATAAAGAACTTTTTCATGAAAAATTTGATGTAAAGATTGGAAAAGATGAATTATTACAGCTTTTTAATAGAGAAGGTTTTTCTAAGGCTTATTTAAAAAAAGATGTTGGTAGAGATATGATGAGTTATAATTTTCCTAAAAATACAGGTGTTATATTAGGAAAAGTATTAGAAAATGGAGAAGTAATATTAGAAAGAGATATATCTTTAGGTGATGGAATAAGAGTAAATGATGGTGGTTTTACTTTAAGTAAAATAATAAAAAATAAAAATGAAATTAAAGAAGCTAAAAAAGGTGATAAAGTAAAACTTTTTCCTATAGATTATAAAAAAGGTGATTTTTTATATAAAATGTCAGATAAAAAATTAACTCTTGAACTTTCTGAAACTGTTAAACCGTATGGTAGAAAAATAGAATTAGAAGGATATGTAACATTTAAAGTTAATGAGAAATTGAAATTAGGTGCTTTATTTAATGATAATTACTATGAAGTTTCAGGGGAAATAGTTGAAGAAGCTACAAATAGGCCTTTAGATAAAGAAAGAATTGAAAAAGCATTATTTAAATCTGGTGATTATCCTTATAAATTTAATAAAATTAATTTTATTGATTTTGATAACGGGTTTATAAGAATAGGAGACCTTAATGAATTAAGAAGAGCTTTATTTGAGAAAATAGTAAAAGGTGAATGTTCTAAGTATAGAAGAAATAGATATGGTAAAGAAGTAGAAGTTAAAAATATTTCTAAGGAAATTAAAGCTATAGATGTTTTGCCGAAGGTTATATTAAAAGATCAATTTAATGAATTAAAAAAAGATTTTGAGTATATTGCAGTAGATATATTTAGTAGATACAAAAATTCAATTAAAATAGATGATTTAAAAGAATATAGTAAAACAAATAAATTAATACTTAAATTACCTAATATAATAAAAAGTGAATTTAGCTCAGTTGTAAATATTATAGAAAAAGTAAAACCTTATATTTGTGGTATTTTAACATCAAATGTAGGTATAATAAATAAATATAAAAATGAATTGAAAATTATAGGTGACTATAAATTAAACATATTTAATAGTGAGGCTTTAAATTTCTTTAAAGAAGATTTAGATATAATTACAGTTAGTGAAGAATTAAATAGAAAAGAAATAAAAGCATTATTAAAGAGTTCAAAATATAATTGTGCTAAAATGATATATGGAAAAACTGAACTTATGGTTAGTGAATATTGCCCTATAGGAAGTACATTTGGTTTAAAAGATACAAATAAAAGTTGTAATAGAGCTTGTGAAAAAGACATATATACTTTGATTGATAGAGTAAATGAAAAGTTTAGTATTATGACAGATGTATTTTGTAGAAGTTATATATTAAATTCTCTTCCTTTAAATTTAATAGAAGAAATCGATGATTTAAAAGATATGGGGATAAATTGTTTAAGATTAGATTTTACAGATGAGACAATAGATGAAGTAAGAAAAGTAATTAATGAATTTAATAACAAAAAAGTTATAGATGTTAAAGATTACACAAAAGGTCATTACAGAAGAGGTGTAGAATAAAAGATGAATGATAGAACATTTAGAGTATTAGAATTTAAAAAAGTAAAGGAAAATTTAAAAAAATATTCTAAAACACAAATGGGAAGAAAGATTATAGATGAACTTGTTCCTTATGAAACTAAATATGAGATGGAAATGGCATTAAAGGAAACAAAAGAAGCACTTGATATGTTAGTTTCAAAGGGAGCACCACCTTTTGAAGGGTTATATGATGTAAGAGAAGCTATAGAAAGAGCTGGAAAGGGTGGAGTATTATCAGCTGGACAAATATTAAGAGTTGGCAATATGTTAAAGTGTTCTAGAAGATTTAAAGAGTATGTTAAAAGAGAAGAAGAAGAATTAGCTTTTGAAAGAATTGAAGATTTAGCATATATATTGGAACCTTTAAAGGATTTGGAAGATTATATAGAAAGAGCAATTGTATCAGAAGATGAAATAAGTGACAGGGCATCTGCCACTTTAAGAAGTTTGAGAAGAAATTTAAAAGAAAAAAATTCTTCAGTTAGAGAAAAGATAAATAGTATTGTTAGAAGTTATTCAAAATATCTTCAAGAAACTCTTTATACTATGAGAGGTGAAAGATATGTTTTACCTGTAAAGGTAGAATATAAAGGTCAGGTGCCAGGTATTGTACATGATCAAAGTTCAACAGGAGCAACTCTTTTTATAGAGCCTATGAGTCTTGTTAATTTAAATAATGAAATTAAGGAGCTTATGTTAAAAGAAAAGGCTGAGATAGAAAGAATACTTCAAGATTTGTCACTTAAAATAGCAAACAATATAAATATATGTAAAAGCAATAATGAAATATTAGGTAAATTAGATTTTATATTTGCTAAAGGTGCATATGCATCTAGTATTGATGGGACTTATCCTAATGTTAGTGATGATGGAAGATTTGATATTATAAGTGCAAGGCACCCACTTATAAATCCAAAAGAAGTTATATCTTCAGATATATATTTAGGTGATGAATATAATGTAATAATGATTACTGGACCTAATACAGGAGGTAAAACAGTAACATTAAAAACAGTAGGATTAATACATCTTATGGGAATGTCTGGACTTTTAATACCTGCTAAGGAAGGTTCAACTATTGCATATTATAAAGAAATATTTGCAGATATAGGTGATGAACAAAGTATAGAACAATCTCTTTCAACATTTTCATCGCATATGACTAATATAGTAGATATAATGAAGAAAGCAACTAAAGAATCTTTAGTGCTTTTTGATGAATTAGGTGCAGGAACAGATCCAACAGAAGGAGCTGCACTTGCTGCTGCAATAATAGATAATTTAAAAGCTAGAGGAACTAAAGTTATTGCAACTACCCATTATAGTGAACTTAAAGGATATGCTCTTAAAAATAAAGATGTAGAGAATGCTTCAGTTGAATTTGATGTAAAAACATTAAAGCCAACATATAGACTTTTAATAGGTGTTCCAGGTAAATCTAATGCTTTTGAAATATCAAGAAGATTAGGATTAAATGAAGATGTAATAAATTCTGCAAAAGAATTTATATCTAATGAAAACCTACAATTTGAAGATTTAATAAGAGAACTTCAAGAAAAAAGTATAATAGCTAAAAGAGATGCTAGAGAAGCTTTAAAAATAAAAGAAGAAGCTAATGAATTAAAGAAAAAATTTGAAGAAAAACTTAAGAAGTTAGATAAAACTAGAGATAAAGTTTATATGGAAGCAAGGCAAGAAGCGAAAAATATAATATCAGATGCAAAAGAAGAAGCTGATGATATATTAAAAGCTATGAGGGAACTTGAAAAGTTAGGAATATCAGGCGGTGGAAGAAGTAGGCTTGAAGAAGAGAGAAGAAAACTTAGAGAAAGTTTAGAAAATAAAGAAAATGAAATTTATAAGCAAAAAGAACAAAAAGGAGAAGAAATAAAAAATATAAAACTTGGAATGGAGGCATATCTTCCATCATTGAATCAGAATGTAACAGTATTATCTCTTCCAGATAATAAAGGTGAAGTTTTAGTAGAGGCAGGCATAATGAAAATAACAGCTAAAGCTAAAGATCTAAGAGCTATAAATAATCCTAATACAAAGAAAAAAGAAAAGAAAAAGAGGGAAGTGAAATTAAATTTAAGTTCTGTATCATCAAGAGTAGATCTTAGAGGGTTAGATGCAGAAGAAGCATGTTATAGAGCGGATAAATATTTAGATGATGCTTATATGGCTAATTTAGGTGAAGTTACAATAGTTCATGGTAAAGGAACAGGAATACTTAGAAAAGCTATAAATGATATGTTAAAGAGACATCCTCATGTAAAGTCACATAGATTAGGAGTGTATGGTGAAGGGGGAGATGGAGTCACTGTAGTTATATTAAAGTAAACACTAAGTTCATAAATAATCTATGATTTTAACATAAAAATAATACAAATAAACCTTTACATTGTGTTATTTAAAAAAAATTAAATAATTATTCTTTATTTTTTTCTTTTTGTAACTTATAATGATGATAGATTTTTTTATAATAATGGGAAATGGAAACAGGAGAGATAATATGATAGAAAAAGATTCTTATGTACTAGTTATTGGAGCATCCATAGTTGATATATTAGGCTTTAGTAGAAATACATATAAAGGAAAAGACTCTAATCCGGGAAATATTAAAATATCACTTGGTGGTGTTTGTAGAAATATTGCAGAAAATCTTGCAAGGGTTGGAGTTAGAACTAAGTTTATATCAACTATAGGTGATGATGAAAATGGTAGAAATATTTTATCACATTCAAAAATGATAGGTTACAATATGGAAGATTCGTTAATACTTGAAGGCGGATGTACTCCAACATACATGGCTATTTTAGACCATACAGGTGATATGGTATCAGCAGTAGTTGACATGGAAAGTTTAGATGAAATGGATACTGATTTTATTGATTCTAAAAGTCACATAATAGAGGCTGCAGAATACACTATACTTGATGCTGATGATGCAGAATTACTTGAATATATACTTAAAAAATATGAAGGAAAAACAAAATTTATATTAGATCCAGTATCAGCGGCTAAAGCTAGAAATATAAAACATTTAATTAAATATTTCCACACAATAAAGCCAAATAGATATGAAGCTGAAATACTTTGTGGTTTTGAAATAAAAACTAAAGATGATTTAGAAAGAGCAGGAAAATACTTTTTAGATCAAGGAGTAAAAAATATATTTATAAGTTTAGATGCAGATGGCATATATTATACAAATGGAGTAGAAGTTGGAAAAATAAAAGCTAAAAAAGTTAAAGTTAAAAATACAACTGGAGCTGGTGATTCATTTGTCGCAGGAGTTGGATATGGATATATGAATGGATTATCATTAAAGGATACCGTTAAATATGCAATTGCAATGTCAACAATAACTATTTCCCATGAAGATACTATAAATCCTAAAATGAGTAATGACTATGTAGATGTATATCTGAACAAAATTGAGTGGGAAGAAAATACATATTAATTATAAAAATAGCTAAAGGTAAATCCTTTAGCTATTTTTATAGATAGGAGAGTGGTAAAGTGATTATAATAAGCGCATGCCTTTGTGGGTGTAATTGTAAATATAATGGTAAAAATAATAAAAATGAAAAATGTTTAAATTTATTTAAAGAAGGGAAAGCGATTTTAGTATGTCCTGAACAATTAGGGGGATTAAGCACTCCTAGAATACCTTGTGAAATTATAAAAAAAGAAGGAAATCTTACAGTTATTAATAAATTAGGTGAAGATTTGACGGAAAACTTTAATAAAGGTGCAGAAGAGGCTTTTAAACTTGCAAAACTTATAAATGCAAAATTTGCAATATTAAAAGATGGTAGTCCATCTTGTGGAAGTAATTTTATATATGATGGAACATTTACAAATAATAAAATTAATGGTTTTGGAGTTACAGCAAAAAAATTTATTGAAAATGGAATAGAAGTTTTTTCAGAAAATAATATACCAGAAAATATTTAATATAAATTAGTAGTATAAATACTATCTATTTTAGGAATAATTAAAAAGAGTTTCAATAAAAATAGGAGGTATTTATTATGGCAGAACTAAATATAACTGAAAGAAAAAGAGTTACTCATAGTGGTAGAAAAACTAGAAATAAGGGGTTAGTGCCTGGAGTAGTTTATGGAAAAGAAATGAAAAATTTTATGTTTGAGGTATCTTCTTTAGAACTTTGTAGAGAAGTAGCAAATGTTGGGGAACATGGAGTTTTAAGTTTAAATATTAATGGAAATAAAAGAGATGCGTTAATAAAAGAAGTTCAGAGGGAACCTGTAAATCATGAAATAATACATTTAGATTTAGAACTTATAAGCTCTAATCAAAATATTGAAACGGAAGTACCAATACAATATTTAGGAGAAAAATATTTAAATAATAAAGGGGCAGTTTTACAAAAAGAAAAAGATTCAATAAAAGTTTCATGTGATTTAAACTCTATTCCAAAATCAATTAAATTTGATGTGTCAAAGGGAATGAATGGAGATGTATTTAGAGTTTGTGATTTAGAAATTGCAGAGGAACTTAATATTTTAGATGATTTAAATTCTGTTATGGCTTCAATATCAAATGAAAGAAAGTTAACATCAGATTTAATGGATGAAGAACAAAAAGCTAACAATTCAGAAAAAAATAAATAAAAGTAAATTTTTATTTAAGCGGAGGATTTACCTCCGTTTATTTATTTATACTAAATTACTTTACTTAAACAAGGTATAAAAAATAACTTTATTATTTTATTAGTAAAATTTTTACTATATAAAATAAATATTAAATATGATTCAAGATAGAGTTTTAAAAACTTTTAATTTAAAATATAAAAACTAACATTGAACTACTTAATATAAATATGTTAAAATTTATACTTGAAAATATATTATATTTTATATTAAAATTTAAAACTATTAAGAGTAATAAAAATATGTTTTTTAAAAATAATTTTTATATATAGTAAAATTATATATTATATTTAAAGAAAATGTATAAGCTTAATTAAAAATAAGTTGAAATTTAAGCTATCATCTTATATAGGTGGTAGCGATATTTTTATATAGGTGGTGAACAAATGGATTATAAAGCAGTATTTAAAGAGAAATTAGGAAAGCTTTTATTCTTAGAGATTGATAAGGAAGGATTTAAAAATATACTAAATATACCAGAATATATTTCATTTAATAGTAAGGAGTTATTTGTACCAATAAGTTCTGAATACATAACAAGTAATATAGATGATAAAATAAAAATAGAAAATTTACCTATATATTATTTTGTAGAAGGTATGCTTTTAACTTTAGGAGCTGATAGAAATATAAAATATGCAGATGATTATAATATATTACTTATGCAAATACCTCAAAGTGAAGAATGTGGAAAAAGTTTAGTAGCACAAAGAGTTAAAGAGGATAGATTAGATGATGCTTATCTTATATTAAAAGGATTACTTGATTTTGAAGAAAAGGAAGAATATATGGAAAAGTTGCTTCTTCTAGGTGTTAATTTAAGAGAGAAAGACAAGGCTTTTGAAGAGATTTTACTAGAAGATATAGAAGAAGCTAAAAAACTATTTGGAAATATGAAAGAACCTTATTTATATAAAGCAATAATATTAAAAGATAAAAATGATTATGTTGGAGCTAAGGTAGAAATCAATGAGTATTTAAGAAGAGGTGGAGAACAAACTTCTGAAATAGAAATGCTTATGGATGATATAGAAAATGTAACAACATATGAAAAGGCTGTGGAGTTAGTTGAAACTGAGCCAGAAAAATCTATTGAATTATTTTTATCATTAGTAGATAAATTTGATAGTAATCCATTAATATATTATTACTTAGGTGTTTGCTTTAGAAAATTAGGTAAACATGATAAAGCTATATATTATTTATGTGAAAGTATAAAAATAGAAAGCGGAATACTTGAAGTTGTAAATGAGCTTGGATTAAATTATGCTTGTATAGGAGAATATAATTTAGCAATACAATATTTTAAAAAAGCTTTTGAAGCTTCAAAAGAAGTTGAAATTTGCACAAACATAATAATGTGTTACTTAAATATTGGTAATATTAAAGAAGCAAAATTACATTTAGAAATTGCAAAAAAATTAAATAGTGAAGATGAAATTGTTAAAAAGATTGAAAAATTATTAGAAAATGAAAAAGATAATTAAATATAGCTTTTAAGGAGGAGTCAAATGTTATTTAAAGATTATAAAATACAAGAATTTGTAAATGAATTAGCTTCAGATGCTCCATCTCCAGGAGGAGGAAGTACTGCAGCATTTGTAGGAGCATTGGCAGGATGCTTGAATAATATGGTATACTCACTTACAATAAATAAAAAGTCATTTGAAATATTAACTGAAGAGAAAAAACAAGAAATGATAAAATTTGAAAATGAATGTAACAATTTTATTTCAAATTGTGTAAATTTTATGGAGGAAGATAGAACTTGTTTCAATAACTTAATGAAATGCTATAAACTCCCTAAAAATACAGATGAAGAAAAAGAGTACAGAAAATCTGAATTAAAAGCTAAAACATATGAAGCTATGATATCACCTCTTAAAGTTTGTAGAGAATGTATTAAATTTTATGAAAATATAGAATTTGCAATAAAATATGGTAATAAAATGCTTATATCAGATGCTGGAGTTTCAGCAAGTTTATTACATTCAGCTATAGAAAGTTCTATAATAAATGTGAAAGTTAATTTAAATTCATTAAAGGATGAGGAATATTTTGATGAAATAAAATTAGAGTTAGAAGATATTTTAAATAAATCTAAGGAATATAAAAATAAAATATTAAAAGATGTAAATAATTATATATTTTCTTAAAATGATTATAGAGTGAAGTTTTAACTTCACTCTATAATCATTTTATCTGGTAAATCATTTAAAGTTTTAAATTCATAACCATCTTGTTGTAAAGATATAATTAAATCTTTCAATATTTTTGTATTTGTATCAGATACAGCATGTAATAACATTATACATCCTGGATGGACACCATTTTTAATTTTTTTCATAGCAAATTCAGGATTTGGTTGATCATTAACTAACCAATCTCTATATGCAAAACTCCAAAAAATTGTTTTGTAACCTAACGCAGATGTTTTATCTAACGAGCTTTTAGAGTATTTTCCCATAGGTGGTCTAAAGAATTTCGGCATATCTTCACCAATAAGTTCTTTGTAAGCTTCATTTACACTATTTATTTCCTCATTAAATTTAGAAACATCTGTTATACTTGCCATTGATGGATGTGTATTTGTATGATTACAAACTAAATGCCCTTCTTTAACCATTCTAGTAACTGTACTAGCATGAGAAGTTATATAAGGTTTAACAACGAAAAAAGCTGCTTTTACATTTAAGGATTTTAATATGTCTAAAATTTCTTCTGTGTTTCCTTTTTCATATCCTTCATCAAATGTTAAATATAATTCTTTTTTTGTTGTATCTCCAACATAAAAAGAATTACTATCTTTTAAAAATGTTGCTGATTCTTTTGGTGCTTCAGGAGTTTTATTTTTTTCTCTAGAAACAAAGTACCAATTAAATTCAGTATTATCATTAGAAGAAAAGGCTAAAGGTGTAGCGCTTACTAATAAAGTTAAAATAAATGAAAAAATAAATAAAAGCTTTTTAAAATGCTTTTTCAATATAAAACCTCCTTTCTTAAAGGTCATAATTAGTATTAGGAAAATTTTAAAAAATAAACATGGTAATATTTAAGATTTAATGATAAAAAATTCAAAAGTTGAAAATTAATATTATGTAGAGTATAATTTATGGGTATAAGTAAAAGTTAGAAAGGAATGTACATAATGAAGTTAGGAATCGTAGGTTTACCGAATGTTGGTAAGAGTACTTTATTTAATGCTATAACAAAGGCAGGAGCGGAGTCAGCAAACTACCCATTCTGTACTATAGAGCCAAATGTTGGAGTAGTTAGTGTCCCAGATAAAAGATTAGATGTATTAGAAAAAATGTATAATACGAAAAGAAAAGTATATACTTCAATAGAATTTTATGATATAGCTGGATTAGTTAAAGGAGCTTCAAAGGGTGAAGGATTAGGAAATAAATTTTTATCACATATAAGAGAAGTAGCTGCTATAGTTCATGTGGTTAGATGTTTTGATGATGGAAATGTTGTTCACGTTGAAGGTTCAGTAGATCCTATAAGAGATATAGAAACAATAAATTTAGAGCTTATATTCTCAGATTTAGAGGTTTTAGAGAGAAGAATGGAAAAGGCTGTTAAGCTTGTAAGATCAGGAGATAAAACAGCTAAAGCTGAATATGAGATAATGGAAAAAGTTAAAGCTCACTTAGAAAATAATTTACCTGTTAGAACTTTAGACGTTAATGAAGATGAAGCAGCATTTATAAAAACTTTATTCTTAATAACATCAAAGCCTGTATTATATGCTTGTAATGTTTCAGAGGACGACGTAGTAAGTGGAAACACTCATAATGAATACGTGAAAAAAGTAGAAGAATATGCTACAAATGAAAATTCAGGTATAGTTATAGTAAGTGCTAAAATAGAAGAAGAACTATCAGGACTTGAAGATGAAGAAAAAGAAGAAATGCTTGGTGAATATGGTTTAAGTGAATCAGGACTTGATCAACTTATAAGAGAAGGTTATAAATTATTAGGACTTATAAGTTATTTAACAGCTGGTGTTCAAGAAGTAAGAGCATGGACTATAAGACAAGGTACTAAAGCACCACAAGCTGCTGGAAAAATTCATTCAGATATTGAAAGAGGATTTATTAGAGCAGAAGTTGTTTCATATGATGACTTAGTAGAATGTGGATCAGAAGCTGCAGCTAAAGAAAAAGGTCTTTTCAGATTAGAAGGTAAAGAGTATGTTATGAAAGACGGAGATGTTGTAAACTTTAGATTTAATGTTTAATAAAATATAACTATAAAAAAGGTGGAGAATATTCTCCACCTTTTTTATAGTTATATTTTAAATTTATGGCGGGAATATGTAGGAATCGAACCTACCTATGACGGTATTAGCGCCACAACTCGGTGTTGAAGACCGGTAAGTACACCAGAACTTATCTATTCCCTTAATAGAACTATTTTATAAAAAATATAATTAAAAGTCAAACTATTGAAAAATATACTTTTAAATGAAGGAAATTAATAATAATTATAGAATAACTATAAATAAATAGCTAAAAATAGAATATAGTAGTTGAAAGTATATAAAAATAAATGTAAAGTATAATAGAGAAAGTGAAAATATGTATTAAAAATAAGTTCAAACAGAATAGTATAAACTGTTAATTAATTTTATATAATTTAGTAGCTTAAATTACAGCAAAAAGAGGAGAATAATATATGGAATTTAAACACATTTCAGTTCTTTTAAATGAATGTTTAGAAGGGTTAAATATAAAAAAAGATGGTAAATATGTTGATTGCACACTAGGTGGAGCTGGACATTCATCTCAAATAATTAAAAGATTAGATAAAGACGGACTTTTAATTGGAATAGATCAAGATAAAGATGCATTAAAAGCTGCATCAAAAAGACTAGAACAATATAATAATAAAATATTAGTTCACAATAACTTTTACAATATAGGTGAGATAATAGATAGTTTAAATATAGGAAATGTAGACGGAATATTAATGGACTTAGGAGTATCATCATATCAATTAGATGAAGGTGAAAGAGGTTTTAGCTATATGCAAGATGCACCTTTAGATATGAGAATGAATAGAGATAATGAATTTTCAGCATATAATGTTGTAAATGAATATAGTGAAGAAGAATTATTTAAAATTATAAAAGATTATGGAGAAGAAAAGTTTGCAAAAAGAATTGCTAATTTTATAGTAGAGAGAAGGTCAGAAGGTCCTATAAATACAACTTTAGAATTAGTTGACATAATAAAAAGTGCAATACCAGCGAAAGCTAGAAGAGAGGGACCTCATCCAGCAAAAAGAACTTTTCAAGCGATAAGAATAGAAGTTAATGGAGAATTAAGAATATTAAATAAGGCTATAGAAGATGGAGTTGAAAGATTAAATAAGGGTGGCAGAATGGCTATAATAACATTCCATTCTTTAGAAGATAGAATAGTTAAGTTGAAATTTAGAGATCTTGCAAATCCATGTAAATGTCCTAAAGAGTTTCCTATATGTGTTTGTGGAAAGAAACCAACTGTTAAATTAGTAAGTAGAAAGGCAATAGAGCCAAGCAAAGAAGAAGTTACTGAAAATCCAAGAAGTAGAAGTGCAAAGCTTAGAGTTATTGAAAAGCTATAATTAAAATATTATGTTATAATTTTAAGGGGATGTGAATAAAGTGATAGTGAAGGATTTTGATTATGTTAGAGGGAATACTGCAGTAAAACCTCAAAGAAAATACGATGACATAAAAAAAGATAAGCAAAGAAAGAATCAAAAAAACAATAAAAAGAAAAAATTAGCTACGTTACAAAAAAAGAAAAAAATAAATTCAACTATTCAAGTTGCATTAGTTATATTTGTTTTAGGGGTTGCTACAATTTGGAGAGATACAAAAGTTTATAATTTACAAACACAGGTTGGAAATATAAGTAATGAAATAAAAGTTGTAAACAATGAAAATGAAGCATTAAGGGTAGATTTATTGAAACATTCATCACTTAAAGGAATAGAGGAAAAAGCAAAAAGTAAATTAGGTATGATTCCACCAGCTAAAGCTGATAAGGTAAATATCGATTTATCAAAAGATTGTTTAAATAGACTAGCAAGATAGATTTAAAGAGTTTAAAAAATATTTGGATGCACTTTCAATATTTTAAAGTGCATCCAAAGTGTTTTAGCAATTATACGGAGGAGTTAAAGTGAAAAAAAGAGGCTTTGTTGATAGAGCTCTAACTAGAAAAAGGATTGGAGTCGTTGTAGGTTTTTTAACATTAATATTTGTAGTTTTGACAATTAGATTATCTTATATAATGATTGTTAAAAGACAAGATTATGAAGCAAGAGCTGAAGAACAATGGACAAGTGAAGTTAAGATTGATGCAAGAAGAGGAAGAATATTAGATAGAAATGGATCAGAACTTGCTGTTTCAGCAAATGTATATAGAGTAGATTTTGATTTAAATTCTATAAGAGCATATTTAAAAGATAATGAATTAACAAATAGTCAAATAGCACCTAAAATAGCAGAAGCTCTTAATATGAAAGAAGCTGATGTTTTAAAGAAACTTGAAACTAAATTACCAAGTGGTGCTCCAGCTGGATCAGCAACTTTAGTGAGAAGAATAGAAAAAGACCAAGCTGATAAAGTTAAAGATTTAAAAATACATGGTGTTATAGTTTCACCAGATACAAAGAGATATTATCCAAATAATAATTTTGCAGCTCATCTTTTAGGTAGTACTAATATAGATGGTCAAGGATTAACGGGAGTAGAACTTCAATATAATAAAGAATTATCAGGAATACCAGGAATGAGAATTGCAGAATTAGATAGTAAGAGTAATGATTTACCATATACAATATCAAAATTTGTTCCTCCAGTTGAAGGAAAAGATGTTGTTTTAACTATAGATGAAAATATTCAGTTTTTTGCAGAAAAGGCAGCAGAAAAAGCTTTAAAGGATAATAAGGCAAAAGCAACATCAGTTTTAGTATTTAATCCTAAAAATGGTGAAATATTAGCTATGGCAAATAAGCCAGATTTTAACCCTAATAATCCTTTTGAAGGTGCTGATAAATTTACAGGAAAAACAGAGTATGATAAAGTTCAAAAAATGTGGAGAAATAGACTTGTAAATGATACATTTGAACCAGGTTCAATTTTTAAAGTAATAACGGCAATTGCTGCTATGCAAGAAGGTGTTGTAAAACCAGACGATACATTTGTATGTAACGGAGGTTTAACATTTGGAAAAAGAAAAATAAAATGTTGGAAAACTACAGGACATGGTAAGTTGACATTTCCTGAAATAATTCAAAATTCATGTAACGTAGGATTTATGGAACTTGGTGAAAAGATTGGTAAAGATAAATTATATAAATATATTGATAAATATGGATTTGGTAAAAAAAGCGGTATAGACCTTCCTGGAGAAGCATCAGGAATAATAAAGAATCCTAAAAATATTTCAGCAACAGATTTAGCTACAATATCATTTGGACAAACTAATACTGTAAATTCTGTTCAATATATGTCTGCCTTTAATGCTATTGCAAATGGTGGTACATTAATACAACCTCATATTATGAAAGAAATAACTCATAAAGATGATAGTGGAGTTGAGGTAGTAGATAGAAAGTTTGAGCCAACAGAGAAGGCTGTTTCAGATAAAGAGACTACAGCACAACTTAGACAATACTTAGAAAGAGTTGTTACAGCAGGTTCTGCAAAGGGTACATTTATAGAAGGATATCATATTGGTGGAAAAACTGGTACTGCTCAAAAGGTTAATCCAGAGAATGGTACTTATGAACAAGGTAAATATATATCTTCATTTGTAGGTATGGCTCCAGTTAGTGATCCAAAGATAACAGTTATGATAACAATTGATGAACCAAGTAATGGAGCATATTATGCTGGGGTTGTAACAAGTCCTGTGGCAAAATCTTTATTTACTGATATTTTTAATTATTTAGAAAGTGACTTTTCTAAAGAGAATGATTCAGCTATAATTAGAGATGCTATAATACCAGAAGTAAGAGGTAAAAGTATTGAAGAGGCTAAAAAGATTTTAAAAGATTCAAAGTTAGATTATAATATAGAAGGAAATGGAACAACAGTAAAGAGTGTTAAACCATATCCAGGCTATTCAGTTAAGGAAGGTACTAAGGTAACATTATATACTAATGGAAATGATAATAACAAAGAAGCTGTTATAATGCCTGATGTTAGAGGGTACTCAAAAGATGCTGCATCAAATCTTTTAAAAGGTCTTGGAATATCTGCTATTTTTGAAGGTGAAGGCAAAGTAACTGATCAAAATGTACCTAGTGGAGAATTAATTAATAAGGGAACTAGTGTTAAGTTAACATTAAATTCAGATTATAAAGATTAGATTCTTTAATTGTTATAGCATGTAAGGGTTATCCTTACATGCTATTTTAAAGAGTAAATGTAATTATAGCTAAGTAAAGTGCATATTATTAAAGGAGATGATTAAATGAATTTAGCTAAATTATTAGATGGGTTAAATTATAAATTAATAAAAGGGGATATAGATAGAGAAATAAATAAAATTAACTATGATAGTAGAAAAGTACAAGATAAAGATGTTTTTGTATGTATAAAGGGATTTGAAAGTGATGGACATAAATTTGTAGATAGTGCAATAAAAAAAGGTGCTAAAGTTATTATTTGTCAAGATGAAATAAATATAAATGAAGATGTTACAATAATAAAATTTGATGATACAAGAAAAGCACTTGCAAGTATAGGAGCTAATTACTATGGAAGACCTTCTGAAAAATTAGAAATAATAGGTATAACAGGAACTAATGGTAAAACTACAACAGCCTTTATGATAAAAAGTATATTAGAAAGTTTAGGAGAAAAGGTAGGACTTATAGGAACTATTGCTAACTACATAGGGGATAAGCAAATAAAATCAGAAAGAACAACACCAGAATCATTGGAGTTACAAGAATTATTTTGTAATATGGTAAACGAAGGTGTTAAATATTGTGTTATGGAAGTATCTTCACATTCTTTAGAATTAGATAGAGTTTATGGAGTGAAGTTTAAAACTTCAATCTTTACTAATTTAACAAGAGATCATTTAGATTTTCATAAAACATTTGAAAATTACTATAAAGCAAAATATAAATTGTTTGAAAGAACAGAAGTAAGTATAATAAATATAGATGATAAATATGGTAATAGAATAACAAAAGATTTAGAAAAAGAAAATATAAATAATTACTTAACTTACAGTATAAAAAATAATGCTGATATAAAGGCTGAAAATGAAAAGCTAGAAAGTATGGACATAATATTTGATTTAAAAGTTAAAGATGAGAGAGAAAAAAATATTCTACTTCCTATTCCAGGGGAATATAACGTATATAATGCATTAGGGGCTATTGGTGCATGTTATTCACTTGGTATATCATTAGAAAATATAAAAAAAGGATTAAAAGAAATAGTTGTACCAGGTAGATGTGAAAGGGTAGCTAGAAAGTATAATCTTCCATTTGAAATAATAATAGATTATGCACATACTCCAGATGGATTAGAAAATATATTAAAAACTGCAAGACAATTTACTAAAGGAAATTTAATATCAGTATTTGGTTGCGGTGGAGATAGGGATAAAGTCAAGAGACCACAAATGGGAAAAATAGGTGTAGATTATTCAGATATTGCAATAATTACATCAGATAATCCAAGAAGTGAAGAACCTGAATTAATTATAAAAGATGTAATACAAGGAATAGATAAAGATAATTTTATTAAAATAACAAGTAGATACGAAGCTATAGAAAAGGCTATAAATATTGCTAAAAAAGATGATGTAATTGTTATAGCAGGTAAAGGTCATGAAACGTATCAAATTTTAAAAGATAAAACAATTCATTTTGATGAAAGAGAAGTAATAGATGAAATTTTAAAAAAGAACTAGGGGTGTAGTTATTATGGAAATGACATTTGAGGAGTTACTAAAATATAGCGAAGGAGAAATAATTTTAAATAATAAAAATAAAAAATTCAATAAATTATCAACTGATACTAGAAAAATTGAAAAAGATAATATATTTTTAGCATTAAAAGGTGAGAATTTTAATGGAAATAAGTATGTTAAGGAAGCTTTCGAAAAGGGTGCTTCAATAGCTATAGTTGATGAAGTTTTATATAATGAAGAAGAAATAAATGGTATTGTAATTAAAGTTAAAGATACAAAGAAGGCTTTATTAAGCATTGCAAGAGGATATAGAGAAAAGTTAGGAATAAAAGTAGTTGCCATAACAGGGTCTACAGGAAAAACATCTACTAAAGATTTGGTAAGTGCGTTTTTAAGTGGAAAATATAAAGTTTTTAAAACAAAAGGGAATTTTAATAATGAAATAGGACTTCCACTTATGGTATTAGAACTTGATAGTTCAATTGATGTTGCTGTTCTTGAAATGGGAATGAGTAATTTTAATGAAATTCATAATCTTGCCGAATGTGCAAAGCCTGATATTGCTATGATAACTAATATAGGAGTTTCTCATATAGAAAATTTAAAAACTAGAGAAAATATATTAAAAGCGAAGATGGAAATAACTGATTTCTTTAATAAAAATAATATTCTTATATTAAATAGTGAAGATGATATGCTTCAAACTGTTAATAGCAATATGTATGAAATAATAAATATTGGATATAATCAAAATTGTAATTATTTTGCTAAAAATATTAAATTAGATAAAGAAACAACATCTTTTGATTTTAACTATAATGGAGAAATGAATACAATAACATTACCAATGGTAGGTATTCATAACGTTCTAAATGCTTTACTAGGTATTGCTGCATCATATAAATTAGGTTTAACAGTAGATGAAATAAAAGAAGGTCTTAAAAATTTAGAGGCTACATCTATGAGATTAGAATTTATAGAAAATGAATTTGGAATAGAAATAATTAATGATTGTTATAATGCTAGTCCAGATTCTATGAAAGCAGCTCTTGATGTATTAAAAAATAGAGAAGGAAAAAGAAAAATTGCAATACTAGGCACTATGAGAGAATTAGGTGATGAAGCTAATAGATGTCATAAAGAAGTTGGAGAGTATGCAAAAGATAGAGTTGATTTACTTGTATCATGTGGTGAACATATAGATGATTTCAAAGAAGGTTTTGAAAAAGATAAAATAAAATTATATAATACAAAGGTAAATTTAATAAACGACTTAAATTCAATTATTAAACCTGGGGATGTAGTATTAGTTAAAGCATCAAGAGGAGAAAAATTCGAAGAAATAGTCGAAGAATTAAAAAATATAAAATAACAACGAAGGAGGTGAACTACTAAAGTAGATTTCTTTAGTAGTAAAGATGGGGGAATTTTTAAGTAGTTTTAGTAGTCCATTTATGGTATTAGCATTAGCGTTAGTATTAGGTTTTGTTATATCAATAGTATTAGGACCAATATTTATACCAATGCTACACAAATTTAAGTTTGGCCAAAACATAAGAGAAGAGGGGCCAAAAAGCCATTTTAAAAAAGCTGGTACTCCAACAATGGGAGGAGTTATATTCATAATATCAGTTACAATTGTAATGTTTGTTATGAGATATAAATTATCAGATGAAGGTATGATAATATTATATTCAATGATAGCTTTTGGGTTTATTGGATTTTTAGATGATATGTTAAAGATAATACACAAAAATAACTTAGGATTAAGAGCATGGCAAAAGATGTTATTACTTTTATTATTTTCAATAGCAATGGCTTATTATAGCTATAATGTTCTTGGAACAAGTATAGTAATTCCATTCTTAGGAATAGATTTAAACCTTGGAATAATATATATTCCATTTGTAATTTTATATTATGCAGGAGCGACAAATGCTGTAAATCTTACTGATGGTTTAGATGGATTAGCTTCAAGTGTTACAGTTATAGTTTTAATATTCTTTAGTATAATGTCTTATACACAAGGTAATTATCAAATAACAGTATTTTGTGTAGCTTTAATAGGAGCACTTTTAGGTTTCTTAAAATATAATAAATATCCAGCAAAAATATTTATGGGTGATACTGGGTCATTAGCATTAGGTGGTGCTGTTGCAAGTATAGCTTTACTTTTAAAGAATCCAATTATTCTTGCAATAGTTGGAGGAATATATGTTTTCGAAACTTTATCAGTAATAATACAAGTAGTTTCATTTAAAACAACTGGTAAAAGAGTATTTAAAATGGCTCCAGTTCATCATCATTTTGAACAATTAGGCTGGTCAGAAAAGAAAGTAGTATTTGTATTTTCATTAGTAACTATTATCCTTTGTATTATAGGAGGTTTATCACTTTAATAATATATAGCGGAGGAAGTTTTGTATGAGAAAATTAAGACCCAAAGGGAAGAGAATGGGTGAAATTGATTATGGTGTGTTTTGTACCATAATATTATTACTTGCTGTTGGGGTTGTAATGGTATATTCAGCAAGTTCTTATTATGCTATGTTTCATAATAATGATAGTATGCATTATTTGAAAAGACAGCTTATATGGAGTGTTTTAGGTGTTGTATCTATGATGATTATGATGTCAGTAGATTATCATAAGCTTAAGAAGATAATACTACCATTAATCCCAATAACTATATTAGCATTATTAGCTGTTTTTGCTTTTCCGGGTGTTAATGGAGCAAAAAGATGGATTCAACTTGGACCACTTTCATTTCAACCTTCAGAACTTGCAAAATATGTAGTTGTACTTTATTTAGCAATGTTTTTAGAAAGAAAAGGAGATTATGTAAAAAGTCTAAAAAAAGGTGTAATTCCTTGCTTTTTAATTGCTGGTATATTTGCAGGTTTAGTACTTGCTGAGAAAAATTTAAGTATAGCTTCAGTTATTATGATTGTTACGTTTATAATGGTATATTCATCAGGTGCTAGAAATCAGCATATGTTTGGCCTTGTTATGCCAACTTTAGGAGCGGCGGCAGCAGCATTTGCATTTTTAGAACCGTATAGAAGAGCAAGAATGTTAAATTTTATAAATCCTTGGAAGGATCCAGCAGGAAATGGATATCAATTAATACAGTCATTCTATGCATTAGGAGCTGGTGGAGTAACAGGTTTAGGACTTGGGCAATCAAGACAAAAGATGCTTTATATGCCAGAGCCACATAATGACTTTATATTTTCTATAATAGGAGAAGAATTAGGGTTAATAGGTTGTATAGTAATCATATTATTATTTGTTGTATTTGTTTGGAGAGGAATAAGAGTTGCTATAAAAGCTAGGGATACTTTTGGAAGTCTTTTAGCTATAGGAATAACATCCGTTATAGCAGTACAATCTATAATAAATATAGCTGTTGTTACTGGATCAATGCCAGTAACAGGAGTTCCACTACCATTTATAAGTTATGGAGGAACATCCCTTGTAATCAACTTAATAGCTATGGGTATATTACTTAATATATCAAGACAAGTTGAAGGCAAAGAAAAGATTAAGAATATAAATGAAAAAAAGGCTTAGTAGTGATAACACTACTAAGTTTTTTAATGGGCAATATAAAATAATTAATTCCTTGTTAAGAATTTTTTGATGAAAATTTATATGAACAATGGTATTATATTAATGTATATATAAAATATGTGAGGATAGGTAAATGTATGGGAACATCAGAAAATAGATATATAAAAAAAGCTAGACGGAAAAGGATGATAAAGCGAAGTATTTTTATATTAATTTTAATATTAGTTGCATTAGGATTATTTATCACAAAATCAAATATGTTTTTAATAAAGAATATAGAAGTAAGTGGAAATAAATTAATTTCTAAAAATCTTATAGTTGATAAACTTCAAGGTGTTAAGGGAGAAAATATATTTTTTGTTAAAAGTAATGATATAAAAACAAAACTTAAATCAGATCCATATATAAATGAAATTTCTATATCAAGAAAGTTTCCATCAACACTTAAAGTTGATATTACAGAAAAGAATGTAGCGTATTATGTAAAATCTAATAACGGATATGATATTATAAGTTCTGATTTTATTTTTTTAGAAAAAGTAAATAATTTAAATGGAAAAAATTTGATAGAAATAACAGGGTTAAACTCTGGAAATGAAACTTTAGGAAGTAAATATATTGACACTAAGGATGATACAAGGTTAGAAGATTTTCTAAAAGAATTGTATAAGATAAAACAAGCAAATACTACAAAACATAATATAACTAATGTTAATGTTTCAAATCTTAATTCAATAATAGTATATTTTGGTACTACTGAAGTAAGGATTGGAAATGGAGATGATTTAGTTAAAAAAATGAATGATGCTCTAAATATTTTAAGTGGGTTAAAAGAACAAAAAGTTGATATGAAAAATGGATATATAGATGTAAGTTTTGAAGGAGCTCCTGTAATTAGAGAGAGAAAATAGAGGAGGTTATATATAAATGAAGAAATCAGTTTCACAGATTTCTATTGCTGCTGTATGTGCTATATTAGGATTTTTATTAGCATATCAGTTTAAAATATTAAAAATAAATAATGAAACAGGAATAGACAATTACAATAAAAGTGATATAATTGCAGAAATTGATAGTTTAAAGAAGGAAAAGGAAGAACTTCAAAAGAAAAATAATTCATTAGGAGAAGAATTGAAAAATTTAGAAGAATCAGCTTCAAAAGAAGGCAATGTTGGGAAAGAAATAAAAAACCAATTAGATTCAGCTAGGATGCAATTAGGGCTTGTAGATGTAAAAGGACCAGGAGTTACTATAAAGATAACTCCAAAGACATCAATATTTGGAAGTAATACAGAAGAAATGGGGAGAGGGATTACTGAAGAAGAATTAGTACATATTATTAATTTACTTTGGTATTCAAAGGCTGAGGCAATTTCAGTAAATGGATACAGGATAACTCCACAAACTGGTATAAAAAATTCAAGTAATTATATATGGATTGGAAGTGCTGGTAAAGTTAGTCCTAAGGAACCTATAACAATAAAAGCAATAGGGGATAAGGCAAGGTTAAATGTTGGATTGAATTTTCCGGGGTCTTTAGATTTTGGAGCACTTCAAAATTATAATTGTGAGGTTGAACAAAGTGATAATATAATTATAGATAAAACAACTCAAACTATAAAAAGTGATTATTTAAAACCAGTTGAAAAAAAGGAGGAGAAATAATGGTACCATTTATAGGACTATTAATAGGTATAGTATTTGGCTTTATATTTGATATAAATATTCCAGATAAGCTTTCACCGTATATGTCTGTTGCTATATTGGCGTGCTTAGATTCTGTCTTTGGAGCAATAAGAGCTAATCTATCAAATAGTTTTCAAGCTGATATATTTATTTCAGGTTTTTTTGGAAATTCTTTATTGGCTGCTGGTTTAGCATATCTTGGAGATAAGCTTGGAATACCTATTTATATTGCAGCAGTAATAGTATTTGGTGGAAGAATATTTAATAATTTCGCAATAATACGAAGATTACTGATAGAAAAACTTAGATCAAGACATAGCGAGAAAAAGGTATGAAAATAAAGGGCGGATTTATAGTTTTTATTGCAGCTATATTTTTAGGTATGCTTATATCGTTTAATATAAACTTTAATCAAATAATAGAAAGGAATTTAAGCTTAAGTGCAAAACAATATAAAGATGCAATAAATGAAAAGAGAGATTTATATAAAGAGGTTGAAAGCTTAAGAGAAAATAATATTAAAACTCAAGAAACTATAAATAAATATAAGTATGATGATAAAAAACAAGATAAAATATTAGATAGTATGAAATTACAGCTTAAAGATTATAGTATGATAACAGGACTTACAGAAGTTCAAGGTCCAGGACTTTTAATAAAAATAAATGATGGAAATATTGATTTAAATAAGGATACAGATTTTGAAACTAAATCAAAAATATTTCATGATAATGATATGGCATTAGTTTTGAATGATTTAAGAAAAGCAGGGGCGGAAGCTATAAGTATAAATAATCATAGAGTTACACCAGGTAGTGGTGTTATATGTAATTGGGCTTTTTTGGGTTTTGGGGATGAAACAACAGAATATGCACCATTTTACATATATGCAATAGGCGATCCAGAAGTTATGAAAACTTCTTTATTAGAGGAAGGAAGTCATATTAGAGAACTTATGATTAGACAATTATCAGTTAATATAGAAATAAAAGAAAATATAGTTATGCCAGCTACATCTAAGATAATGCACAATGAATATATGAAGGAATATGTAGCTAATTGATAAAAAATATGAAATATATAAAAAAATATATATAAATTAGAGGAATTTGAAAATAAATGAAGAATAATATTATTTAGGGTAGAAACTATTAATTAAGGAGGCTTTTATGAGTATTAAGCAAAATATAGAAACCATAGAAAATAATTTACCTAAAAGCGTAAAATTATTAGCAGTTTCTAAAACTAGAACTATAGAAGAAATGGAAGAGGCTTATGATTTTGGATTAAGAGATTTTGCTGAAAATAAAGTTCAAGAATTAATTAGAAAAGAAGAGTTATTTCATAAAGATGTAAGATGGCATCTTATAGGTAACTTGCAAACTAATAAAGTTAAATATATTGTAGGCAAGGTACATTTAATTCATTCCCTTTCAAGTATTAAGCTTTTAGAAAAAATAGAAGAATTATTTGGAAAAAGCAATGTTGTAGCTAATACTTTAATCCAAATAAATATAGGAAGGGAAGAAAGTAAAACAGGGATTTTACTTGAAAATTTAGAAGAGCTTATAGAGAAAATTGAAGAATGTAAATTTGTGAAAGTTAAGGGTATAATGGTTATCATTCCAAAAGGAAATGATGAAAGTAATAGGTATTATTTTAAGCAAACTTATGATATATTTTCAAAATTAAAAGAAAGATCTTTTAATAATATAAATATGGAAATATTATCAATGGGGATGACACATGATTATAAAATAGCAATAGAAGAAGGTTCTAATATGATTCGTATAGGAACTGGAATATTTGGAGAAAGAAATTATAATATTTAGGAGGAATTTTTATGGCAAATATGATATCAAAGATGAAAAATATTTTAGGTTTTGGAGATTTTGATGAAGATTTTGATGATGATGGATTTGCAGATGAAATCGAAGAAATAGATGAGGATGTTACTGAAACAGATGAGAATATTTCAGCACCTGCAGTATCAGGAAAGAGATCAAACAAGGTTGTAAATATTCATACTTCAGCATCAGCTAAAGTTTTAATAACAAAACCTACTGCATATGAAGAAGCTATGGAAATATGTGATGCTATAAGAAATAGAAGAATAGTAGTAGTTAATACAACTAATCTTGATATAAGAACAGCTCAAAGATTGTTAGATTTTATTGGTGGTTCTTGTTATGCATTACATGGAGATATACAAGAAATAGAAAAAAGAGTATATTTACTATCACCTTCAAATGTTGAGGTAACTAGTGAGTTAAAAAGTGAGTTAACTTCAAAAGCTTTATTTAATTGGTCTAAATAATAGGAGGATATTATATGCAAAGCTTTTTAGTTAATTTTATTAACTCCCTTTTTCGTATAATAGAATTAGCCATTATTTTAGAATGTATATTATCTTGGGTTATAAGAGATAGAAATAATGGAATAATGGGTATTATAACAAGTTTTACAGATCCTATTTTGAAGCCATTTCGAATGATACAATATAAATTTTTAGGAAATTTACCAATTGATTTATCACCTATATTTGCAATTATTATATTAGATTTAATAAGACCAATAATTTTATCAATATTGTTAAGTGTTTTTTAGTATGAATAAAGAAACTATAATTAGAAAATTTATAGGTGAAGATAAAAATAAAGCAATAAATTTATATGAAAAAATGATAATTTCATATAATAGAGATATTCCTATGTTTGGAAGTGAATTTTATACTCCAAACATATGGAAATTTTTTTGTGATGAAGAAAAGATAAATGGATTAAAGGTTGAAAGTGAAGGAATTTTTGAAGATTCCGAAAGACGTATGATATGTTTTAATAATAACTTTTATTTACCTTTTCCAACAGCTCTTCTTAAGATAACAGTAAACACGAAATTTAATAAAGTATTTCATAATCAATATTTAGGTAGTATACTATCATTAGGATTAGAAAGAAATAAGATTGGTGATTTAATAGTTAAAGATAATACTTGTTATGTTGTAGTTCATGAAGATATAAAAGATTATATAATATCTAATTTAATTCAAATAGGAAAAGCAAAATGTAATGTAGAAGAAGTTGACAAAACTACAAATGAAGTAACTTATAATTTTGAAAATATTACAATAAATATTTCATCTATGAGAATAGATTCTGTAGTTGCAAAGCTTATAAATAAATCAAGAAATATAGCTCAAAGTATGATTGATGAGGGTTTAGTACTTGTAAATTATTCTACAGTAAGAGATAAAAGTTTTGAGGTAAAAAGGGAAGATAGAATAACTATAAGAAAATATGGAAAGTACATACTTGGGGAATGTACTGGATATACAAAGAGTGGAAAATGTAAAATAGATATAAAAAAATATACATAGTAGAGGTGTGAAAATAATGAAATTAACTCCAATGGATATAAATAATAAGGAATTTAAGAGGGGTCTTAGAGGATATATTCCAGATGAAGTAGATGAATTTTTAGATGAAGTTGTTGATAATTATGAAGAACTATATAAAGAAAATTCAAAGCTTAAAGAAAAGTTAGAAATTTTAGAAGAACAAATAGAACATTATGCTAAAATTGAATCAACTATTCAAAACACTTTAGTTTTAGCTCAAAATGCTGCAGATCAAGCAAAAGAAAGTGCACAAAAAGAGGCCGAACTTATAGTTAAGAATGCAAATGAAACAGCACAAAGAATAGTAGATAAAGCACACAATGATGTTATTCAAATAAATGATGAATTTGATAGAGTAAAACAGGAATTTATTAAGTTTAGAGCTAAGTTTAGAAATTTTATGAATACACAATTAGAAACTTTTGATGATTTAGAGAAAGATATAAATAAAAATTATTCAATTACAAATACAATAGAAGATTTAGATATTAAAGATGTTAATTATAACGAGGAAATAGTTGATAATGTAGTTGAAGGGGTTTCATCAAGTGAATTAGATGAGATAAAAAGTTTTTTTGCAAATAAAGAAGAATAAAAACCGGCATTACTTTGTAATGCCGACTTTTTTATATATTGATATAGTTGAGTAAAAGTATACTATATATTATAATTGTTAAGTAATAAAGTTTTAGGAGAATTTTAAAATGGATGAATTAATATATAGCATAACAAATGAAGAAAAGAACATTAGAATTGATAAATTTCTTTTAACAAAATTAGAAGGAAAATCAAGAAGTTTTATTCAAGGATTAATAGAACGTGAAAAAGTATTGGTAAATGATAAAAAAATAAAAAGTAATTATAAATTAAAAGAAAATGATAAAATAAAAGTAATTGTTGAGGAACCAAAAGAATTAGCTGTTGAATCAGAAAACATCCCATTAGATATAATTTATGAAGATAAAGATGTAATAGTAGTAAATAAACCAAAAGGAATGGTTGTCCATCCAGCTCCAGGGAATTATACAGGAACCCTAGTTAATGCATTATTATATCATTGCAAAGATTTATCAAGTATTAATGGAATTATAAGGCCAGGTATAGTTCATAGAATAGATAAAGATACTACTGGTATACTTGTAATTGCAAAAAATGATGATGCTCATAATAAATTATCAGAACAATTAAAAGAACATTCTATGAAAAGAGAATACTATGCATTGGTTGAAGGTAGAATGAAGCAAAATGAAGGAACAATAGATAAGCCTTTAGCTAGATCTAAGAGAGATAGATTAAAAATAGCAATATGTGAAGATGGTAAAAGAGCAGTGACACATTATGAAGTTATAGAAAGATTTAGAAATTCTACATTAGTAAAGTGTGTTTTAGAAACTGGAAGAACTCATCAAATTAGAGTTCATATGGCATCTATTGGATACCCACTTGTTGGAGATCCTACATATGGTTTTAAAAAAGGTAAATTTAAAACTGAAGGGCAAATGTTACATGCTAAAACATTAGGATTTATTCATCCTTCAACTTCAGAATATATGGAGTTTTCATCAGAGCTTCCAGAAAATTATAAAGTGTTATTAAATAATTTAAGAAAAGATAATGTATAGGAGGATAAAAATGAAATTAAAAGCAAACTTATTAGATGATAAGGCTATAAAGAGAAGTTTAATAAGAATTTCACATGAGATAATTGAAAAAAATAAAGGTGTAGATGATTTAGTTTTAATAGGTATAAAAAGAAGAGGATATCCTTTAGCTAAAAGAATATCTAACTTCATAAAAGATATTGAAGGAATAGAGTTACCTGTTGGTTCAGTTGACATAACTTTATATAGAGATGATTTAAGCAAAGATAATGAAAGTCCAGAGTTAAAGAGTATTGATTTAGGTGTTGATATAAAAGATAAGAGAGTAATAATAGTTGATGACGTATTATACACTTGTAGAACAGCAAGAGCAGCTATGGATGCAATAATAGATGTGGAAAGACCTAAAGTAATTGAATTAGCAGTTCTTATAGATAGGGGACATAAAGAATTACCTATAAGAGCAGACTTTGTTGGAAAGAATATACCAACATCAAAAGAAGAAGTTGTTGGAGTTAAAATACAAGAAATTGATGGAGAAGATTCAGTAAAAATATATCAAAAAGAAGTTTAATTTAAACTTAAAGGAGCGAATTTAATGGAATACAATTTAATTGCAACTACAACCTTTGGAATAGAAGGAGTAACTGCAAAAGAACTTAAGGCTTTAGGATATGAAGGTTTAAAGACAGAAAATGGTAAAGTTCATTTCCAAGGAGATGAAATGGATATAGCAATAGCAAATATACATTTAAGAACGGCAGATAGAGTTTTAATAAAAATGGCAGAATTTGAAGCAAGAAGTTTTGAAGAGCTATTTCAAGGTACAAAAAAAGTAAATTGGAGCAAAATAATTCCTAAAGATGGAGTTATGCATGTAGTTGGAAAATCTATAAAATCAACTCTTTATAGTGTTCCAGATTGTCAATCTATAGTAAAGAAGGCAATAGTAACTCAAATGAGCGAAGCTTACGGAATAAGTCAATTTAGTGAAGATGGTCCAGTATATAAAATAGAAGTTGCTATATTAAAAGATAAAGTAACTCTTACAATAGATACATCAGGAGCTGGACTTCATAAGAGAGGATATAGAGAACATGCAGGAGCAGCACCTCTTAAAGAAACATTAGCATCAGCAATGGTTTTATTATCAAGATGGAAAGAGGAGTATATATTGATTGACCCATTTTGTGGCTCAGGAACAATACTTATAGAAGCTTGTATGATTATGCAAAATATTGCTCCAGGATTAAATAGAGAGTTTGTATCAGAAAAATGGCCAACAATGCCACCTAATATATATGATCAAGTAAGAAATGGTGCGAGAAAAGCTATAAAAAATAAGCCTTTAAAGCTTATAGGTTATGATATAGATTATAGAGTTTTAAAAGTTGCAAAAGAAAATGCAAAAAAAGCTGGTGTGGATGAATATATAGAGTTTCAAGAGAGAGACTTTAGAGTATTTTCAAATAAACATAAATATGGTTTCATAATATCTAATCCTCCATATGGGGAAAGATTAAGTGACGAAAGAGAAGTAAAAGAGCTTTATAGAATATTTGGAGAATATAAAAAGAAGTATTCAGAATGGGAATTTAATATCCTTACATCATATGAAAATTTTGAAAAGTCATTCAATAGAAAATCAACTAAAAATAGAAAACTTTATAATGGTAAATTAAAATGTTATTATTACCAATATTTTGATAATAGCTTAATAAAAAATCAAGGTGATACTTTGATGCAATGTTTAATATAATGAAAAAGTCTAGAAACTTTAATAAGTTTCTAGACCTTTTTATTATTTATTTAAATTAAGTGTTTCAAAATCTTTAGGTTCTACATACATAGTATAGTTAGTATGATAAATAACCATTCCAGGCTTAGCACCGTTTGGTTTCTTTAAATTTTTTACCAAAGTGTAATCTACAGGAACTTTTGATGATGTTTTTGCTTTACTATAAAAAGCAGCAATGACAGCAGCTTCTTCTAATGTATTATCAGGAACTTCATTAGAGCAAACTATTACATGAGATCCAGGAATATCTTTAGTATGTAACCACATAAAATTTTTATTTGCAAATTTAAGGCTTAGATAATCATTTTGTAAATTATTTTTACCTACATATATATCGATATTATCAGAAGATATAAAATGTAGAGGCTTTGACTTAATAATTTTTTTCTTGTTTGATTTTTTGAATTTTAAGTATCCTGTTTCCATAAGTTCATTTTTAATTTCTTCAATTTCATCATAAGAATCAGCATTTATAATATTAGTAAGAACTGAATTTAAATAATTTAATTCAGTTTTATTTTTTTCAAGTTGCACTTTAGCTTCTTCTTCAGCTTTTTTTAATTTATTATATTTTTTATAATATATTTGTATATTTTCAGATGGAGTTTTATTTGGATTTAATTTAATTTTTTCGATAGGTAAATTTTCATCATAAAAGTTTTGCACTTCAACAAATTTATCACCTTTTTTAAAGCTGTATATATAAGAAGTTAATAAATCACCTTTAATTTTAAAATCATCTTTTATTAAACAATCTTTTAATGTTAAATTAAGTATTTTTTCTTTTTTATTGCAACGTTCTATATTTGTATTAATTAATTTTTGTAAGTTTTGAGATCTGCTATGAAGTCTTTCTTGCTTATCTTTTTTAAAATAAAAATCATCTAACATTTTTGATGGATCTTTATAATTTATTTTTCTTAAGTTTTTATAAACATTTAATAAATCTACTGAATAAAAATCTTTAAATAATCCATTTTCATTTATATATATATTAAAATTAATATTATTTTTTAAATTATTAAATAAATTTGTAACAAATTTGTATAACCTTTCTGAAGTTATTGGGTTATAATAATCAATAGTAATATTTAAAAATATTTCCTTGGAAAAGGTTTTACTAATCCCGGTAAATATATTAAAGAATAGATTTTCGTTAACTTCATAAGAGTTAGCATTTATAATATTTTCAAAGTCTTCCTTAGAAAAATTAAATGGATTTAATTTTTGAGATTTTGGTGGATAGATATAAGGAACACCTGGATATAAAACTCTAAAACTATTTATATCAGGAGTAATATGTTTTATTGATTCCATAACTTTAAAGTCACGCTCACGAACTAAAGTTATATTTGAATGTCTTCCCATTATTTCAATAATTAATTGGTACTTGCTATCAAAACCTAACTCATCTCTAGAAGAAATATGAAGAGTTATTATTCTATCATTATCTTTTTGAGTTATGTTTGTTATAGTACCTCCAAGTAAATATTTTCTAAGAACCATTAAATATAATGGAGCTTTAAGAGGGTTATTTTTTTGAGTATTGGTAATATGTAATCTAGCAAATTGTGAAGATGCTGAGATTAATAGTTTAATATTTTTTCTATCTTTTCTTAATGTTAAAATAATTTCATCTTTTTCAGGTTGATTTATTTTATCTATTTTAGAATTTATAATAGAAATTCTTAAATTATCGATTAAGCTGTTTAAAAATATACCGTCTAATGCCACGTTTATCGTCCTTTCTTTTCTTTAATTTAAGGATAGTATAACACCAAATAAAGATAATAATCAATTATATATATTAGTTACAGGAGGAATAGAAATGAAGTTTACAAAGATGCAAGGTATTGGGAATGATTTTATATTTATTGAAGATTTAGATAACAAATTATTAGAAAAAGAAGTTTCAATAGCTAAAAAGCTATGTGATAGACATTTTGGAATAGGTGCAGATGGATTAGTTGTAGTTAGAAAATTAAATAATTTAAATATGAAAATGACTATTATAAACAGTGATGGATCTAGAGCAAATATGTGTGGAAATGCAATAAGATGTTTTGGAAGATATATTTATGATAAAGGATATGTTAAAGATAAAAAGTTTATTGTGGAAACAGATGATGGAAAAAAAGAAATTGAACTTATAAGTGAAGATAATATTATAATTGGAGCTAGAGTTTATATGGGTAAGCCATCATTTAAAGGCGAATTAATTCCATTAAATAATAAAAAAGAATTAATAAAAGAAGAGGTAAATATAAATAATAAGATATATGAGTTAACAGCATTATTAATGGGTGTACCACATACTATAGTAATTGATAAAAACAATAATTATGATGTTTTAGAAGGAAAGTATATAGAGAAGTTTAGTTATTTTAAAGAAGGAACAAATGTTAATTTTGTTAAAGTAATTGATAGTGATACAATTAAAGTAGATACATGGGAGAGAGGCGCAGGAAGAACTTTAGCTTGTGGTACTGGAACATGTGCATCTGCTGTTGTAACTAATAAATTTGGATTAACTAATAATAAAGTATTAGCAAAGCTACCAGGTGGAGAATTAATTATAGAAGTTTTAGATAATGGTGTTTATATGACGGGGAATGCTGAGTATATATGTAAAGGTGAAACATTATAAATATAGATAAGAGGGAGTTTAATGCATTTATTAAAAAAGGTATCAATCAAAGTACCTATGTATATACTAATTATTTTAAGTTTATCTTTGACATTTATTTCGTGTAATAGTAAATCAAATATAGAAAACTCAAATTTAAATTTGCAACCTATAAACTTAGAAAAAGGTTCTGTGTTATTAGAAAGTAATGGAAAGTATAAAGTTTTTGATTTACAAGAAGATAAATATCATGGGATAAGTAATGATAGGGTTATTATAAATTTTAACAAAGAAAGTGGAACTTATATTTTTGTTAAAGATGGAAAACATTATATTTATTATAAGGGTAAAGAAATTCCAATAAAGGATAGTAATTATAACTTTATAAAAATATCTTATGATGGAAGATATGTTTCTTATATGAGTTATGATAACGGATATAATTTAAAAGTAATTTCTTTAGAAGATGATAAAGAAATAAATATAAAATCTAAGGTTGCTATTTCTGGCAATTTATATGATTTTATAAAAAATGATAAACTTGTCTATTATGGAATTTCAGAAGATAAAATAAATGGAATATTTACTTACGATTTAAAAGAGAATAAAGAAGAACTTTTATACAATCTAAAGTCTGGAGGATATGTAGATTTTCTAAAGGGAGATCTTAATAGTGTATTTGTGTTTCAACAAAAAGCTAATAATGAAAAAATCTTATTAGAAATAAATGCTGAAAATAAGAATATAAATAATATATCAAATAGTTTTAAATCTATAAATGATTTAGAAAAACAAGATAATTCATACTATATATTAGGCGAAGCTTTTGATGATACAAAATCATTATATAAGTTAAAAGATAAAAATATTAAAAAATTAGTATTTTCTTTTCCATCAAGTATAAATATGAAAAAAGGAATTCAGATTTCAAATAGTGGAATATTATTTATTGGAAGTAATTCTTCAGAAGGTAAAGAAGAAGTATTTTCTTATAAGGATAACAGTGTTTCTTTAATAAGTAATAAAGAAGGAAACTATAACTTTATAAATATAAATTAAAGTCTTAATTTTTATTAAGGCTTTTTTATTTTGCTTTGAATATTATATGAAATATTTGGAAAATAATTAAATAAATAATATTAAGGAGGAGATATGAAAAATTTAATTTTAAATATAGATTTAAATTGTGTATATAAAATAGATAAAGATAAGATGATTGAATACAAAATATTACCTTTATATATTGAAAAGGATTATATAAAGGTTGCAACTTATGAAAAAAATAATAATTCAAAAGAGTTTATAGAATTTATATTTAGTAAAAAAGTAGAATTTATTTATTTAAGTAAGGATGATTTTTATGATTTATTTTATATGGTTAAGCCGGACTTAAGCAAATCTTTAGAGGAAATTTTTATAAAATATACTATATCTAAAAAAGGCAGTGATATACATTTTGAGCCTTTTGAAGATTTCGTAAATGTTAGAATAAGAATAGATGGAATCTTAATATTAGTTAGTAAAATAAGAATATGTGATTATAATCAAATATTATCTAGAGTAAAGTTAAATGGAAATATGGATATTGCAGAAAAGAGAAAACCTCAAGATGGAAAAATTGTTGTTAAGTATAATGAAATTTATTTTGATTGCAGAATATCTATAATACCATTAGTATTTGGAGAAAAAATGGTTATAAGAATACTTTATAAAGAAAAATCTGATTATAATATGGAATTACTTAATTTATCAAAAGAACAGTCTGAAAATTTAGATAAAATTATAAAAGCTAACAATGGAATAGTCATAATAAATGGTCCGACAGGAAGTGGTAAATCTACAACTTTATATTCAATAATTTCAAAAATTAAAGATAATGATATAAATATAACTACCATTGAAGATCCGGTGGAATGTAATCTTAGTGGAATTAATCAAATAAATGTGAATAATAAAATAAATTTAAATTTTGCAAATGGTCTAAGGAGCATATTAAGGCAAGATCCAGATGTGATAATGGTAGGAGAAATTAGAGATGAAGAAACAGCTAATATAGCAATAAGAGCTGCAATTACTGGACATAAAGTTTATTCTACAATTCATACAAAATCAAGTAGAGATGTATTTTTTAGATTTGAAGATATGAATGTAAAAGATTATTTAATACGCGATTCAATGGTTGGGGCTATATCTCAAAGATTAATTGGTTGCTTGTGTGAAAAATGTAAAACTAAAAAAGAAGAAATCATAAATGATAAGATTTACTATTTTTATAAAGAAGTGGGATGTAAAAGATGTAATTATACTGGTATAAGTGGAAGAAGACTAATATGTGCAGTACATTTTATAGATGAAAATATAAGAAGTAAGCTTAAAAATATAAATGAAGATTTAGAAATATTGTCAAATGAACAAATGTATAGCAGATGTAAAGAATTATTGTATAAAGGAGAAATAAGCTATAAGCAATATAAAAGATTTATAAATGGAGAGGAATTAGTAAAATATGAATTTCAACAAAAAATATTCATATAAGAATTTAAGTATTATATGTGAAAACTTATCTAATTTATATAAAGATGGATTGCAAATAAGTAAAGCGATTAGTTTATTAAATGAATTTCCATTAAGAAATGATTATAAAAATAGTATAAAAGTATTAGTTAACTCAATAATGCAAGGAGAATCTTTAAGTGAAGGATTTATGAAAAATAATAATTTATATCCTAAGTTTTTTGTTGGAATGATTTCAATTGGAGAAAAGACTGGAAGACTTCAAGAAGTTCTTAATGAATTAAGTATATATTATAAAAGAAAAGATGAATTACTTAAAGATATAATAAATTTCTTGATATATCCAATGTTTTTATTAAGTTCTATGATATTTATATTAATTTTTGTAATGAAATTTATGATTCCTCAATTGGAGGATATATATAAATCTATAGGAAATTCTATTCCTTATATAGCACAAGTACTAATTGATTTTTCCTATAAAATAAACGAATCTCCAATTATATATATATTATCTTTATTTATATGGGTAATTTTAATTCCTTGCATATTATTTAAAAATAACTTTAATAAAATAATAAATTTAATATTTAAAAAGAATAAAATTTTTAAAGAATTTAGAGAGCTTGAGGTTATTTTAGTTATTAAGATAATTGTTTTAAGTGGGGTAAATATATCATTAGGGCTTAAATATTGTGAAGACGATATATTAAATAAAGAAATTTATAAAGATATTAATAAAAATATATTAAGTGGATTAGAACTTTCAGAATCTTTAAAGAAAACTATAAATTTATCTGAATATAGTCTAGCTATGATAAGGTTAGGTGAAGAAAGTGGTTCTTTAGATAATAACTTAGATAATTTATATTCAAGACTTTATAAGAAAAATAATGATAAACTTAAAAAAATAACAGCTATGTTTCAGCCGATAATTATTGTTATTATGTCTATTTTAATATTAGCATTTATTGGAATATTTATATTACCAATTTTTCAAAGTGTTTATGGAGGAATAATTTGATAAAGAAAAAGAAGGGGTATACACTTATTGAGCTTATGGCAGTAATTATAATTATAACTATTATAATAGGATCTTCAAATAGTATTATAAATTACTATACCAAGGCTATTAGAAATTTAGAAACAGAAAATTTTCTTACATCTATTGAAGGTATATTAACTTATAGTAAGGCTAAGGCAATAAAAGAGAATAAAAATTTTCAAATTAACTTTAGCAAAGCAAATAGTAAAGTTAATTTAACTCAAGAAGGTATCGTAATAGAATCTTTTAAAATACCAGATTATATAAGTGTTGAAAATGGATCTATTATTCAAATAAGTACTAATGGACAAATTTCATCTCAAACAACTGTAATGAAGAATTATAAAGATAAGGAAAAATATTCATTAAAAATAAGAGTAGGAGTTGACTATATAAATATTGAAAAAGAAAAGTGGTAGTATATTGCTTGAATGTATAGTTTCTATATTTATAATAACTATATTATGTGGAGTAGTTGTAAAAATGAATAAATTAGATTTGAAGGCATTTGTTATTAGGGAAGAATCAAGAAAAAATAATATTATTTTAAATAATATTATAAGTGAGCTTAAGTTTAATATTAGTATAAATGAATTAGATAGAATATTTAATAAGTTTGAAGAAAATATTTTTATTAATTTAAATGATGCAAATAAATTAAAAGATGAAAATATAATAAATTTATTTTCTAATTTTAATTCTAAAAGTTTTATAAAAATAAGTAAAATTTTCAAAAATGATAAAGAGATTAAAATGAGTATAAGTTTAACTTTAAATGATGAAAAATTTTTAGAAACTGAAATATTAAAAGAGTATTGGATGGAATTAAAATGAAAAAGCAAGGCTTTACATTAATAGAATGTTTATCATATATATTTATATCATCAATTATAATTTTATGTTTGATTAAGTTAACATTGAATACATATAAGTATTCAAGTGAAAGAAATACTTTAATAAAAAAAGAAAATGAAATTGATAGGGCAATATTAAATATAAAGAAAATATTTTCAGAAGTAGATAATACAAATTATAAAATTTCAAAAAATAGTGATGAAATTGAAATTTCAAAGGAAGAACATAAGTTAGAAGAAATAAATGATAAAAATGCAATAGATAAAAATTTATTAGTTAAATATAAAAAGATATATTTAGTTAGCAAAACATTACAAATTAAGTATTATAGAGAAATAGGTGGAGTAAAAAAAGAGTTAACAACAAATATAATTTTAGATGATGTAACAAAATTTATTGTTTATAAAAAAGATAAACTTATATATGTTGAACTCGGAATTGATGATAAGGAGTACTTAATATGTATGTAAAAAAACAGGGGTATGTACTTATAAACTCTATAATATTAATATTTTTTATAACAACTATATTAATTTTAGGAGCTAAAATATCAAACATGAATATTAAATATATAAAAAATTATGAAATTTATTCTAGTTTTTTAGATTTAAAAGATAGTCAGGTTGAAGTTTTAAATATATGCAATGCTTGGCTAGAAAGTAATAGTAATAAAGTTATTAACAATATGAATAATGAAAATATAAATGATATAGAAAATTCTTATGTTATACCAAATGAAAATTATATTAAATTACATTATTTAAAAAGTAAAAAAATATTTAAAATAGCTTATGGTATTAAAAAAGAAGAAAAAACTTTATATTGTCTTTATAGTATAGAAGATAAAGAAAAAGTTTTCATAGAAAAAGAAAGTCAGAATAATTTAAAAAAGGATGAAAAATTAAAAGCTGATTTACAAAATGAAGAAAATAAAATTTTAAGATTGTTTCCTAAAAGAAAGGTATAGAGTTTATGATAAATAAAGAAATATTAGAGATAAATAAATTTGGATATGTTTATAAAGGACAACAAAATTCACTAAATTTACATAATAAATTAAATGCTAAGATTTTTATATTAGATGAAGAAATTTATATAAAAGAATACTTAGAAATTAATAAAAAGAAAATTAGTAATATTATAGATAATGATATAAAGGGTGAGTTTAATGAAGATGATTATTTATTAGATTTTAAAGTTGATAAAAAACTAAATAAAACTTATATATATGCTGTTAAAGGTGGAAATAAAATATCACAAGTATTAAATAATATAAGAAAACTTAAAGTTATACCAATCCAATTTCAAATAATAAATTTAATAATTAAAATGAAGAAATTAAATACATTTAAGGCTGTAATAAAAGTTTATGAAAATTGGTATTTTCTTGAGGTGGTAAATGGGTATTTAATAAATAATAAAATATACAGTAATTTTAATTTAAAAGATTCGTTAGATAATATTCTAGTTGGAAAAATAAGTTTTCCTTTTAATAAAAAAAGCTTTATTTTAGAGGAGGTATGATATGAGCAATGAATTTATACCTAAAAAGTTTATAGATAAAAGGATGAAAGAAACTAAAACAAGATTAAATATAATGATTAAAATAACATTAATTATTAATTTAATATTATTACCAAGTACAATTAGCAATATAAAAGTTTTGATAAATAATAAGGAAATAAAATCAAAAATAAATGAAAATATAGTAGCTGATATTGGAGTTAATATAGATGAATTAAAAGATTGGATGAATATATTATATAAAACATCACGCAGTGGTGAGATTAAAAATAATGAGGGAAGTATGCTTATAATGGATAAAAAATATATAGATTATATAAGTAAAGAAAAAACAATAGAAAGTATAGAAAATAAAGGAGAGGAAGGTTATTATTTAAAAGTTTTGGGAAAATGATTATGAAAAAGATTTATTTTAAATATATATCACTTATAATAATGATTTTGATTCAGGGAATGTTTTTTGTATCATCATCTAAAATAGATGAAAAAAGTTATTATGATAATGCAATAAATGTATTTAATGGAGATATAAAAACTATTAATAATGTATTTAATGATTTAAGCAACATAAAAGGACTAATTGTAAATAATATAGAAGGAACTAAAAATATAAAAGCTCTTGTAACTATAGAAGGAAATAAGGACGTTATTATTAAGGCAATGAAAGAAATAAAAGGTTATATTATAAAAGATTATGAAGTTAAATATGATAATGACAATTTTAATGTAAAATTAAATCTTGAAGAGTATAAATTTAAACGAAAATTATAATAATATTTAAAGAAGGATTTTAAATATAAAAATAATGTTAAAATAATACTCTAAATAATTGCAATTAATAAGGAGTTTTGATAAAATAAATTTGTATGTCAGAAGAAACCAAATTATGATTATATATGATTAACTTCTAATTGATATAATTATTTGGATTGAATTTATACTTTTGGAGGGATATTTAATGATATCAGCAGGAGATTTAAGAAAAGGTACAACTTTTGAACACGAAGGACAAGTATATACAGTTGTAGACTTTTTACACGTTAAACCAGGAAAAGGAGCAGCTTTCGTAAGAACAAAACTTAGAAATGTTATATCAGGAGGAGTTACTGAAACAACATTTAACCCTACAGCTAAGTTCCAAGAAGCTGTTATTGAAAGAAAAGAAATGCAATATTTATACTCAGATGGAGAGTTATATTACTTCATGGATCAAGAAACATATGATCAAATTCCTTTAAATTATGAAAAGGTTGAAGATGCTATAAAATACTTAAAGGAAAATATGTTTGCTATAATAAAATTCTATAAAGGAGACGCTTTCTCAGTTGAAGCACCAAACTTCGTAGAATTATTAGTAACTGAAAGTGAACCAGGAGTAAAAGGAAATACTGCAACAAATGCTTTAAAGCCAGCTACACTTGAAACTGGAGCAGTTGTAAATGTTCCTATGTTCGTTAATGAAGGAGATACTATTAGAGTTGATACTAGAACTGGAGAGTACATGGAAAGAGTTTAATAGTAT
>NZ_JAUNLM010000012.1 GCF_030532265.1 Clostridium sp. | reverse complement strand
ATAAAGATAAAATTAAAGAATCAGATATTGATAAAATTAAAACTAATCAAGATGAAGATAAGGATATTATATTAAATACAAATAATAATATACCAGATATTTCGGCTGATGTTCCTGTATATTTTAAGTTTAAAGTTAGTGCTTTAGACAATAATGTAAAAAATGTTGTTGTTACAGATAAGGATAATAATATGGGAATAAATTACGAATATAAAATAGGGGATATGAATAAGGATTCAAATATAATAATAAAAGATGAAAAAAATTTAAGATTTGAAAATAACTCTACTAAATATTCTGATTTAAATAAAGAATTTTATAACACTGTTAAGGTTAGCGGAACATATTTTAATAAACAGCTTATAACAAGTGACAGTAATTCTTTAAAAATAAAAACTAATTTTAAACCTAATATATCAGTAGAGAAAAAGGTAGTTCAAATAAATAATAACACATTAACAGATTTTGATAAAAATAAATATAAATTAGTTGCTGGAGATAAAGTTAAATTTGATATAGTAGTAGCAAATAATTCTGATAAATCAATTAGTGGATTATCATTAAAAGATATTTTAACTTGTAATGGTGAAAAAGATAAAGTTGATTGGAAGTTTAATTCTGGTAAAGTGTATATAAATCCAAATAATTTTACCTTGCAAAAATATGATAAAAATAACTTAAATAATAAAGTTACATTTTCTACTATTTGGAATATTACTAATATTAACGAAAGTGAGGCAAGTAATATTGCATATGTAGAAATAAATGGGTATGATAAACAAATTAAATCAAATAAAGTTGATTTAAATATAAAAGGAAAGACTGGAACTATAAATATAGTAAAAAGAATAAAAGGTTATGAAGATTTAAATAATAATGATAAAAATAATGTAGATAAACAATTATTTGTAATAAATTTAATAGATAATACAGATAATAAAAATGTTCAATCAGTAGCAATAAAAAATGGACAAATAGCAAAATTTGAAGGACTTAAGTACGGACATAAATACACTATAAAAGAAAGTGTTCCTATGAATTACAAATTAGATTCAATTTCAAATAATAAAAGTATAAATTATAGTCAGTTTGAAATGGAACAAAATGCTGATAATTCTACGTTCACAATTACTAATTCATACTCAGATAATGGATGGTTTGAATGGTATGAAAATGTAGAAAATGAATTACGCACAGCAATTAATTTTAATTAAGCCCATAAAGCAATATTTATATACTAAGGTATTTACTTCAATTAAATTGAGTAAATACCTTATTTTTTATGAAAACTTTTATAGTATTTTATATATAAACTTAAGTTAATAACTTTAATAATATGTAAAATAAATAATAATATATATTAAAAGCAAGAATACATTAGATATTAGAACATTAAATATATATTTTTTTATTTAAACTAACTTTAATAAGAAAAATAAACAAATAAAAGATAATATTAACTAAAGGATATTTTACCTCATTTATAATAGATGTTAATATTAAGACAAGATTTGGACAAGATGTTGAGAGGGATGATAATTATGAGTCAAAAAAGATATGATGAAGTTGTCATTGAAAAAGAAAAAACAAAAACAAATGAATTAAGAAAAGAACAAGAAAAAATGGCTAACAAAATAAAAGAAAAAGAATTACATAAATAAGACTACACCAATAAAATAAAAGAACATATTGTTTGATTAAGTAAATCTTAATTAAGCAATATGCTCTTTCTTTTTATGTGAAGAAATTTAATTTTATACTGTCATTATTTTTAAAGTATTATCTTTAAATGATGAATCTCTATTAGAAGTAAGTACTATAATAGTATCCAATCTATTTGCAATTTTATTTTTTAATACAAAATTTCTACAATCATCTAAAAATTTATTATCGCTTATAAAATCATTATATACAAAAGGTGTTACACCGTATTGCAATAATAAACTTCTAGCAACCTCCTTATTAGGTGTTATTGCAATTATATTAGCTTTAGGTCTGTATTTTGATATAGATTTAATCATTTTACCATCTAAAGTATTTATTAATATAGCTTTAGTTGGAAAGTTATTAGCCATATTGACTATAGAAGAATACATTATATCATCATATCCTAAGGTTTTATTTATACATTCTTCTAATATTTTATTTTTAATTTCTAATTTGTTTTCTCCATCTTTTAATAATTTGCATAATGTATCTAATACTTCAATTGGATTATTACCTATAGATGTTGATCTTGTAAGCATAACTCCATCAGCATTATCAGATATTATTATGAATATATCGCTTATTTCAGAACGATTAGGTTTATTAAATGTAATCATTGAACTTAATATTTGATTAGCAACTATAGATATTTTATTATTTTTAATACATTTATTTATTATATTTTTTTGAATTGCTGGTATTTCTTCGTATTTAATAGTTATACCCATTTCATTTCTACAAATAATAACTCCATCACAAAAACTTAGTATATCATCAATATTGTTGATACAATCAATATTTTCAACATTACATAATAATTGAGTCATTGAGCTTTTTCTATATTCTAATATTTTATCAAAATATAGTAATATATCATTTTTAGTTCTTACAGAAGATACAGAAATAAAATCAGCACCAATATTACAAGCAAATTCAATATCTTTTTCCATTAAAGTTGTAATTAGAGGTTTTTGTTCTTTTATTTTAGAGCAATTTAATTGTTTATTTGCAGATATAAATCCTGGAACTATAACCTTGCATTTAATTTCACGTCCTTGAATTTCAATAACTTCAAATTGAATAAGACCATTATCTATAAATAGTTTATCAGAAGGGGATAAAATTTTATGTAGATATGAGTTTGATATGGAGCACCTAGTATCATCTCCAATAATTTCACTACCACATAAGAAAGAAAAATTTTGACCTTTCTTTAGAGCAAAGCCACTATTTATAAAAGAGTTAGTTCTAATTTTATTGTCTTTAATATTTATAAGAATTGCTGTAATTGTATTTAATTCTTCGTCAACTTCCCTTAAAAGCTTAACAGCAAGTTTTGCTTCATCATATGAATAATGCAATAAGTTTATTCTTGCTACGTTCATACCATGATTAATTAATGTCTTTAAGCTTTCTTTATTAAAATTAGATTTGTTTAAAGTAGCTATTACTTTTGTTTTTTGCATTATATCACCTCAAATAATAAATTTGTAAATTGTTATAATAAGATTATACATATTTAAATATAAAAAAGGGGTTAAATTTATTTAATTATTTAAATGTTTACAAATTTTGTCTTACGAAAATGTAAGTTAAATGAAATATAAATAAATATGAGATTATATGTAAAGAAGTTAATATATACACATAAGATAATTTCAAGGAGGGCATACTGATGAAAAATATATTAGAAGTTAAAAATATAGAAAAATATTATGGAAATAAAGATAACGTTACAAAAGCATTAGATGGAATAAGTTTTGATGTTACAGAAGGAGAATTTGTTGGAATAATGGGAGCATCAGGAAGTGGTAAAACAACACTATTAAATTGTATTTCAACAATAGATACAGTAACTACAGGTAAAATACTTTTAGATGGGGAAGATGAAACAAGATTAAAAGGAAAGAAATTGGAAGAATTCAGAAGAGATAAGCTAGGATTTATATTTCAAGATTATAATTTATTAGATACACTAACTGTTTATGAAAATATTGCGTTAGCCTTAACAATACAAGGCAGAAAACCTAAAGAAATAGATAATTTAGTTAAAGATGTATCAAAAAAATTAGGAATAGAGACACTTTTATCAAAATATCCATATCAAGTATCAGGAGGTCAAAAACAAAGAGTTGCATCAGCTAGGGCAATTGTTACTGATCCTACATTAATATTGGCTGATGAACCAACAGGAGCACTTGATTCAAAATCAGCAAGACAATTACTAGAAAGTTTTGAAAAGATAAATAAAGAATTAAAAGCAACAATACTTATGGTAACCCACGATCCATTCACAGCAAGTTATGCAGATAGAATTTTATTTATAAAGGATGGAAAAATATTCAATGAAGTAACAAAAGGAAATAATTCTAGAAAAGAATTCTTTGATAAAATAATTGAAGTTGTTACTCTTCTAGGGGGGGAAACTAATGTATTTTAAGTTAGCAATAAATAATGTAAAGAAAAGTTTTAAAGATTATACTATATATTTTCTAACATTAACATTTGCGGTATGTATATTTTATAGTTTTAATTCAATTGATGCCCAAAAAGACATGATGGGTATTAAAAAACAATATTTAGAGCTTATGTCAAATGGAATGTCATACATATCAATATTTGTATCAGTAATACTTGGTGGACTTATTATATATGCGAATAACTTTCTTATAAAAAGAAGAAAAAAAGAATTAGGTCTTTATATGTCTCTTGGAATGAGCAAAGGAAAAATGTCAAAACTTTTAGTTATAGAAGAACTGTTAATAGGTATAGGTTCATTAATTATTGGACTTATTGCAGGCATGTTAATATCACAGCTTTTAGCGATTATTACTTCAAAATTATTTGAAGTAAATATAATAAAATACCAATTTATAGTATCTGTAAATTCAATAATAAAAACAATAATATATTTTGGTGTTATATTTTTAATAGTTATGATATTTAATACATTTAATATTTCAAAATATAAACTTATTGATTTACTTAATGCTCATAAAAAGGGAGAAAAGAACAAAATTAAGAACCCTTTTATTGCAGGAATTCTTTTTATAATTTCAATAGTTATGATAGTATTTGCTTATAAATTAATACTTAAAATTGGATTAGATTTTACCAAACCTGAATTTAAAATATCAATACTTTTAGGAATAGTAGGAACAGTATTATTTTTCTATGGCTTAACAAGCTTTTTAATAGTTATAATTCAAAAAAATAAAAAAATATATTTAAAAAAATTAAATATATTTACTTTAAGACAAATGAATAGCAAGATAAACACAAATTTTATATCAATGGCAGTTATTTGTTTAATGTTATTTTTAACTATTAGTATATTATCAACAGGTGTAGGTTTTAAGAAACAAAATATTGATAATATTGCTAAATATGATGCTTCAGTTACTGCATATTTTGATAAAAATAAAAAAGATTCAATTAAAAATATATTAGATAAAACTAAGTTTAAAATTATAAGTGGAGATAAGTATGCTTACATAAACCTTTATGATACAAAAGTAAGTTTTAATAGTCTATTGGGAGAATATGCGAATGGAAATATAAAAGAAACCATTGAGAATGGGCATATGGGAAATATAAAGGCTATTCCATTATCAGAGTTTAATGAATTAAGGGCATTAAATGGAGAAAAACCTTTAAAGTTAGATGAAAATAAGTTTTTAATACAATCTAATATGGAACAAATGAGACCTACAATAGAAAACTTTATAAAAAAATCAAGTGAAATACAAATAGAAAATAAGAAATATACATTAGAAGATAATAAATTAATAGAAAATCCTATATCTACTCAATCAGCGGCAGAAGTTCTATTTAATATTATAGTTCCAGATAGTGTTGTAAATGGATTAGAAATTAATCAATCTTTCTTAGATATACAATATGGAAATGATAAAGATAAATCGCAACAATATTATACTGAATTCTTTAAAAATAATAATGATTTTAATGGTACTTTTTTACGACTAACAACTAAGATAGAAACATTAGAAGTTATGAATGCTTCAACTGCATTAATACTATATATTGCATTATATTTGGGAATAATTTTCTTAATATCAAGTGCAGCAGTGCTTGCTCTTCAACAATTATCAGAAGCTAGTGATAGTGCTGAAAGATATAATTCATTAAGAAGAATTGGAGCACCAGAAAAAATGATAAACAAAACAATATTTATTCAAACATTATCATATTTTATGCTTCCATTAGCACTTGCTATAGTTCATTCAGTAGTTGCTATAAAGGTTACTAATTCATTTATAGCATTATATGGAAAGCCAAGTATAATATCATCTTCGTTATTAACTATGGTATTTATAATAATAGTATATAGTGGATATTTTATTGCGACATATTTTGGTTATAAAAATATAGTTAAAAAGATTTAATTAAATAAAAATAGGGCTACTGTAGTAGCTCTATTTTTATAAGTTCAAATATTTTATTGAACATTATGTAAATTGACTTAGAATAATATATAATACTATTTAAAATAAAGTATATTTTATAAATATGTTTAAATGAAGGGATAGGAGGTTTTTTATGTTTAATATTGGGATAATAGAAGATACAGAAATTATAAGAGAAGAACTTGGGAAGCTTCTTTCAAAGTATGGATATAAAACTACATTAATTATTGATTTTGAAAATGTAATAGAAGATGTTTTAAAAACTAATTTAGATTTAATATTATTAGATATAAATTTACCTTATTATGATGGATATCATATATGTAGAGAAATTAGAAAAAAATCATCTGTTCCAATAATAATAGTAACAAGTAGGGATAGTGATATGGATGAAATTATGAGTATGAATTTGGGTGCTGATGATTTTATAACAAAGCCTTATAACACTCAAATACTTTTAGCAAGAATAGAAGCAATTCTTAGAAGGGTAAATGGAGTAAAAAATGATTCCAATATACTTACATATAAAAATTTAAAATTAGACTTATCAAAAGGAATAATTATTCTAGAAGATGGTAATACATTAGAACTTACAAAAAATGAAATAAAGATATTATCATATTTAATGGAGAGAAAAGGTGAAATTGTAAGTAGAGATGATTTAATGGAATATTTATGGAATTCTGATTATTATGTAGACGATAATACATTATCAGTTAATGTAACTAGAATAAGAAAAAAACTTCAAGAAGTAGGAGTTAAAGATATAATAGAAACTAGGAGAGGGCTTGGGTATATAATGCCATGAGTTTATTAAGTTATTTAAAAGATAAAAGTATATTTTTAATAATAAATTTAGGATTATTTATATTAATGTCTATATTAATGAATTTTTTAAAATTTGGAAATGGAATAATATTTGTTATATTTTGTATATGGTTTATGCCTTTATTTATTTATATAATATTTCAATTTTTAAGAGAAAAAAGATTTTATAGTGAAATAATAGAATTAAGCAATGAATTAGATCAAAAATATTTGTTAGCTGAAATAATAAATAAGCCTGAGTTTTTAGAAGGACAAATAGTTTATAATGCATTAAAAGAAGCTAATAAAGATATGCATGAGCATATAAATGTTTATAAAAATATGCAAAATGAATATAGAGAATATATAGAAATGTGGGTTCATGAAATAAAAACACCAATTGCATCAACAAATCTTATTATAGAAAATAATAAAAATGAAGTAACAAAAAATATTTCAGGTGAACTTAAAAAAATAGATAATATGATAGAACAAGTTTTGTATTATTCAAAAAGTGATGAAGCTAATAGAGATTATATAGTAAAGCAATTTTCATTAAAAGAAGCTGTAATGTATTGTGTTAAAAAGAATTCAAGAGATTTTATAAGTAAGAAAATTAAACTAAATATTGGGGAAATAGAAGCAAATATATTTAGTGATATAAAGTGGATTGAATTCATAATAAATCAAATATTAGGAAATTCATTAAAATACACTCTAAGTGGAGGAGAAATTTCTATAAAATGCAATAAAGAAAAAAATAAAATAATTTTAAATATTGAAGATAGTGGAGTTGGAATTGAAAAATCTGAATTAAATAAAGTTTTTATAAAGGGATTTACAGGAGAAAACGGTAGAATATTTGGTAAGTCAACAGGTATAGGATTATATTTATGTAAGAAGCTTTGTGATAAATTAGGACTTGGAATAGCACTAATGTCTGATAAGGGAAAAGGAACAAAGGTTAGTATAATTTTTCCAGTAGGAAATACCTATATATAAAATTTATAAATATTTTAGCAAAAGTGATTAATATTAAATTTAAAATGAAATAATACTTATATATATAAAAATAGGAGTGGTTTAATGTGAGTAAAAGGATATTAATTACAGGAGCTGGAACAGGAATAGGTAAAGATGCTTCAATAGAATTAGCAAGATTAGGACATAGAGTTTATGCAACAACACATTATGATGATGAAGCAAAATGGATTAACGAATATGCAAGAGATAATGAATTACAAAACAATTTAATAGCCTTTAAATTAGATTTATTATCAATTGAAGATAGAAAAAAAGTTTTAGAATATGATATTGATGTTTTAATAAATAATGCAGCCATTGGAGATACTGGTTCAGTAATAGAAGTTCCGATTGACTCCTATAGAAGAACTTTTGAAACTAATGTATTTTCAGTTTTAGAATTAACTCAATTAGCACTTCAAAATATGATTACAAAAGGAAAGGGCAGAATAATTTTTGTATCATCATTGGTTGGTAGAATATCAATGCCATTTTTTTCGCCTTACTCAGCTACTAAATTTGCAATAGAAGGAATTGCAGAATCTTTAAAAGATGAACTAAATATGTTAGAAAACTGTGATATAGATGTTGTATTAATAGAGCCTGGAGCTTATGCTACTGGATTTAATCAACTTAATATGGAAAAGAAGTATGTGTGGATGAGAAATAATTCATATTTTAAGGATAAATTTAATAAGATTAAGTGCAAAGAGCAAGAGCGATTTAAAATTTTAGAAGAAAAAGATACTGAGTCAATAGTTTTAAAATATATAAGAGCGGTTGAGGAACGTAAACCTAAATTTAGATATACATCACCTACATATCAATCATTTGTTATTCAAGGACTTAGACTTATAGGTAGATAAATTAATTATACTTTTAATAAATTTTTTAGAACTTAGTAAAATCTAAGTTCTTTTTATTTCAAATTTAATTTAATAAAAAAAGAATTTATATTAAAATAGTAGTAGTGGACTTTACAGAGTAATGAACTTTTTAAGGAGGAATAAATGAGAAGGATATTTGATTCTTTATTTAGTAGAATAGCCATAGTTGGACTATTAATTTTTATACAACTAATTATATTGATTATAGGGATATGGAAGCTTAGTGAATCATTTGTATACTTGTATGTATTTTTCTTTATAATAAGTGTTTTAGTAGTAATATACATAGTCAGTAGAACAGATAACCCATCATATAAATTAGCTTGGACAATACCTGTTTTATTGTTTCCTGTATTTGGAGGTTTGTTTTATTTATTATTTGGTGGAAAGAAAATTAATAATAATTTTAAAAGAAAAATAATTAGAGTATATTATGAATTTAAAGGGGCTCTAATACAAGATCCAATGATAATTCGTGAGTTAGAGGAACAAGATAAATCAATAGCTAACCAAGCTAAGTATACAAGTAAATATGCAGAGTCTCCGGTATATAAAAATACGTTAACTGAGTATTTATCTCCTGGAGAAAAGTTTTATGAAAGATTAGTTGAAGAATTAAAAAAAGCAGAAAAATATATTTTTATGGAATATTTTATAGTTCATGAAGGTAAAATGTGGAATACTATTTTAAATATTTTAGAAGAAAAAGCCAAACAAGGCGTAGATGTAAGAATGATATATGATGATATGGGATGCTTAACTACACTTCCTTATAAGTATAATGAAGAACTTGAAAAAAGAGGTATAAAGTGTAAAGTATTTAATCCATTTGTACCATTTCTTTCAATAATATTAAATAATAGAGACCATAGAAAAATAACTGTAATTGATGGACATACAGCATTTACAGGAGGAATAAATTTAGCTGATGAATATATAAATGAAATAGTTAGATTTGGTCATTGGAAAGATTCTTCAATAATGATAAAAGGTGAAGCTGTTTGGAATTTAACTATAATGTTTTTACAAATATGGAGTTTCAATAGTGGTGAAAATATTGATTATAATGATTTTAGATTCCCAAAAGATAAATTTAAATTTGAAAGTGATGGATATGTTCAGCCATATGCAGATAGCCCTTTAGATGATGAGATTGTAGGAGAAAATGTTTATTTGAATATAATTAATAAGGCTGAAGATTATGTTTACATATGTACTCCATACTTGATAATTGATAATGAATTAGTTACGGCATTAACTTTAGCTGCAAAAAGTGGGGTGGATGTAAGAATAATAACGCCTCATATAGAAGATAAGTGGTATGCGCATATTGTTACTAAAGCATATTATCCTCAACTTATAAAAGCTGGAGTTAAGATATATGAATATACTCCTGGTTTTATACATTCAAAAACTGTTGTATCAGATGATAAGGTAGGAACAGTTGGAACTATAAATTTTGATTATAGAAGTTTATATCTTCATTTTGAGTGTGGAGTTTGGTTATATAAAACAAGTTCTATAAATGCAATAAAAGAAGATTATATAAATACGTTAAAAGTTTGTACAGAAATAACGTTAGAAGATTGCAAGCATGTTAAAGTATATAACAGAATATTAACAGCTATATTTAGAGTTTTTGCACCACTTATGTAATATTTGCTTTATAATTAAGTTAAGAGGACTTTTTTTTAAAAAGTCCTCTTAATAAATTAGTTTTTTACAGAAGAAAAATTAAGGGGGAAGTTTATGGTTTTAATCTTGACGTTTATATTGTTTCTTGCAATATTTCTTTTAGTTATAGATTTTTTCTCAGTACTTTTTAGACTTACAGGAATGCCTTTAAAAAAAGCAAGATTTCAAGTAATATCTTTACTTACTAGTACAGGATTTACTACAAAGGAAAGTGAAATGATAGTTAGAAATCCATTAAGAAGAAAACTTGCAAGTTGGCTTATGGTAATAAGTTATGTAAGTACGGCAACATTTATATCATTTTTTGTAAGAATGCTTTCAGATAGTGTTACGAGCATTGGATTTTTTACAGTAGTTATAATATTTATTATTGTAGTAGCTTTTTTTCATAAAACTTCATTACTTGAAAAGTTTGAATCAAAGATTGAGTTATCTGTATCAAAATCGAAAATATGGGAAAAGTTAAATGCTAAGCATTTTACTTTAATTACGGATACAAAGGGATATGGAATATATGAAATTTATTTAGCAAAAGATTCAAGTTTGATTGGAAAAAGTATAATGGAAAGTAATCTTAAAGATTTAGAAATAGAAGTTTTAAATATAGATAAAGGAGATGAATTTATAAAATTTCCTTCTCCTGATTACATATTTGAGATATATGATAACATAACTGTTTATGGTAATTTAAAAAATATAAGATCAGAATTTAAATATGTAAGTGGACAATAAACAAAAAAAGAACTACTAAGTAGTTCTTTTTTATTTATTTACTATCAAATATATAAAAATTATTTGAAATATAATTATTAAAGGAATACCATATTTAAATTTAATATGCTTTGTTTTGTGTCTAAATTTATTCATTCCTATAAAACTTCCAATACTACCACCTAATAAAGATAAAATAATTAATGTGTTTTCTGATATTCTCCATTTATGCTTTTTAGCTTTTTCTTTATCTATATACATAAATATAAAGCCCAATATATTAATGATTAACAAATAAAATATAAATAAATTATTCAACTTTATATCCTCCTTATATTACTGATTTAATATTTTATCAGATAAATAATATAAAAAGAACAAAAAGTTTGCATTTATTTACAAAATATGGTAACATTTATTTATAGAATATTGGTATAAAATGAAGCATGTCTTAGATATTTAAAGGTTTTTAAGGGGTGATGGGGAATGGCAAATACAAATTATGCTAAACTTAGAGAAATTGAGATGTTTCATAAAAAAAAGATGAGATATGAAAGAATTATGCAAAAAAGAAGAAGAAGAACTTTTACAATTGTTGCGTTAACCTTAATAATATTTAGTTTTTTTATTTATACTAAAATATCAAGTAGTAGATATTCAACATTTTTGATGAATAATAGTAAGTACGGAAAAGTTAAGAACAGCCTTTTAGCAGAAAATATTGACAATTTAATAAGAAATTTAAATATAGAAGAAGTTAATTATAAATGGAATGAAGACATTATAGAGAATAATGTACCAAATAAAATAGTTGTACATCATGCTGTTACAACTGATGTTGAACCAAAAGAAATACATTCTTGGCACATAGAAAAAGGTTATGGTGGTATAGGATACCACTACTACATAAAAAAAGATGGAACTATATATAGAGGAAGAGAAGAAAAAATGCAAGGAGCACATGCTATAGGAGAAAATAGTAGAAGTATAGGAATATGCTTAGAAGGAAGTTATGATAAAGAAAATATAGAACAAGCCCAGATGACTAGTCTTGTAAATTTAGCATCAAGCTTAGTTGTAAAATATAATATGGAAAATATAATAGGCCATAGAGATTGCAATGATACTTTATGTCCAGGAGAAAATATAAATATAGATAAAATAAAAGATAAAGTTGTAAATGTATTAACTAATTCAATAGAATAAACACTCTTAAAATAAACAATACTAATATTAAAGTATTATTATTTTAGGAGTGTTTTTAATATGAAGTTATTACACATAATAGTGAATTCAAAACCTGAAGAAGAATCATCTAGCAGAAAAGTAGCAAGGCATCTTGTAAATACAATATTAGAAAGAAATCCTCAATATAAATTAGAGGAAATAAATTTGTACGAAGATTATATACCAAGATTAAAATATAATTATTTTAAAGGCAGGAATTGTTTAGTAGACAATAAAGAATATGAAAATTTAAATGATGATGATAAAAAAGAAGTTGATAGAATAAATGAATTATGTGATCAATTTAGGAGTGCTGACATGTATGTAATAGCTGCACCAATGTGGAGCTTATCATTTCCAGCTCCTTTAAAGGAGTATTTAGATTGTATAGTTCAGGTTGGTAAGACTATTGAAATTAAAGATGAAAAAATAAAAGGTTCATTAGATGATAGAAATAGAAAAATGGTTTATGTTCAATCTTCAGGTGGGGAGATTCCTTGGATTTTAAGAGGAAAATTAAGTCAAGGAGTTGAATATTTTGAGGATATAATGAAATTTTTAGGAATTAAAAAGTTTAAAGAATTATTAGTTGATGGGACAGGAATTGATAAATATACTAAAATGGATGCTGAACATAGAGCGATGAAAAAAATAGATGCAATTATAGAGGATTTTGAATCATAAAAGAAATTTTGATAAATCTAGATAATATTAGAAATATTAAAATATTATCTAGATTTTTTGCATAAAATAACAAAAAAATAACTAAATATAATAAAAAAAATTATAATTATTCAAAAAAACCTCTATCATATGAATAAAATTTCTGTTATTCTAGTTATTGTGTTTAACAAAAGAAAAATAAAAGTTGTATTAGGAGATGTTAATTGTGAAAGAAAACATAAAAGAATACGGAATAATAACTATAGGAGTTCTTCTAATTTCAATAGCAATAGAGTATTTCTTTGCACCAAATTGTATAGCTGCTGGAGGAGTAAGTGGACTGGCTGTTGTAGTAACTCATTATATACCTAGTTTAAGTGTTGGTAGTTTCTCATTTATAGTTAATTTATTTTTATTTGTACTGGCATTTATTGTAGTTGGTGGAGATTTTGGACTTAAAACTATTTATGCAAGCTTTGGCTTATCTTTTATATTATGGTTTATGGATAAATTTATACATCCACAAGCGTTAACTAATGATTTAATGCTTGCAACTATTTTAGGAACTATAATAGTTGCTATAGGACTTTCAATAGTATTTAATATAAATGCATCAACTGGAGGGACTGATATATTAGCTAAAATATTAAATAAGTACACTACTTTTAATATTGGTATAGCATTACTTTGTGTAGATTTTTTAGTAACTTTATCAGGGGCTATAACATTTGGGGTAGATAAAGGATTTTATGCATTACTTTCTGTTGTAATAAATGGACCATTAATAGATAAAATATTATCTATTATGAATCAGAAAAAGCAAATTACTATTATAAGTAATAAAAATGAAGAAATATCAAAATTTATAATGGACGAATTAAAGAGAGGATGTACAGCTTTAGCAGGTTCAGGTGCTTATAGCAAAGAGAAGAAAGAAATAATTTATTCCATTTTAAATAAAAAGGAATTAGAAAAATTAAAAGATTTTATAGAAAAGATAGATAATGAAGCTTTCTTTACTATAGGACATATAGAAGAAGTTCAAGGAAAAGGTTTCTTAAAGGTTAGTGGACTTTAATAATTTATAAGACAAGTGTTTTTATAATCACTTGTCTTTTTTTATAAAAATAATTAATAAAATAAACTATGTTGAGATAATAATTAAAATTAATGTTAACAAGAATAGATATAGTTAATAATACTATTAATATATTGATATAATTGAAATAAAAGCAAATAAATTTATATAAGTTTATAGCAATAAATATATTATTTAAATTTATAATAAAAGATTATTGTGTATATTAAGTTTTAAAATAATCAAATATAAATTACGGAATAAGAGGGGGATTAATGTGAAAAAAGTAATATCAATTCCAGTTATAGTTGTATTATTATTTAGTTTAGTTTCATGTGGTGCTAATAGAAAAATTTACGATAGTGTTAATGACTTTTTTAAAGCATACAAGGAATTGGATTTAAATAATGCAAACAAGTATGTTGAAGATGGTGGATTATTAGCCAAGTCTATAAATAAATTTGATAGTTATAATGATAAAAGAAAAGATGCTATAAAATATTGGGCAAGCAAGATATCATATAAAATAAATAAAACAGAAGAAAAAAATGGTATAGGAATTGCAGATGTTGAAGTTACAGCTCTTGACGGAAATTATATTTATAATAATTATATGCAAAATGTACAAGCATTACAATTTAATGAAAATCAATTAAATAATAATAATAAATATGGAAATCCAATAGGTGGGGATTTCGATGCTGCATTTTTAAGTGCTTTAGAAAATCAAGAAACACCGCTTAAAACAACAAATATTAAAGTTAAGCTAAAGAAGATAGATGATACGTGGAAAATTACAAATGATAGTGAAGTACTTACTGCAATATTAGGTGGACTTAGTCCTAGTGAAATATTAGATTAATTAAATTTTGTTTATTTATATAGATTGAATTTTTTTAGATACATAAATAATATTATTTGTGTATCTTTTTTCTTTGATATAGAATAAATTAATAAATATATTTAGTAGATGATAGAATTAGTCTGAAGGAATATATTTATTTTTTGTTATATTAAGGGGGATTTTTATGAAAAGGTTTTTAATTACTTTTATTATTTGTATTGGATCTATATCTTTAATTGGATGTTCTGGTGTGAATAAAAGTATATCTGAAAATTCTAATGAAGTAATTAATCAGGAAGATAACAATGAAGAAAAAGAGAAAGAAGATACTAAAAGAAAAGAAGAATTAAAAAAAGCTAAAGAGGAAAAAGATGCAGCAGAAAAAGCAAGATTAGAGAAAGAAAAAAAGAAAGTAGAAGAAGCAAAAAAGAAGGAGGAAGTTAAGAGAATAGAAGAAGAAAAGAGCAGAAAAGAAGAAAAAAGGAAGTATGAAGAAATTAAGAAGAATCAAAATAAGGTATTTAAGTTATATTCTTTAGATGAATTAGGCGATAAAAAAATAATTATTGGTGAAGTTAAAAGTTCATCAAACTCTATAAAAGAAGATTTAAATAAAATAGCTGTAGAGTTATCAAATAAAAAATTTAATTCAATGAAGATAGAAGTAAAAGAAGTTAAAAATAATATAGCTTATATAAATTTAAAGGACAGTGGAAATAATGAATGGGTGAAAAAGTGGTTTCAAGGTTCTTATGGAGGATTATCAACTTACACGGCACTTACAGAAAGTTTTTTACAAAAATCTTATAAAGGTGATTGGATTAGAGGAGTAGTTTTTACTTATAATAATAAACCTATTGAAGAGTATGATCATGTTAATTTAACAGGTACAATATATAGATAAAAAAAGGCTACATATATGTAGCCTTTTTTTAAAATCCTAATCCCATTGGATAATTCATAAACATGCTAGAAAATACTGAAGCAAATACTAATACAAACATAATTGCAAATAATAAGCATACAGCTAATAGAACTAAAGGAGCTACAATATTAGTTCCTCCATTTTCTTTTAGAGCTTCTGAGCTATCTCCAAACTTATTAAAGAATGATTTTAGAGAAGTAATTTTATTTTTACTATCATGTACATAAATACAGTTTCCATAAACTCCAAGTAAAATCATAATTATTAAGTCAAAAATAGCAGCTAATGTAGAACTGAATGTACCTATTAGTATACCGCCAAATAATTTTATTAAAAATACTCCAATAAACCATTTATAAAGCTTTCTATATAATAACCAATATGTTCCTAAGAAAAATGAAGCCCAATTCCATGATGCAAAATTTGATTTTTCGTGGTTATTTTTAAATTTTTCAAAATAATACTTAGTATTTTTATTTCCAATAAAATTAATAATATCTAAATCTGTTATTTTATTAGAAGTGCTTGTACTATTTTTTTGTTCTGAATTTTCTTCAGTATTTATGAATTCTTGTGAATTATTTAATTCTTCTGAAATCATATAATTCCCTTCTTTCTATAAGTTTTAAATATAAGTTCTTAGTTTATTATAACAAAATAGTAATGAATAATTGTATTAAATATAAGAAGGTATTGTTTCAATAAAGTAAAATTTAGTTCAATATAAATTAAAAATAAAAATATGTTTAAACATGAGGAAAGAGGGGATAAGTTAACCCCTCTTTAGTGTAGTTAAAAATTATAGTTATGCATGAATAGTTATTATAGGTAAATTACTTAGGTTGTTAGATTCATCTCCATCTGGTAAACTTCTTAGATATTCTTCGCCTTTAGCGGAGACTCCAACGCCAACACCTTTGATTTCTCCTCTTTTAGCCATTTCAATTGCAGCATTTTTATCAACTTGGTGGCCGTTTTGAAGTTCATATCCTATTATTAACCCGCCGTGTTTAACAACTTTAGTAATTTCTTGTGCATCACTTTTAGGTGTTGGAACTATTTTATTAATATTTTTTGGTACATTTCCGGTCATATTATCTTTTATAGTATCCTTCATTTAAATACACCTCCATTTGATACAATAATAGTTTAAGTAATTTTAAAAAAATTATTCAGTAAAATATTAGATTATTATTCTAATATAAGTTTAAATTTAATAAATTATTATAAGACCATTATAAATTAATTTAAATAGTGGAGGTTCTTATGAAGTTAGATTTATATACTTTATATCTTTATAGATATGCAAAAGAATATTTATTTGAAAAAAATGTTGATATAATAAAGATAAAAGAATTTTCAAATTGTTCTAAAGTAAGGTTTTTTGATAACTTCATATTTGAAAAAAATATTGCAGATAATGTAATAGATTTTTATGAATATTTAAAAAGAAGAAAATGTTTTAAAATTAATATGCTAGTTCATAATAAAAAATATCTAATATTAAAATTTTGGTGTAGTTTTTCTCTTGAATATTGGTATGGATATAAAGAAGATGATAAATTTGACATAATGAACTTTGAAAAAGTAAATGAAGATATTTGGGCAAAAAAATATTTGAATATTTCAGAAGAAGAAGAGAAGATGTTAAGATTAAAATTTAAGATGAATAACTATATGAATATTTAAATTAATCACAATATACCATAAGTATATTGTGATTTTTAATACTAAAATATAAAGATTATATAATTATTCTATTTAATTTATGTTTATAACTCCAGATTCAGTTGATTTTATACTTAAGATATCTTTTCCATTACCGAATTTTTTTGTATATATTTTTTTATCAAAAGTTTTATCATTTAATGCTATTATTTCGCCATTACGAGTTTTTGCATTTAATGAATAATCACTTACATTACCTCTATTATATATATTTATTATTCCATGAGTATTTGAAATACTAGTAGATGAACCAAGTTTAGTAAATGAAAAATCAATTTCTCCTGAATAGCATTCTATAGATGAGTTTCCAAAATATCCATTACAATAAATCTTTCCGTTGTCATTTTTAATTTTAGAGTTTTTAAAATTAGAATTTGTACAACTTATATCACCAAGTGTTTCTACATCAACATTAGTGGCTTTTATATCAGAAAGTTCAACCGATGAAGTATCTCCTTTTATGTTTAAATTATTCAAATTTAAATTAATTATAGATATTTGAGATAATGTTGGTTTTATAGTTAAATTTTTATTATAGCTCTTAGGTATAGAAATATTTATTGTATTATAATCTATTGATGAATCTAAGTTCTCAGTGTTAAAAGTTAAAGTTCCACCATTTTTATTAAATTTTATTTCTTTAGAATTAAAATCTTTAACTATACTTTCTTTACCTGATATAGAAAATTCTAATGATAGTTCATTTGAATTATTAGGATATATTCTTATATCAGAATTATTAGATATTATATTTATAGAATCTATATCTTTATTTATAGTGTATTTGGCTTGTTTGGTTGTAGCAATAGTATTTTCAAACCAAGTTTCTGCATTAAATAATCGAGAATCAAATCCTAAGAATTTTTTGGCATCTTCTTTGTAATTTGATAATCTATAACCACTATTATAAAGTATTGCAACAGAACTTATATATGAAGCTATACAAATTATAAGAAGAACTAATAAAGCAATTTTATATTTCTTTTTTATAAGAGGTTTTTTCATATTAGTTAGCCTCCTTACCAAATATTTTTTTTACTAATTTAATTGAATAGAATAAGCAAAATTTTAATAAATAATAAGTTAGCATTATAAAAAGTAAAGTTAATGAAATTGAGCCTATTATAAACATGATTATTGAAGCAGTAGGAAATTCAGTTATAAATGCTGGTGTATTACTTGCTCCTAATATAACTAATCCCATTTTTCCTAACAAAACAGATATACTACCTATATTTAAAGCAATACTAAAAGCTATAGCTGCTATAAGTATTGCAATTATTGCAGCAAATATTCCGAAGGCAAGCCCTCCGATAGATAGAATTATTGGGATACATAATAAGAACAAAAAACAAATTAAAGCAAGTTTTATTACTCCACGTATATTGATTGAAAAATTTTTAGAGAAAAATTTTTTAGATGTATTATTAGTATCTCTAATATTTGAATTAGATGAGTAATTAATATGATCTATTGTTTCTTTTTTACAATCATTATTTTTACTTTTTGATTCTTCACTTGATTTAGTATCAGTACTAATATTAGAACTTGAAATTAAATCATTAGAAAATTGTTCTTTATCATTTATATTAGTAGATGCAGTTTTATCTGAAGTATCACTATAGTCTTTTACATATTTATTATAATCATTTTCGTGATAGTCTTTTGTATATTCATTATAACTATTTTTTAGATAAAGATTTTTATAATGAACAATTAAATCGTATGGATTTCCTAATTCATTTATAATGTCTTCTTCATTTTTTCCTTCAGAAAATCCAGATATAAAATTTTCTTGATAATCAAAAATAATCTCAGCAAGCTTTCTATCAGGAAGTTCTTTAAGTCCATTTGCAAGTATTGATAAAAATTCTGATTTAGTCACATTGACATCCCCCTATTATAACTAAATTACAAAAAGTTATATAGATTTTGTAAAAAATTTCATATTCATAGTATAATATTCGCTTAATGACAATTCAACGTATTGGTGCGTATTTAAAGATTATTTTAAGAGACTTAAGAATTTAATAAGATTTGTTAAGGATTTTTATAATTATTTACAAAATAAAAATTCTGAATTACATAATATTATTTTTTATACAATTTAATTACTTGTTTTCTAAATTTTAAAGTATAATTTTAGAAATAATATTTATTAAAAAGAATTTCAATATTTCAATTAAAGTCTTTATGAAGTTAAGTATATTAATAAAAATATACATATTAATAGCTTTATATTATGAAATTATAGAAATTCTTTTTAATTTAAATGTACTTTTGCTTAAAATTTAAGCTTTGAAATTTGTTTATACATTGATAATTCTTTTTCAGATGATACTTCCTCTAATGATTCATTCCAATCTTTATCAAATTTAATTTTAAATATTTCTATTTGATTTGGAGAATTAACAGGTGCTAATGCAACGTATTCAGTTCCACATAATAATTTTTGTTCTAAAATAGAATAATCAATTTTATTATTATTTTCATCTAAAAATGTCATTATATTTCCAGTATTCAAAATAATCACTCCTTAAAAGTTATATCACTATATTTTTCTACAAAAAAATATAATTATTCAGAATAATAATTAACAGGCTATAAATGGCTTATTTAAAGGATTTATTAAGAATTGTTGTTGATAATGTGGATAACTATGTTTATAATATGTAAAAATAAAGAATAATTTCCATAAAAAATATAGTATAAAAACACCACAATATATACCAAAAAAATAAAAAAATAATCAATATGATGGGTGTTGTAGAAATAAAGATTATTAGTTAGAATTTATTTAAGAAAAATAATTTATGTTGATGAAAAATGTTAACAGTATTCACAAAGATGTGGATAAAAAATGTGGATAATGTGAATAACTTTAAAGGAGATAAAATATGGAATATAATAAAGAAATACTTGAGGCTAAATTTATAAATAGACCAAATAGATTTAATGCATTAGTAGAGCTTGAGGGGGAGGAGATAACTGTGCATGTTCCTAATACAGGAAGATGTAAGGAATTACTTGTAGAAGGAGTTAAAGTACTTATAAGAAAAGAAAATAATCCTACAAGAAAAACTAAATATGATTTAATTTCTGTATATAAAGGAAATGAGTTAATAAGTATAGATTCGCAAATACCAAATAAAGTAGTTATGGAAGCTTTACAAAATAAAAAAATAGAGAAATTAATTAGATATAATAATATTTTAAAAGAAAAAACTTTTGGAAATAGTAGATTTGATTTTAAATTATCTAATGATAATGGGGAAGAATATTATTTAGAGGTAAAAGGTGTTACATTAGAAGAAGACGGTCATGCAATGTTTCCTGATGCGCCAACAGAAAGGGGAAGAAAGCATTTATTAGAGTTAATAGAAGTTAAAAAAAGTGGTAGAGGAGCAGGTGTGTTATTTTTACTTCAAATGAATAATATGAAAGATTTTGCACCAAATGATGAAAGAGATAATGAATTTGGTAAAGCCTTAAGAGAAGCAAGAGATAATGGAGTAGATATATTTGTTTATGAATGTGATGTTTTAAAAGATTCAATAACATTAACAAATAGAATTGAAGTTAATTTTTAGAAAATTTACTTCTAAAACATAATATTGTATTTTATAATTAAAGTAATAATTATAAAGTAAAAGGGAGTTATATATGAAATATAAGTTTTGTCCAAAGTGTGGTAGGGAATTAGAGATGTTTAATTGTTGGGATGAGGGATATGTACCTTATTGTCCAATAGATGATACATTATATTTTGATACTCCAAAACCTTGTATAGTGGTTGGAGTAGTGAAAGAAAAAGAAATTCTTTTATTAAAACAAAGTTATATATATAAAAATTCAAAAGTATTAATATCTGGATATGTAGGTCAAAATGAGTATGCAGAAGATACCGTTTATAGAGAAGTTCTTGAGGAAACAGGAATAAAAATAAAAAATATAAAATATCTAGGTTCTGATTTTGTTAAAGATAAAGATTTATTTATGATAACATTTATGGCTGATTATGATAGTGGTGATATAAAAAAATCAGATGAAGTAGAAGGAATTGAATGGGTTAACATAAATGATGCTATATCTCAAATGGAAGAAGATAAGATAGGGAAAAGAGTAGTTAAAAAGATATTAGAAAGTATGAATTTATAACAATTAAAATCCACATAACTATAGTTTGATATAGTTATGTGGATTTTTTAATAATTTTCAATTCTTTTAAGTTCTATAACTAATATATTATTATCATAAGAAATAGTTGCACTATCTACCATCATACCAACTAAAGATAATTCAGAGTCAAATTCATTATTTCCTCCTAAATGCCAATAGTATTGTTCAACTTCATGTTGGCGTGGAATATTAAGAGTTTGAGTTAAATTCATTAAAGTTTCATCTGATAAATTTTCAATTTTTGCCTTTATTAAAATAACAGATGTATTTTCTATAGTTTTTACGTTTACATTAATGTCAGTACTATTTAAGTGATAACAAAATGACATAATTTCATTAATTATCTTAAGTTTTTTTTCTACATTAAATTTCATTTGTGTAAACCTCCCTTTTGAATGTTGTTATAATTGGTATTAAAATCATTGCTACAAATCCACCTGCAAGTCCATTATTATATAAATTTAACCCACCATGTAAATATCCTACATTTGTAACTAATGAAACATGAAGTATACCTGCTAGTATTCCATATTTCCAACCAAATTTACCTGATATAGGAGCAAGACAAGTACTGAATAGTATTGCGAGTTGAATTCCAGGATCAGATATATCATTAACTCCTATAATAGCACATATAGTAGCTCCAATCATTACAGGTACTATGTTTTTTATATGTTTTCCAAAACAGCCAAAACCTATTATAGTAAATAAACCACCAATTGTTGGACCGTTTAAGTCTCCACCAAATAATAATAAGTATATACTTGAGAAAATACCTATTATTCCCATATTAATATAAGATGTTTCTCCAAATAAAATATAAAAATCTGATACAAGTTTTCCAGAAAAACTATTTATTTTTTTTAAGTTATTTTTATGATCTTTTCCAAAATAGAGTCCAATACAAATTAAGTAAATAGATATTATAAGCATAAATATAAAAAGAAATGTGTTGTTTCCGGTACTCCAAACTAATTGAGTTTTAAAGTCTATTCCAAATATTCTAAAAATGGACATAAGAAGAGTTGCAAGAAGTCCACAAGCAAAGCCTATATTATAAAGGTTATAGCCTCCATGAGCTGAAATACAATGAGTTGCTATAGGAGTTAGTAGGAATCCTGTAAATACTCCTATTAATGACCCTAAAGTAATACCTAGCAATAGATTATTAGATGAAAAACTAAGTTGAGTAACAGTTGGGGCTAGAGTTGTTGATAATAACATTACTAAGGAATAATTCATTAAAGGTTGCTTTTGATATTTGGAATATAGATAAACACCAAACATAACAGGCCATATATTAATTATATTTTTGCCAAAGAAAGAAAAGCCAGTCATAAGCCATAATGCCATTATAGTTGAGCCATTAGGTTTAATTTTTAAAGCTACTAATATAAAAATACTTATAATACTTGTCAATGCTGCATTTACTAATGTAGCACCAATGCCAGCAATTTGAATATAATCAGTTATTAGAATATCAGGTGTTAATATTATGTTTTTTAATCCTATAAAGATTTCTTTAGGAGAATTAATAGTAAAAGCAGTAAGTATAAAAAATAGATATATTGAAATTAAGATTTTGTACGGGAGAAAAAATTTTTTTAGTTGAAGCATAAATAAAAAAACACCGCCTTTTATAAATCAATATTATTTGTAAACATTATATTACAAATAATACATACTTATCTATAAAATGAATAAATATTTTTTATTTATCAAAAATAAATATTTTAATTAATGGAAGTTGGTTATATAATAAGTTGTAAAGCAAAGCAATGTAAGTTTTTGGAGGGATAAAAATGAGTAAGGATAATGAAAAATATGTTCCAGAAATATTAGGAACATTTAGAAATCATATAATTGAAGCACCTTCTGCAATAAGAAAGTGTAGTGGAATAAAGATATTTGGAAAGAGAATTAAATCAATAATGTTTTCAACTGATGTTGCCATGATAAAAAATACAAATGCAGATGCAATAATGGCAGTATATCCTTTCACCCCCCAACCAAAAATAACTGAGGCTATAATAACAGCAGCTGATGTTCCTGTGTTTTGTGGAGTTGGAGGTGGAATAACTCAAGGTAGGAGAGTTATAAACTTAGCATTAGATGCTGAATTTAAAGGAGTAATAGGGATAGTTGTAAATGCACCAACAACAAACAGTGTAATAAAAAAGATAAGAAAAACAATAGATATTCCTGTTGTTGTAACAGTTGTATCAGAAGATACAGATATAGAAGAAAGATTAAATTCAGGTGCCACTATATTAAATGTATCAGGTGGAAAAAATACAGCTAGAATTGTTAAGAAAATAAGAGAAAAGTATCCTTTAGTTCCTATAATTGCAACTGGAGGAAATACTGAAGAAAGTATATTAGAAACAATAGAAGCTGGAGCTAATGCAATAAGTTATACACCACCATCATCAGCAGAGATAATGGGAGATTTAATGAATATTTATAGAGAAAAAGAATATTAATGTATAAAAGACTTTAAATTTAAATAAATTTATAGTATCATAAATAATAAAAAATAATAATATATTAGGAAAGAACAAATCTTAGGGTAGAGGTGCCGAGATTAAGAGTAATCTTTAGGAGTTTTGCAGACTATGAATAAGGATGAAAGGATGATTGGCCGAAGTTAAATTATAATGCAAATATAATTTTTCTGGGTATGTATATAATATATGCATAACTGTCACATAACGTGGAGAGCTACAAGGATTTTTAAATTACTATATAAGTGAGTTTAGAATATATTAATTTTAGGCTTAAGTTTTTGTAATTATAATACCTTAATGTTATAACGTTATTACCCGTCACAGGAATTTTCCTGTGACGTTTTGTTTTACTTAAATGAATTGGAGGAATTTAAATGAAACTATTTGGTAATATGAGGACTGAAGAAAATACTTTAGTAATTGGAGGAATAAAAACAACAAAGTTAGTTGAAGAGTTTGGAACTCCTTTATATGTTATGGATGAGAATTTAATTAGAGAAAATTGTAGAAGGTATTTTCAGGCCTTTAGTTGTGAAAATAGAGGTAATAAGGTAGCATATGCTGGAAAAGCATTTTTAACTTTAGCGATGTGTAAAATAATAGAGGAAGAAGGCTTATGTTTAGATGTTGTTTCAGGTGGAGAATTATATACAGCATATAAAGCTGATTTTCCATTAAAAAAAGTATTATTTCATGGAAATAATAAAACATTAGAAGAAATTGAAATGGGTGTAAAACTTGGTGTTGGAACATTTGTAGTGGATAATTTATTTGAAATAGAACAGCTTAATAAAATTGCTAGAGATTATGAAAGAAAGCAAGATATTTATTTAAGAATTACTCCAGGGATTGAGGCACATACACATGAATATATAAAGACAGGACAAATTGATTCTAAGTTTGGTTTTGCACCAGTAGGAGATAATATAATAAATGCTATAAAAAGGGCTATAAAATTGGAAAACATAAATTTACTTGGGCTTCATTGTCATATAGGTTCACAAATATTTGAAATAACTCCTTACGAAGATGCGGCTGAGATAATGCTTAATTTAATAAATAGAGTTAAGAATGAAACTGGATATATAATAAAAGAGTTAGATTTAGGTGGTGGATTTGGAATATATTATAGTGATGAAGATAAACCAAGAGAAATAGAGGAATATTGTAATGCTATAATAAATAAAGTAGATGAAGTTTGCAAAAATTTAGAATTGGAAAGACCTATACTTATTATAGAGCCGGGAAGGTCAATAGCTGGAAATGCAGGAATAACATTATATACTATAGGCTCAATAAAAAATATACCATCAGTTAGAAAATATGTATCTGTAGATGGTGGTATGACTGATAATATAAGACCAGCATTATATAAGGCTAGATATGAATGTATAGTTGCAAATAGGGTTATATATGATGCTAAAGAGAAAGTAACTATATCTGGAAAGTGTTGCGAATCTGGTGATATATTATTAAATGCAATAAAAATACCATCTGTTTTAAGTGGAGATGTTCTTGCAGTTATGTCAACGGGTGCATATGGTTATTCAATGTCTAATAATTACAATAAGATTCCAAAGCCAGCAGTTGTTATGGTTAAAGGTGGAAAAATTAAAATTATATGTAAAAGAGAGAGCTATGATGATATAATTAAAAATGAAGTAATTTAAATTTAACTGAAGGGTATAAAGTGGGGAAAAGTATGGGAAAAAAATTTATTACGGACATAGTCTGTCCTATTATCTTAGCTGTAATATTAGCTTTACTAATAAACAAATTTTTAATTTTTAAAGTAGAAGTTCCTACATCATCAATGGAACCTACTATAAAAGTAGGAGAAAAGTTTTTAGTAACAAAAGTTTATAATTTTAACAATTTAAAAAGAGGGGATATCATAGTCTTTAAAAATAAAGAAAAAAATGAGATTATGATAAAGAGGCTTATAGGTCTTCCAGGAGATGAAATTGATGTAAGAGGAAATGAACTTTATATTAATGGAGAATTTATTCAAGAGGATTATGTGAAAAATCCAGATGGTTTTTTTGGGGAGTTCAAAGTTCCAGAAGGTAAATATTTTTTCTTAGGAGATAATAGAAAAAATTCAGCTGACTCAAGGTATTGGGAAGATCCATATATTCCAAAGGAAGATATAAAAGGTGAAGCACAACTTAGAATATATCCAATAAGGGAATTTGGAAGTATAAAATAACATTTTATTTAATAATATTAAAAGATTTTAATGTAATTTAGAACGAATAAACTAATTAGTTTATTCGTTTATTTTTGTTATTAAAAAATACTTAAGTGGTATTTAATATTGTATAATATTGAAATATAAATTACATATGATATAATGTGAAAATAAGATTAAAAGTATTTAAAAAAGGACAAGAATATAATATAAAAATTTAAATTTCATGAAATAAATTTGTCAAAAAAGTATGATATAATTAAATTTAATTTAATATCAATATTTAGGAAAGGTTAAACAGGTATATAATGCATTTATGAGAAAAATTTATGTAGTTGATAGAAGTGAAGGACGATATTATATTTTACAGTCTTTAGATAATAAAATATTAAATGTTCCTAAAAATGAATTTTCTATAAAGTTAAAAAGTGGTGATGTAGTATATGAAGAAAATAATCAATACTATTATAGTGAAGAAGAAACCATTAAAAGAAAAAAGTATATTAGTGAATTAATGGAAGGAATGTGGGATGAATAATACTAAGTTAAATTTTTTTAAAGATTGGATTATACCAATAATTATAGCTGTTGTATTAGCTATATTAATAAATAGATTTTTAATATTTAGAGTTTATATACCAAGTTCATCAATGGCACCAACTTTAAATGTAAATGATAGGCTTTTAGTAACAAAAGTTTATAAGCCAGAAAATTTAAAAAGAGGTGATATAGTAGTTTTTAACTCTAAAGAACTTGATGAGATAGTTATAAAAAGACTTATAGGACTTCCAGGAGATGAAATAAGATTTGATGGTACTTCTGTTTATGTAAATGGCAAGAAGTTAGATGAACCATATGTAAAAAATCCTATGGAGTTTTATGGAACATTTAAGGTTCCAGAAGGTAAGTACTTTTTCTTAGGGGATAATAGGGCAAATTCAAATGATGCTAGATTTTGGAAGAATCCATATATAAATGGAGATCAAATATTAGGTAAAGCACAAGTTAAAATATATCCTTTCAATGAGATAGGATTTTTACAATAATTATAAGGAAAAGAGAGGTGGATTGTATGGAGCCAGAAAACCAAAAACAAAATAAAAATAAGGCTGGGATTATATATTTTTTAATAGCCTTAGCAATTATAATGTCCTTTAATTACATTAGAGAGACATCAATGAACAAAGAGATTAGTTATACTTCATTCCAACAAATGGTGAAGGATAAACAAATTTCAAAGGTTGTAATAACTACTGAGAATTTAATTATTACACCAAATGATAAGAGTGAATACAAAGGAAAGACTTTATATACAGCAAATATACCAAACAATGACTTACTTAAACAATTAAATTCAGCAGGAATTGACGTAACAGGAAAAAATCCTAAACAATCACCTATTTTTGACTTCTTAGTAAGTTATGGATTATTATTTTTATTCATGTTTATAATGTGGAAAGTAATATTCTCAAAAATGGCAGGTAAAATGGGTGGCGGAATGATGTCACTTGGAAAAAATAATGCTAAAGTTTATTTAGAAGATGAAATAGGCGTAACATTTAAGGATGTTGCAGGACAAGAAGAAGCTAAAGAATCTCTTGAAGAGGTAATAGATTTCTTAAATGATCCTAGTAAATATACTGAAATAGGAGCTAAGCTACCAAAAGGAGTTCTTTTAGTTGGACCTCCAGGAACAGGTAAAACATTACTAGCAAAAGCAGTTGCAGGAGAAGCAAAGGTACCATTTTTCTCAATATCAGGTTCAAGCTTTGTTGAGATGTTTGTTGGTGCTGGAGCTAAAAGAGTTAGAGAATTATTTAAGGATGCTCAAGAAAAAGCTCCTTGTATAATCTTTATAGATGAAATTGATGCTGTTGGTAAGAGTAGAGATAGTCAACTTCAAAGTAATGATGAAAGAGAACAAACACTTAATCAGTTATTGGCTGAAATGGATGGTTTTGATTCATCAAAGGGTATAGTAATACTTGGGGCTACAAATAGACCTGAAATACTTGATAAAGCATTACTTAGACCAGGTAGATTTGATAGAAGAGTTATAGTTGATAGACCAGATTTTCCAGGAAGAGAGGCTATACTTAAAGTTCATGCAAAAGATATTAAGCTTGGAAAAGACGTAAATTTAGAAGAAATAGCAAAGAGTACTCCTGGTGCAGTTGGGGCAGACCTTGCAAACATCATGAATGAAGCAGCACTTAGAGCTGTTAGAGAAGGTAGAAAAGAAGTTATTCAAGATGACTTAAGAGAAGCAGTAGAAGATATAATAGCAGGTAAAGAAAAGAAAGATAGAATACTTTCACCAAAAGAAAAGAAAGCAGTTGCTTTCCATGAAGTTGGTCACGCTTTAGTTGCAGCTCTTTTAGATGGAGCAGATCCAGTTCATAAAATTACAATAGTTCCAAGAACTATGGGAGCTCTTGGATATACTATGCAATTACCTGAAGAAGAAAAATACCTAATTTCTAAGGAAGAGCTTATGAATCAAATAACTGTAATGCTTGGTGGTAGATCAGCTGAAGAAGAAGTATTTAATCTTGTATCAACAGGAGCTTCAAATGATATAGAAAGAGCAACTCAAACAGCTAGAGGAATGGTAACTATGTATGGTATGACAGAAGAGTTTGATATGATGGCTCTTGAATCAATACAAAATAGATATTTAGATGGTAGGGCTGTTAGAAATTGTAGTGAAGAAACTTCAACTTTAGTTGATAAAGCAGTTCTTAATATAATAAAGGAAGCTCATAAGAAAGCAAGAACTTTACTAAAAGATAATAGAGACCTTTTAGATAAAATATCAAATGTTCTTCTTGAAAAGGAAACTATTTTTGGAGATGAATTTATGGAAATAGTTTATGAAAAATATCCAGAAATGAGAATTAAAAAAGAAGAAGAAGATAGAATAAAAGAACAAGCTAGAAAAGAAGCTAAGATGCTTGCTGAAAGTAGAAAAAATTCTAAAAAGGAAGCTTCAATATTATCAACAGAAAAATTAGAAGCAAAGGATGAAATAGCTGTTACTAAGGTTTCTACTACAATAGTAGAAAATTTAGAGCAAAACAAAGAGAGTTTAAATTCTTCTAATAATGAAAAAAAAGATTTAAAATTAAGCAATGAAAATGAAGAAAAATCAACAAGTAATGAGAATAATAGAGATGGTAAATAGGTGAGTAACAATCTATTTTGGAAGGAGATATAGATAATATGGAAAACAACCTAGATTTCCTTATGGAAGAAGCTCATTTAAATGACACATTAAATATAATAAATGAAGAGATTTTAAGTTATATAGAAAAAAGAAAATATATAACAGAATATATTATAGATTACAGAAAAAAAGTAATAGAAGAATATAGGGATGATGAGGATAAAGTATTAGAATACTTTGACCATGAAGCTTATGTAAAAGAGGAAGCTTTTAAAAATATAGATAAAAAGCTTAAGGAATACACAATTTTGAAGGAATCACCTTACTTTGGAAAAATAAATTTTATAGAAGAGGGAGATTCTCCAGAAGAAATTTATATAGGTAGATTTGGACTTACAAGAGAAGGAACATATGAGCCAGTCATTGTAGACTGGCGTGCTCCTATAGCTTCATTATTCTATAAAGGAAATGTTGGTGAATCTTCATATACTTCTCCATCTGGAGAGATATCTGCTGATATACTATCAAGAAAACAACTTGTAATAAAAAATGGAGAACTTAAAGGTGTATTTGAATCAGCAATAGATGTAAAAGATGAAATACTTCAAATGGTTTTAACAAGTAATTCAAGTGAGAAACTTAAAGATATTGTAATGACAATACAAGAGGAGCAAGATGAAATAATAAGAGCTCCAAAGGATAAAGCTGTTGTTGTAAATGGAGTTGCGGGTTCAGGAAAAACAACAATAGCTCTTCATAGAATATCATATCTTTTATATAATTTTAGAAAACAATTTGGAGATAAAGTTTTAATACTTGGTCCAAATGATATATTTATGGATTATATAAATGGTGTACTTCCATCACTTGGTGAAGATGGAGTAGATAATATGACTTTTGAAGCTTTTGCAATTAAAGAAATAGGAATTAATGAACCTATAACAGAGTTTTCTTATTATATAGAAGAAGCTATGAAAGGTAACGAAGAAGCTTTAAAAGAATACAAGTATAAGAGTTCATTTGAATTTGTAAGAAAACTAGATGATTCCATAGAAGAAATGAATGAAAATTATTTTTCTTTAGATAGTGTAAAATTCTTTGGAGAAGAAATAGTTTCAAAAGATGAAATAAGAGAATTATTTAATAAACATTATGCTTATATGCCTTTATTTAGAAGAAGTGATAAAATAAAAAGAATACTTATTTCTAAAATAAAAGATAAAAGAGATGAGTATGTTTGGAAGTTAAATAAAGAAATACAAGAAAAAATAAGCGCTCTTACAGAAGATGAACTTATTTTTGAAAAAAATAATTTAGATTTTACTAGAAGACTAAGAATAAGAGAAATAGTAAGAGAAGTTATTAATGCAAGAGAAAGATTAAATGAATGGCTTAATAATGAAGATACAGTAAGTATATATAAGAAAATTACAAATACTGATAATCTTGGCTTTATGGATCTTGCAGGTATACTTTATTTAATGATAAAGTTAAATGGTAAAAAAACTAAAAAAGAATATAAGCACGTAGTAATTGATGAAGCTCAAGATTATAATTATATTCAATTTATAGTATTAAAAGAATTAACAGGAGCTAAGAGTTATACGATAGTTGGAGATAGTAATCAAAGGCTTATTGATACAAAAGAAGTTCCAGCAATGCTTAAATTAAATGAAATATTAGATAATGTAATGGAATTTAGTTTAAATAAAAGTTATAGATCAACTCAACAAATAATGGAATATGCAAGTAAATTCTTAGATGAGGAGAAAATTGTACCATTAGTAAGAAGTGGTGAGTCCGTTCTTGAAGAAGAAACAGAAAATATTGAAGAAACTATAGATACTATAACTTCTATAATTGAAGATTATGAAGAAGAAGGTCTTGAAAGTATAGCTGTTATAACTAAGAAAAAAGATGAGCTTAAAAATTTATCTCATAGACTCAAAGAAAAAGTTAAAATACTTACATTTGATAGAAATGACATAATATATAGAGGCGGAAAAGTTTTAATACCAGCATATTTTGCAAAAGGATTAGAATTTGATGGAGTAATCATTTTAGAGGATGACACAGACACTCCAAATCTTGTAAAATATATAATGTGTACTAGGGCCCTTCATAGATTATCAGTTATAAAACAGATAAACAAATAGCAAAAAAGATTGCGTAAATTTACGCAATCTTTTTTTTGCTTATAATTATAATCCATCATAATATTAAACAGTTAAAGATTAATTAGGATTTAAGTTTATTTAAAGATAATTTAATTTTTAAACTTTTCAAAATCTATTATTATATCATTATAAATTTTATTTACTAAATTAAAATCCATGTGAGAAACATATATTTTTTCAAGCTTATCATGTGTAAGTTTAGCTTCTGTTATTAAAGATAAACCTTTATTAAGAAGTATATCAAATTCAGTTCTATCAAAGTCTAATTCTTCTTTATAATTTGCTAATATATTTCTATCACAAAGGGAGGATAAATCAAAAACAGTTGCATTTAATTTTATTTTTGATAATTCATTTTCACTAAATATACCTATTCCTTCTGAAGGTATTATTATATGCTCTAATTCATCAGGTAAAAGAGGATGATGGTAGTACTCAACATATAAACCAAGCTTTTGAGCTGAAATTCCTAATGATTTTAATAAATCACTTTTATAAAGACCAGGTTCACCTTTAAGTACAAATAATTTTGTTAAAGATTTTGATAGAAGTTCACTAAAAGAAACTATTCCATTTGGAGTAAAAGCAGTAGCAAAAAGATGTCTTTCACCTCCAAGTGTATTGGATGATTTAATAGGTAAAACTGCTGACTTAATTGTTTCTTCAAGATTTAATAATAAGTCTTTATTTACAGATGATTTATTTATATTTCGCCAATCCAAATATACTGAATTTGCAGCGTTAAAAAATGTATAAGCTCTAGAAAAACATTCACTTATTTGATTACTAAGGGATATAATTTCATTCTTATATTTAGATATATTTTTGTTATCTAAAGCGACAGCTAAGTCAATAATTTTATCTATAGCTCCAGGGGAACGTGGGTCTGTCATATGAGGAGAAGTTGCATCTAAAATTGCTGCTTTTAGTTCTTTAACTAAGACACCATCTAATGATTGATCATCAGATGAGCAGTGATATTCCTCAACTGTATATCCGTTAGATTTAAAGTGGAAGGCAAGTTTTTTCATAAGAGAGGATTTTCCAGTTCCAGGTCCACCTTTAAGACATATAATTCTATTGGCATCTTCTTGAGATAATAAATATTTAAAAAGGGAATAAAAACCTTTTGGTGTATTATTACCTAGAAACATATGACGATTTTGAGTTGTGTCCATTATTTCACCTTCTCATAAAATATTTCAGTAATACATTATATATTTGTATAGATTTATTTGTTACTATTAGGGAATTATGTTTTAAAATAGTTATGAAAATAAAAAAGGACAGAATTCCTGTCCTTTTTATTGCTTTTTGGCAAAATAATATCTAATACCAATTACCAATACAGCCAGTAAAAATAAGATTACAAACCAACTCACAAAACTAGGTTTTGCATTAGTTATATTAGAAAGAATATTAATATTATTTATCATATAGCCCCCTATAATACAATGATTTTTTCTATGCTTATAATATTATATGCAATAGTAATATAGTTCTCTAAAGAGAACTATATATTCCTTTAATTGATTAAAATATTAATTTTATTTTGAATTGATAATAAAACAATAAAGAGTTAAAAGATTTTAAATAGAATTTACTTATAAATAGATTATAATACAAAAATTTCCAAAAGTTCAATATAAAAAATAACTTTTTGAAAAATTAAAGTTTTATTAGATTAAAAATAGAGTAGCTAAAAAGCTACTCTATAAAATTTGCTTAAAACAAATGATTACTATAAATTATAATTAAATTAACTATAATCATGGTCTATTGTTATTATGCAATTATATTGAGGATGTATATCTTTTATTGATTTTATTAAATCTTTTTTTAAGGCATTTTCATCCATTATTTTATTTAGTGCCTTTGAATTAACTACTATATCAAAAATAAGATTTTTTTCATTTCCTTCACCAACTATCCTAAAGTCATGCATAGACTTAATTAATGGATTATATTTAATAATTTTTGATACTTCATTATGAGCTTCTCTAATTTCATCATTAGATAAACATATTGGGTCCATATGAATTACTAAATATACACCAAGTTCTTTAGAAATTTCTCTTTCAGCTTTATCTATTATATTATGAATTTTCATAATATCAATATCTGATGGTATTTCAGCGTGGACTGATGCCATACATCTTCCAGGACCGTAGTTATGTATAACAAGATCATGTATTCCTGTTATATAATCGTATGATAAAAGCATAGAATGTATATCTTTTACTAATTTAGGGTCAGGTGCTTCGCCTAGTAAAGGATTAATTGTTTCTTTAACAAGTGAAAATCCAGAATAAATTATAAATAATGCAACTAGGATACCAACATAACCATCAATTGGAATAGTTGTAAATTTAGCAGCAAGTAAAGATATTGCAACACAACTTGATGTAAATACATCACCTAAAGCATCAACAGCAGATGCTTTTAAAGCTGTTGAGTCAATTTTATTTCCAATAAATTTATTAAAGAATGAAAGCCACACTTTAAGAAAAATAGAAATAATAAGAAGAATAAAAGGAATCCATTCAAATTTAATAGCTTCGGGATTCATTATTCTATCAAATGATGTTTTTACAAATTGAAATCCAACTAGCATAACCATAAATGCTACAACAAGAGCTGATAAGTACTCAATTCTACCATGTCCAAAAGGATGTTCTTCATCAGCTGGTTTATTTGCCATATTAAATCCAACAATAGTTATTATTGAAGAAGCCGTGTCAGATAAGTTATTAAAGGCATCAGCAGTAACTGCTATACTTGATACTAATGTACCGACACTAAATTTTATTAAAAATAATAAAAAATTAACTATTATTCCAATAATACCACCTAAAAATCCATAAGAATTACGAACTTTTTTACTAGCGGTATTTTCACTATCTTTTATGAATTTTTTTACTAAAAATTGCGAAATCATTAATATTACCCCCGTTTAATTTATATATTTTATTCTATATTAGAGTTAAACATTAATCAAATAAAGTAAACATTAATTTTATACTATGTTTTAAATTAAAGTTTATTTTTTATTTGGTAAAGAAATATTATTTTAATTTAGAATTTATATAGTTAAAAGTATATTTTAAAAGTTAATATTTATTTAAATAAATGTTTATTTTATTTCAGGTTATTTATATAATTTTAGTTTAAATGAAAAAATTAAAATTTATGCTTTATACATATTTTAATTTAAATAATTAAAGGTTAAATAAAGTATTAAATCATTAGTTTATAATTATTTTTAGTATTAAATGTGGTAAAATATATAATAAATAGTTATTTAGCTTTAGGAGGAATAGTTATGCAAAAGAAATTAGCAAATGAATTAATAGATTTCTTATATAATAGTCCAACAGCATATCATGCTGCTTCATCAGTAAAAGAAATTTTGGATAAAGAAGGATTTGAAGAATTATTTGAATCTGACTCATGGAAAGTTAAAAAAGGCGGAAAATATTATTTAAAGAAAAATGATTCAGCAGTAATAGCTTTTAATGTTGGTAATGGTGAAATAGAAAAAGATGGTTTTAGACTTATTGGAGCACATACAGATGCACCAGGATTTAAAATTAAGCCAAATGCTGAAATGGTAGGAGAAAATCATTATTTAAAATTAAACACAGAAGTATATGGTGGACCAATACTTTATACTTGGTTTGATAGACCACTTGGAATTGCTGGAAGAGTAATAGTTAAGGGTAAATCAGCATTAAAGCCAGAAGTTAAATTAGTAAATATAAATAAGCCAGTATTAGTAATACCAAGTTTAGCTATTCATATGAATAGATCAGTAAATGAAGGTTATGAATTTAATAAACAAAAAGATACATTACCTTTAGCTGGATTTGTTAATGAAAGTTTAGAAAAGGAAGATTTATTATTAAATCTTATTACAGAAGAATTAGGTGTTAATAAAGAAGATATATTAGATTTTGATTTATTCCTATATGAATTTGAAAAAGGATGCATAATGGGAGTAAATGAAGAATTTATATCAGCTGGAAAGTTAGATGACCAATGGATGGTTTTTGCAGGAATTAAAGCTTTAATAAATAGTTCAGATATAGATGCAACAAAAGTTATGATTTGTATAGATAATGAAGAAATAGGAAGCTTAACAGCTCAAGGAGCTAATTCAAATTTAATTAGAAGAACATTAGAAAGAATTGCAATTGCTCTTGATAAAAATACAGAAGAATTCTTTAGAGCACTTTCAAATTCAATAATGATTTCAGCAGATTTAGCTCATGCAGTACATCCAAATTTACCAGAAAAACATGATCCAACAAATAGACCTGTTCTTGGAAATGGACCAGTTCTTAAAATTGCAGCATCAGGAAGCTATTCAACAGAAGGAGTTGCAGCTGGAATATTTGAAGCTGTATGTAAAGAAGCTAATGTTCCAATGCAAAAGTTTGTAAATAGATCAGATGTAAAAGGTGGAACAACAATAGGACCAATGTCAGCAGCTGATTTATGTATACCAGTTGTTGATATGGGAGCACCAATATTAGGAATGCACTCAGTAAGAGAACTTGCAACAGTAAAAGATAATTTCTATTCAGTAGAAGCATTCACTAAATTCTTTAGCTTAAATTAGTTATTATAAAGAGCAGTTATTTAAATAATTGCTCTTTTATTTTTATAGTAAAATTAAAAAATTCTCATTTTATATAAAGTATATTTTAATTTTAAGTTGTTATTATTAATACATAATATAAATATTAAATTTTTAGGAGGATTTTTTATGAATGAAAATAATATAAATGAAAACAAAAATATAAAGGATACAGAATTTATAGAATTAAATAATAATAAAGATGATTCACAAAATAATTCAAAAGAAAAAAAAGCTAAGAAAAAAATTAGTAAAGGAAAAGTGATAGGACTTTCAATATTGGGAGTTCTATTATGTGGAACAATAGCTGCGGGAGCTATAACACATGAAGTTATGGAGAATAAATATAATCCAATAGAGCAAGTAGAAGAAAAAATAGAAATGAAGTTTGCAGAAAAACCAAATTATACATTAGATCAAGCTAAAGAAATAGCTTTAAAGAAAGTTCCAGGAAGTTTAGTAAGCGCAAAAGAAGATGTAGATGATGGTGTTGTAGAGTATGAGATAGAGATAAAAGATAAGGATAATATGCTTCAAGAAGTTAATGTAGATGGAAGAACAGGTGCTATAACAGAAATAGATAATAATTGTCATGATGGTCATGGGGATAATCATCATGATGATTAATTTAATTATTAACTATTATAAATAAGAGAGATTTAAAATCTCTCTTATTTTCAAAATATTTACATATGGTTTAGCTATTGTGTGATTAAATAGTAGTATAGGCAATTTATATTAATTTAATTTAGGAAGGAGGATTTTATGAGAAAAATTTTAATTGTTGAAGACGAAGAAAATATGGTTTTATTTATACAGATGGAATTAAAATATGAAGGTTATAATGTTGATGTAGCAAGTGATGGTAGAAAAGCTGTAGAATTAGCATTAAAAAATAATTATGATTTAATATTACTAGATTTAATGTTGCCAGGAATAAATGGTTTGGAAGTTTGTAGAAGAATAAGAAAAGAAAAAGATACACCTATAATAATGTTAACGGCAAGAGATAGTGTTATGGATAAAGTTACTGGTCTTCAAAATGGAGCAGATGATTATATTGCAAAACCTTTTGCAATAGAAGAATTATTAGCTAGAATGGAAGCTATATTTCGGAGAATAAATAGTAAAAATATAAAAAGTGAATTTAAATTTAAAGATATAACATTAGATGTAGAAGGAAGAATAGTAAAAAAAGATGAAAAAATTATAGAATTAACAAATACAGAATTTCAACTTTTATTAATACTTATAAGAAATAAAAATAAAGTTCTAACTAGAGATGTATTATTAGATAATGTTTGGGGATATAACTCAGAGGCAGAAACTAATATTGTTGATGTATATGTAAGATATATAAGAAATAAATTAGATAAAGATGATAAGGAAAAATATATTCAAACAGTAAGAGGAGTTGGATATGTTATGAGAGATAATGATTAAAGAAAAGTATAATAAATTACCTATATTTTGGAAAATAACGATAGCATCTGCAATAGTATTTGCAGTATTTATATTATTTATAGCAATAGCTCAAACAGCAGTATTTTTTGATTGGTTTATAGATCATAGAAGTAAATATGGAATAGAACTTAATATTTTTGATGATATATTTGAATCTTATGGTTATTTAATATTAATAACTGCTGTACTTGGGTTATTTATAAGTGTGATAGGTGCAATGGCAATATCAAGATTATTTCTTAAAAATATAAGAGAACTTACAAATACAATGGAACAAATAAAAAATGAAGGAAGGTTAGATAAAAGAGTTAATATAATTGGTGATGGCAGGGATGAAATTTCAAAGCTTGGTATAGTTTTTAACTCTTTAATGGATGACTTAGAGGCTTCGTTTAATAGGGAAAGAAGATTTGTTCAAGATGCTTCTCATGAACTTAAAACACCACTTACTATAATAAAAGGTCATTTATCATTATTAAATAGATGGGGAAAAAATGATAAGGAAGTGCTAGATAAATCAATAAAGGCAAGTAGTGAAGAAGTAGATAGATTAATAGATTTAGTAAAAACATTACTTGATATATCAAAACTTGATAACTTGAATGAGAGGTTAAGTGGAAGTTGTAATACGGAAGAAGTTTTAAAAAATATTTTAGATGATTTTTCTATTATAAAATCTGATTATAATATTAAAGTTAATTATAATGGAGTAAAAACTTTTCCTATGAGCGAGTTACATATGAAGCAACTTATTATAATTTTATTAGATAATGCTATAAAATACTCAACTACTAATAAAAATATAGATATAATATTTGAAAAAAATAATAACAATAAAATATTAAAGGTTGTAGATAGAGGTATTGGAATACCAAAAGAAGATATACCATTTCTTTTTGATAGATTTTATAGAGTTGATGAATCAAGAAATAGTAAAACAGGTGGAAATGGATTAGGTTTATCTATAGCAAAAAAATTAGTAAATATATATGGCGGAACTATATTTGTTAATAGTAAATTAGGGGAAGGATCAATATTTGAAATAAAAATATGACAATAGCAAAATAGCCATTGACAATAGGATTTTATACTCTTACAATCTATAATTGAACGTGTTTAAAAGTTAGTGATTATATATAATTAAGGGGATGAAGAATTGAAAAATTACAAAGGAATTTTATTTGCAATATTAGCTTCAGTTGCATTTGGGTTAATGCCTATATTTGCTAAATTTGCATATCAAAATGGTTCAAATCCAACTACAGTATTAGTATTTAGATTTTCAATAGCTGCAGTTATACTTTTTGTATATTTACTTATAACTAAAGTATCAATTAAAGTAACAAAAAAACAATTTCTATATTTATTTTTTACAGGATTTTTTGGCTATACAATAACTACTCAAACATTATTTATGTCTTATAATTATTTAGGGGTAGGACTTGCAACTACATTACATTTTGTTTATCCAGCATTTGTTTGTATATTTGAATATATTTTATTTAAAAAGCTTATGAGTAAAAATAAATTAGCATCATTAATATTTGCAGGAATTGGAGCATATGCTTTAATTGCATTTGAAAATAATACATTAAGTATATTAGGTGTAGTTTTAGCTATAATTTCTGGAATAAGTTATGCAGGTAACATTATAATGTTAGCCCTTGAGGAGCTTAAAGATGTTGATAATAGAGTAGTTACTATGTATTTATCTTTTGGAGCTGGTGTTGGAATGATACTTTATGGACTTATAAATAATTCATTAGTTATGACATTTACAGTTAATTTAGTATCTTCATATATGTTAATATCAGTTGTATCAACAATATTATCAATAATATTATTATTAAAAGGTATAGAACTTATAGGTGCATCTTCAGCATCAATACTTGGTACGTTTGAACCAATTGTTAGTATTATTATGGGGGTAATATTATTTGGAGAACATCTAACATTAGCATTAATTTTAGGTACAATATTTATAATAATATCAACTATAATATTAGCAAAAGATAAATCAAGCATCGAAACTGTTGAAGAGTTAATTGAAGAAAAGAATTTAGGGGAATTAAATACAGAAATAAAGTAATATTATATATTTAAAAAGATGGTATTTATAAATGAGATTTTTTATCTTTTTTATAAATACCATCTTTTTTATTTTTATAGAAAAATAAAAAGTAATTTTTTTTATTATTTTGGTAAAAACTAAGTTAACAAGTAAAACTTTGCAAAGGAGAAGATTAAAGTGAATAACAAAAACTCATCAAGTAGGAGAAATGTACTTAATGAATTAAAGCTTAGTTTTATGAAAATAAAAGAAAATTATAAGTATATAAAAGCTTTATCAAATGAAGGAGAAGATGTAATAGGGGCAGGGCAATGGTTATTAGATAATATTTATCTAATAGAAAAAGAATATAAAACAACTAAAAAGAATATGCCTAAAGAATATTTTGAGGATTTAAATGAAGTTACTTTTAATAATGAAAATTCTCCACGTATTTTTTTTCTTGCAAGAAAGATGTTAAATGAAAATAATATGAATGTAACAGAAGAATGTATAAATTTTATATTAAAAAATAATAAAAAACTAACTATGGGAGAACTATGGGCATTTCCATTAATGCTTAGAGCTTCAATAATTATAAGCTTATCTAATATAACTGAAAATTTAAAAGAGATATATAGTGATAAATTAAATGGTAAAAAACTAGCTTATAAAATAATTTCAGATAAAGAACATAAAAATTCAGATGGATATTATGAAATTATAAAAAAATCAACATTTAATTTTAATAATCAGTTATATAAAGTTTTAAAAGATAATTCTTATGAAGATGAAAATTTATATAGTATTTTAAAGTTAAATTTAATTGAAAACAGTTCAGATAAATGTGTAATGAAAAATAAATTATTAGAATCAAAATTAGAGTTAGAAATAAGTTTATTAATTAATTCAATAAGAGAGATAGATTCTATAAATTGGAGAAGGTTTTTTGAAGAAACATCTATGGTGGAGAAAATTTTAAAAAATGATCCTAATAATATTTATAATAGAATGGATTTTGAATCAAAAGATTATTATCGCCATAAAATTGAAAAAATTTCTAAATTAAATAATATTGATGAAATTTTAATAGCTGAAAGATTAATATTTCTAGCAAAAAAAGCAAGTGATTTGGGAAAATGTGATTTTAAAAGGCATATAGGATACTATTTAATTGATGATGGGATTAAATATTTAAATGAAGTTCTTGAAATTACAAATAAAATAAATAATAAAATGAATTTTAAAAGTTTCTTTATGATAAATGTTTTAGGAACATTATTTTTAATATTAATTACACTTTTTATGGGAAATTTATTAGGTGCAAATTATAATTTAGGTCAATATATACTTGCAGCAGTAATACTTTTAATTCCATCAAGTGAAGTTGTAGTTACATTAATAAATTTAGTAGTTAGTAAAAGTGTAGAAGTGAGGCATGTACCAAAGTTAGAGTTAAATTCTATAAGTTCAGAACAAAAGACTATAGTAATAGTGCCAACAATAGTTAATTCAATAAAAGATATACATAAGCTTTTAGAAAAACTTGAAGTAGCATATTTAGCTAATAAAGAAGATAATTTATATTTTGCTATACTTGCAGATTTTAAAGATAGCAAAGAAGAATTAAATGATTATGAAAAAGAAATAAATTTAAAGGCTATAAGAGAAACGGAAACTCTTAATATAAAGTATTGTAAAGGAGATGAAGATGATAAGTTTTTCTTCTTTAATAGAAAAAGAGTTTATAATACTCATGAAGGTGTGTTCATGGGTAAAGAAAGAAAAAGAGGAAAAATAATGGAATTTATAGCTTTATTAAAAGGGAGCAAAAACCATACATATAATGTTATAAGTTCAAATATAGATTGCATTAGAGATGCCAAGTATATTGTAACTTTAGATACAGATACTTTTTTACCAAGAGGAGTAATAAAAAAATTAATAGGAGCAATGAGTCACCCTTTGAATAAACCATTTTGTAAAGATGGTATTGTAAAAAGAGGTTATACTATAATGCAGCCTAAAGTTTCAATATCTTTAGAAAGTAAAAATAAAAGTAAATTTTCAAAAATATTTGGTGGTGATAGTGGAGTTGATGGTTATTCAACAGCATATTCTGATACTTATCAAGATTTATTTGCAGAAGGTTCATTTACTGGTAAAGGAATTATAGATATAAATGTATTTTATAATGTTCTTAAAGATGAAATACCGGAAAATAGAGTATTAAGTCATGACCTTTTAGAAGGATGTTATGTAAGAAGTGCATTAGTAACTGATTGTGAGTTTATAGATAATTATCCATCAACATATATATCAAGTACAAAAAGATTACATAGGTGGGTAAGAGGAGATTGGCAATTAATTTCATGGATGTTTTCAAAAAAGTTATCTGCACTTTCAAGGTGGAAAATATTCGATAACTTAAGGAGAAGTCTTTTAGCTCCATCAATATTAATAGGGATTATAATAACTTTATTATCATTAAATAGAGGTATTGAAATAACTATATTATTATTTTTAGCAATAGCAACACCATTATTATTTACTGTTACCGATTTTGTTGTTACTCCTAAAAATAAACTTATAGGAACTTTGAAAAGTTTTAAAGAAGTAATTCTAATTATAAGTTTTATACCATATCAAACGTATATAATGGTAGGGGCAATATGTAAAGCATTATTTAGACTTCTAATATCAAAAAATAATTTATTAGAATGGCAAACAGCAGAAGATGCTGAGAATACAGTTAAGGATAGTATTGGATATTATTATAGAAATATGTGGTTTTCTGTATTAGCTGGAGGATTATTTATTGTATTTGGATTTAATTCATCTTTTACACTAGGTGGGTTAATGACAGTAATATCTATACTATGGTTATTTGCACCATTAATAGCCTTTAATATAAGTACTTCAATAAAAGAAGAAAAAGATGAGCTTACAAGAGGTGAAAGAAATTATTTAAGATGTATAAGTAGAAGGATATGGGCTTATTATGAGGATTTTGTTAATGAAGAAAATAATTATTTAGCTCCTGATAATTATCAAGAAAAACCTTACAAAGGAGTTGCACATAGAACATCACCAACTAATATTGGAATGGGGCTTATATCAAATATTGTTGCATATGACTTAGGATATATATCATTAGGTGAAGTTATAAAGAGATTAGAACTTATAATAGAAGGAATGAATAAACTTACTAAATATAAGGGGCATTATTTTAATTGGTATGATACAAAAACCTGTACACCATTATGGCCAAGATATATATCAACAGTAGATAGTGGAAATTTATTAGGTTATTTATGGATTATAAAAGAAACACTTATTGAATATAAAAATAATCCATTAATAAGAGAAGAAGAAGTTTTAAGTTTAGTTGATACATACAATATATTAGGAATAGATTATAGTAATAATCTCAATGTATCAAATAATTTAAAAAATGAAGATTATATACAGATTTTAAAACAACAATTACAATATATTAAATTAATAAAAGAAGAAAGTACAGATAGAGAAGAAGAATTTAAATATTGGTTAAATAAGTTAGAGAAAGAAATTGAAAATAAAATAAAATATTCAGAGTATATTTATGGAGATATAAATAAAATATTATTTGAATATTTAAAGAAAGAAAACCCATCGCTTATAGAATTTAAAAAAGAAATAAAAAAGATTGAAAGATTATCAGAAGATGACTCTAATAAAGTTTTAGAAGAAAAAGTTAAACAATTAGATGTTTTTGAAAAGAAAATTGATGATTTAATAGAAAAAATAGAAGTAATTATGAGTGAAATGGATTTTAAAATTTTATATTCAAAAGATAGAGGATTATTTTCTATAGGATATAATGTAGAGGAAAATTCTTTAGGGAATTCATATTATGATTTATTAGCATCTGAATCAAGAGTAGCTTCATTTTTATCTATAGCAAGAAATGAAGTTGATACTAGTCATTGGTTTAAACTTGGCAGAGCAATGACTAATGCATATAGAGGGATGAGTTTAGTTTCATGGAGTGGAACTATGTTTGAATATTTTATGCCCAATTTAATAATGAAAAGTTTTGAAGAAACTCTTTTAGATAAAACGTATAAGTCAGTTATAAAGGCACAAATAGCATTTGCTAAAAAGAAAAATGTTCCTTGGGGTATATCAGAATCAGCTTATTATAAATTTGATATAGGAGAAGTTTATCAATATAAAGCTTTTGGAATTCCAGAAATAGGATTAAAAAGAGGGCTTGAAGATGATTTAGTAATATCACCATATTCAACACTTATGGTATTACCTTGTATTAAGGAGAAGTCTATAGAAAATCTAAGAAATTTAGAAAGTTTAGGAGCAGTAGGAAGATATGGTTTTATAGAAGCTATAGATTTTACTGGAAAAAGAGATAATAAAATAAAAGGGCATATGTATAAAGGTAAAGAAGTAAGATGTTATATGGTTCACCATTTAGGTATGTCTTTATTAGCTTTAGATAACATATTAAATAATAATATACTTAAGCAAAGATTTCATAATATAAAAGAAGTAAAAGCAACAGAAATATTACTTAAAGAAAAGATACCTAAATATATAACATTTGAGCGTAATGAAGATATTGCAATTAATAGAGAATATATAGAATGTGAAGATTTTACTCCAAGAAGATTTAATAGCAGTACAAATAAAAATCAAGAAGTTTTGTTGTTATCAAATGGAAACTTTTCAACTATGATTACCTTACAAGGAAGCGGTTATTCAAAAGAAGGAAATAATTTATTATATAGATGGAAAGGAGATAGTACTGTTGATAATAGTGGATTATTTTTATATATTAAAAATTTAAATTCTAATGAATATTGGAGTGCTACTTTTGAGCCTTGCAGAAATGATTGTGAAGAAACGGATATAGAATTCTCAGTAGATAAAGCAAAATTTACAAAAAGATGTGGATCAATAAAGAGTGAAATGGAAGTTGTAGTATCAAGTGAAGATAGTATAGATATAAGAAAGCTAAAATTAAAAAATGTTGGAGAAAAAGGAATATCTATAGAAGTAACAAGTTATATGGAAGTAACATTAACTACTATGGAAGCTGACACAGCACACCCAAGCTTTTCAAATCTTTTTATTCAAACTGAATTTGATGAAAGTACAAAAACAGTAATAGGGAAAAGGCGAGCTAGAGTTAAAGATGGAAAAGTTCCTTATATATTTCATAAGCCAATATGTGATTATGAGTTTGAAGGGGTAATGAGTTATGAAACTTCAAGAATGAATTTTATTGGAAGAAATAGAGACTTAGATAAGCCTTTAGCTTTGGATAATAATAATAGTTTAAAAAATACAGTAGGAACAGTATTAGATCCTATAATTAGTACTAGAGTAAGATTAAACTTAGAACCAAATGAAGAAAAAATAATTTATTTTATAACAGGAACTGCATCTGAAAGAGATGAGGTTATAAAACTTTCTAGAGAATATAGTAATATTAAAAAATTAGAAAATGAGTTTAATACATATAGTAGATTTATGCAAGTTGAACTTAAAAACCTTGCTATTACATCAGCACAAGCTAATATATATCAAAGTTTAGCTTCATATATATTATTTTTAAATAATGAAAGAAAAGATAGAGAGTTTTATATAAGAAATATAAATAAACATCAGAAAGATTTATGGGCATTTGGAATATCAGGAGATATAAAAATTATAATGTTACTTGTTAATAGTGATGAAGATATTAATTTAGTTAGGTCAATTATAAAAATGCATAAGTACTTTAAAAATAAAGGAGTTAAAACTGACTTAGTAATTTATAATAATGAAGAATCAAGTTATGAAATGCCACTTCAAAGAGAGATATTAGAAGAAATTAATGTTTTATCTGGTGAAGAAATTTTAAATAAACAAGGAGGAATATATCTTCACAATAAATCAACAATGAATGAAGATATAAGAGATTTTTTAATTGGTATATCATCAATTTTTATAGATAGTACAAAGGGAAATATATTAACTCAATTAAAAGAACAACAACTTTTTAATAATGGAAATGATGAATATCAAGATAAAGAAACATATAAATATAAAAAAATAATAGAAAATAAAAACAAAATAAGTATGTATAATGAATTAAAGAATAAGTTAGATTTTTTTAATGGGTATGGTGGTTTTGATAAAGAAGATAAAGGTTATGTAATAGTGCTTAGAGAGAATAATAATACGCCAGCACCATGGATTAATGTTATTTCTAATGAAAGGTTTGGATTTCATACATCCGAAGTTGGATCTATGCACACTTGGTGTGAAAATAGTAGAGAAAATAAAATAACTCCTTGGAATAATGATATAGTTAAAGATTCATTAGGAGAAGCAATTTATATAAGAGATAATAATGATTTGAAATATTTCTCAATAACTCCAGAGCCTGTTAGAAATGATGGAGAGTATATAATAAAACACTCATTTGGATATTCAAGCTATTCTCATACAGTTAATAATATAAGAGGTAATATGATAGTGTTTGCTCCAAAGGGAGAAAGGGTTAAAATTCAAAAAATAATACTAGAAAATATAGATAATATTGATAAAAATTTATCAGTATATTATTATGCTCAACTAGTACTTGGAGTTTTAAATTATCAAACAGCTAGATATATATCAACCTACAATAGAGGAAACTATATTTATGGTCAAAACCCATATTCAGAGTACTTTGGTAATTTGAAAGCGTATTCAACTATAATAGGTGGAGAAAATATAAGTTTTACCTGTGATAGAAAAGAATTTATTGGGATTTCTGGTAGTTTAGAATCACCAAATGGTTTGCAAGAAGATAAATTAAGTGGGGCATGTGGAAGCAGTTTTGATCCATGTTTAGTTACAAAGTGTGATATTACATTAAAGCCTGGAGAAAAGAAGGAGTTAATAGTACTTTTAGGAGAAGAAGAATCTGAAGAGAAAATAGAGTGTTTAATAGAAAAATATGAATATATAGAAAATGTAAATGACGAATTAAATAATATTAAGGAGTATTGGGGCGATTTCCTAGGAAATATACAAGTTAAAACAAAAGATGAATCAATGAATTATCTTTTAAATGGATGGTTACTATATCAAAATTATAGTTGTAGATATTTAGCGAGAACGGCTTTTTATCAATCAGGTGGTGCTTATGGATTTAGAGATCAACTTCAAGACTCAATGTCTCTTGGTATTATAAATCCAAGTATAACAAAAGATCAAATTATAAGAAGTGCTTCAAGACAATACTTAGAAGGTGATGTTCAACATTGGTGGCATCCTATAATAAATAGTGGAATAAGAACAAAATTTTCAGATGATTTATTATGGTTACCATTTGTAACAGCTGAATATATAGAAATTACAGGAGATTATAATATATTAAATGAAAGTGTTCCTTATTTAGAGGATGAACCTTTAAAGGAAGATGAGGATGAGAGATATACAATAGTTAATCAATCAAATAAGGAAGGAACTATATATGAACATTGTATAAAAGCTATAGAAAAATCACTGAGATTCGGTAAGCATAATATCCCACTAATGGGAAGTGGGGATTGGAATGACGGAATGAGTACAGTAGGCAATAAGGGAAAAGGTGAAAGTGTATGGCTTGGATGGTTTATATATAAAATTTTAGTAGGATTTGATGATATATGTAATTATATGAAAGATGATGAAAAAGTAAATAGATATAGAGAAATGAGAGAATTTATAAGAGAAAATATTGAGAAAAATGCTTGGGATGGAGGATGGTATAGAAGAGCTTATTTTGATGATGGAACACCTCTTGGTTCTAGAGAAAATGGTGAGTGTCAAATAGACTCATTAGCTCAAAGTTGGTCAGTAATATCAGGAGGTGGTAAATTAGAAAGAGCAAAAGAAGCTATGGAAGCTGTAGATAAAAATCTAGTGGATAAAGATTTAGCTTTAATAAAACTTTTAACTCCACCTTTTGAAAAATCAAAAGAAGAGCCAGGGTATATAAAGGGGTATGTTGCAGGGGTAAGAGAAAATGGAGGACAATATACTCATGCAGCAACTTGGGTTATTTTAGCATTAACAAAGCTTGGAATGGGAGATAAAGCTGTAAAATATTTTAATATGATAAATCCAATTAATCATGGATTAACTGAACTTGATTGTAGAAGATATAAGTTAGAACCATATGTTATGGCAGCTGATGTTTATGTAAGAGAACCACATGGAGGCAGAGGTGGATGGAGCTGGTATACAGGAACAGCTAGTTGGATGTATAAAGTAGGATTAGAAAATATATTAGGATTTAAAATTTATAAAGGAATAGGATACAAAATATCACCATGTATTCCAAGTGATTGGGATGGTTTTGAAATAAAAATAAACAATAAATCAGAAAAATATAATATAAAGATAAAAAAATCATTTAAAAATAAAATAATAATAAACGGAAAAGAAATAGAAGGAGATTTAATTCCTAAAAACTTAGGAGATGCAAGTATAGAGGTTTATTACAAAGATATTAAAAACTAAAAATTTAATAATAGTAAGAGATATAGTTAAATTTATTTTTCTATATCTCTTTTTT
>NZ_JAUNLM010000072.1 GCF_030532265.1 Clostridium sp. | reverse complement strand
ATATAATATTAATAAAATTAAGACTTAATATTATTAATACTTTGCTTTTAAATATTTTTATAGTTGAATATATAAGTACTATGCAACAAAATGATAATAAAAGATAAAATATTCTTATAAATATATTTAATACTAGAATACTTTCACTAAAAAATATTGTACCTATAATATTAATTATTAAATAAATAGACAAAAATATTATTGACATATTTTTGTATTTTCCATAATCTACATATAATATCTCTTCTAATTCGTTATTTATATACATATAACCCCCCCACCATATAACTATATTTTACTTTATTTTTACTTTTATGTGAAGTTTTTGTTAATAAAACCTAGCTATTTTTTAAATTTTAGCTAGGTTTCATAATATTATTTCTTAATTACAGTTGCTACTATATCTTTTCCTTCTTTTAACTCACCATAATTTATTTCTAATTTGCTTTCTTCTGTTAAATTAGTAAATACTACTGGAGTTATTATTGATGGAACTTTTTCTTTTATAAAATCAAAATCTACACTTAAAAGTTTATCCCCTATTTTAACTTTATAACCTTGTTTAACGTATGAAGTAAAACCTTCACCTTTTAAAGAAACAGTATCCATTCCTACATGTATTAATATTTCTAATCCATTTTCGCTTGTTATTCCAATTGCATGTTTTGTAGTAAATAATGATGTAATTTCTCCACTTACAGGAGCTACTACAATATTTCCCATTGGTTCTATAGCAAACCCATCACCCATCATTTTTTCTGCAAATATTTTATCTGGAACATCTTCTATTCTTATTACATTTCCACTTAAAGGAACCATTATATCTTCTGGTATATCCTCAAGATTTCTATTTTTTATTTCAGTTATATCATCATGTTCTTCTAAAGATTCACTTACAGGTATATTTCCAGCAATTACATCTTTTATTTGTCCTTTTAATGTATCTGACTTTGGCCCAAATATTGCTTGAATATTATTTCCAACCTCCATTACACCAGCTGCACCTAATTTTTTAAGTTCTTCTTTATCAACTTTTTCTACATCATTAACTATTACTCTAAGTCTAGTAATACATGCATCTAGATTATTTATATTTTCTCTGCCACCAAGAGCATTTAATACAGATACTGCAAGATTTGCATGTTCTTTATTTGCTCTGCTTATAGATTCATTATCTTCTTCTCTACCAGGAGTTTTTAAATTTAACTTTCTTATTAAAAATCTAAATAAACTATAATAAATTATTGCATAAATTATACCAACTACTATTACTAAATACCAAGGAGTTCTATTAGGTATAATACCAAATAAAACAAAATCAATTACTCCCCCCGAGAAAGTCATTCCTATTTTTATATTTAACAATTGCATTGTCATAAATGATAATCCTGCTAATACACAATGTACTATAAAAAGTATAGGTGCTACAAAAAGAAATGAAAATTCTAAAGGTTCAGTAATACCAGTTAAAAATGAAGTAAGAGCAGCAGATACCATAATTCCTGCTACCATTTTTTTATTTTGAGGTTTAGACTCTTGATATATTGCTAATGCAGCCGCTGGTAATCCAAACATCATAAAAGGAAATTTTCCAGCCATAAATGTTCCTGCTGTAAATGGAACTCCATCTTTTAATTGAGCAAAAAATATATTTTGATCACCCATAACTAATTGACCAGCACTATTTATATATTCTCCAAATTGATACCAGAAAGGATTATACCAAATATGATGTAATCCAAATGGTATTAATGCTCTTTCAATAGTTCCAAATAATAAAGCTGCTATTGTTGGATTAGCATCTATCATACTTCTTGAAAAATAAAATAATCCTGTTTGTATAGGTGGCCATATAAATGTCATTAAAATACCTATTATAACTCCTAACACTGCTGTTACTATTGGTACAAACCTTTTTCCCGCAAAAAATCCTAAGTATGGAGGTAATTCAATTTTATAAAATTTATTATACATAGCAGAAGCTATAAGTCCCATTATAATACCTCCAAATACTCCTGTTTGCAGTGTAGGAACTCCAACTATAGTAGTATACATAGGGTCAGTTAACATATCTTGTGTAACTCCAGTAAATGTTCCCATAGAAACATTCATTATTAAAAACCCAACTATTGCTGCAAGACCTGCAACTCCATCACCATCTGATAAGCCAATTGCAACTCCTACTGAAAATATTAGAGGCAAATTAGAAAATACAATATTTCCTGATTGCTCCATAACATTTGCAACTAATTGTATCCAATCTGCCCTTAAATAAGGAGCATTAACTAACAAAGCTTCATTCATAAGTAAATTACCGAATGCTAATAATAATCCAGCAGCAGGTAAAAGAGCAACTGGTAGCATTAGAGCTTTACCAATTCTCTGTAATACTCCAAAAATCTTTTTTCCCATTTTTTATTCTCCTTTCTATATTTATAATAAAAATATTTTTCCCTATACTTCTTTCGTTTAAACTATATAAAATAAAAAAGATAGGATTAAATCCTATCTTTTTTAAAATTATTTTTTTCTATTTTTTAATGTTCTACTATATCACTTTCTTTAAGCTTATTAACAAACTTTTCACTACTTTTATTCATTGGTTTTTTTAATAATATAGCTATAACTACAAATATTAAAGCAGAAATTATTAATATAATAAGATCCTTTTGTATAAGTTCTGGTACTATTCCACCAACAAAACCTCTCATTGCTTCTATTGCATATCTAAATGGTAAGTAAGGATTTATTCCTTGGAAAAATCCTGACATTACTTCAACCGGGAATGTTCCTCCTGATGCAGCTACTTGAAGTACTAAAAATATTATACAAATAGCTTTACCAACATTTCCAAATACAGAAACTGTTGAATATATTATTGTTATAAATATTAAACTTGTAAACATTCCGAATAATACAAATAATACTGGATGTATTACATATGTTCCTAATATAAATATATCTCCTAATGTAACTATAGCACCTTGAAGTATCCCTATTATTGCAAATAATATATATTTCCCAAAATAAACTTCTATCGGCTTTGCTTTAGTTCCATCTTCAAATGATTTAGCACTTACAGTTAATATTGATACAAGTATTAATCCACCTACCCATAAAGATAATGTTGTGTAAAATGGTGACATTGCTGAACCATAGTTTGGAACTGGGAATAATTTATTTGTTTCAATTTCAACCGGACTAACCAAGAACTTAGTTTTCTCTTTCCAATCGCCAGTTATTATATCCAATATTCTATTTATATCTTCTTTTTTATCTACTTTCTTTATATCATTAGTTATTTTATTAAATGACTTTTTAAACTCAGGAAATTTTTCTTTAACTTTAGATAACTCTTCATTAGTTAATTTAGTTCCTTTTGAAAGCAATCCTAATACATTTTTAACGTCTGGAATTACATCCTGAGTACCTTTTATTAATTCCATACTTTCTTTCGCTATTTTATTTAACTTATTTAATGATTCATTAATAGAAGGAACTATTGTACTATCATAGTTTCCTATAATTTTATTTAAATCTCCTTGTAATAAATCTAATTTATTTTTTATCTTATTTATAGTATCAGGTTGTAAAACTACATTATTATTAACTAATTCAATATTCTTTGTTATATCATTTATAATAGATAAAGTTCTTTGTTCTATATTATTTAATTTACTTATTATATTAGTTAACTTATCACTACTTAAACCTTTATTTACTGATTCTAATAAATCAACTACTGATTTTAAGGTGTTATCTACTACTTTTAATTTATCATTTAAACTATTTAAAACTTTTAAAAGTGCTTCTTTATCATATTTTTCTGATACATTCCCTAAAATTTCTGAAGAACCATTAATTAGATCCTTACTAAATATTAAATCTTCTTTAATTATAGGAGCTAAACTATTTAAGCTATCTTTAGATTTATTTATAAATTCTTTTCCTTTATCTAAACTACTATTTACATCTTTTAATGTAGTTTCTAAATTAGGAATTATTTTATTCATTTTATTTATCATAGTATCTATAGTTATAGTTCCATCATAAGCCTTGTTTATAAGGTCATTTATTTTAGGTAAATTATCATTTACTTTATATATAAGATTTACAGTTTCTCTAATTTTATCTCTTGATGATTCATATTCTATTCCAACTTGATTTAAAACTTTAAATATGGCTCCATCTACAGTTTCAGAAACATTTCTATCAACTTGTGCTTTTAATGCTTCTACACCTTTTGATGTAATCTTAGGTGCTATTGCATTAGCTATTTCATTTACTGTATATATTAATTTTGGTTTTACAATATTTTTTGATGTAGGTGATACTAAATCTTTTGAAAAATCTTCTGGTATAACTATACTAGCAAAATAATTACCAACTCTTACACCTTTTTCAGCCTTTTCTTTACTTACAAACTTCCATCCTATATTATTATTTTTTGAAAGTTCATCTACTACCTTCTCTCCAATATTTATTTTTTTTCCTTCTATTTCTGTACCTTTATCCTCATTGACTACTGCTACCCTAATACCACTCGTACTTCCATACGGATCCCAAGATGACTTAATATTAAACCACGCATAAAGAGAAGGAAGTATTATAAGCCCACATAATACAACTATTGCAACCCAATTTGTGAATATATTTTTTATATCCCTCTTAAAAATTTTTAAAATATTTTTCATCAGTTATCCTTCCTTTTTATTTTCTAATGTAGAGATTATAACATAAATACTGACCAAAAGTCATTATTTATTTTTATTAATTTTTATTTATAGTATTCTCTATTTAATATAAATAAAATTACTCCTAATGAAAATTATATTCTCATTAGGAGTAATTTTATTTTACATCTCTATAAGCTAATAAAGCATTTAAATTATCAAATGAATATACATTTAATGTATTTGTATCTCCATATGCTCCATACAACTCACTTTTTTTATCTAATACTTGAAAACTCTCTAATTTTCTTAAAGCCATATTATATAAATTTTTATTTTTAGATTGATATCCTATTCTAACAAGTAATGCATATATTGATGTAGATTCTACGTCTGATGCTTTTTCTCCATTACTTACATTATATTTTGAATATATAGCTTCATCCTTCTTAAATTTATTTTCTATCCAGTCAATACTACTTTTTGCTGATTGATTTAATTCAAGTTTATTTAAAATACAAATTAATGATAACAGTGTATCTGTTGTATTTTCATTATCATATTTTTTTGTTTTTCTATTATAGTTTGTTCTATATAGAGGAACCTTATTACTTATGTACCCATCATTTAATAGTTTTAATGATCCTGAATATACCTTTTTCCACTTATAATCTATATTACTTAAATAATCTAATGTAGGAAGATCTATATAACATAACGTCGTTATATCACTTTTACTATATCCATCATAAAAATCACTTAAAACATCTACATCAAGTAATTTTTCATTAATTGCTCTTGATATTTTTATAGCTAATTTTCTATAATGAAAGTTTCCCCATCTTTCATTAGCAAGCAAAAGAGCTTTAACAATTCTTAAATCATCAATAGTTGCTGATGTTTGATTTTTATTGTTACCTTCAACTCTCCACGAAATTAAATTATTATCAAGAATCATATTATTTTCTATATAATTTAATACTTTATCAAAATTTTCTTTCTCATTTCTTTCTAAGTAATATATTAACATAATTCCTTCTGACTCTGATAAAACTGCATTACCTTTTGTTATATCTCCTTCAGATTTTTTATCTACATAATTTGTTTTTATTCCACCTGAACTATTAGTTAATTTATTATCTATAAACTTTAATAATATTTCTTCTCTATGAGAAACAGGATTATCATTATATTTCACATTACTATCTAATGGTAAAACATATGGCATAGATACTTTTATAAATATTAGTACTATTAATATAATAAAAAAAACTATCCCATAAATATTTTTCTTTTGTTTATTCAAGTAAAATTCACCTCTATCTTAAAAGTATTATAGCTGATTATAAAAATAATCAGCTATATAAATACTTATATATTTTATAATATATATTAACCTTATCAACATAATTTTTAGTTTCAGGGAAAGGGATATAATGAATATTTTCTCCATCTTTAGAGTATTCATTATCTTTAAGCCACTTATTTACATTTCCTCTTCCTGCATTATATGCTGCTATTACTAAATCCTTATCTCCAAATTCTTTATAAAGATTATTCAAATACCAACATCCCATTTTTATATTTGTTTCCTCATCATAAAGCATATTTTCTGAAAAGTTCTTTATTTTCATTTGACTAGCAATCCACTCACCTGTACTATCAGTGATTTGCATAAGTCCATAAGCATCTTTATGTGATTTTGCATTTGAATCAAATTTACTTTCAGCTTTTATTATAGATAATACAAATAATGGATCTAAATTATATTCTTTACTATATTTATTAATAACATCTTCGTGCTTATATGGGAAAGCATATCTTTGTACATAATACTTAATACCTACTAATGCTACAACTATCACAAATAACCAAAGTATTATCTTTTTTAACTTCATTTTTAACTCCTTATTATATTAGTGTATTCATAAAATCTATAAAATCATCAACTTGCTCTTTAGCATATAATAAATCTTTATTATTATCTATTATTATATTAGCATAATTTTTTTTCTCTTCTAGTGGCATTTGTGCATTAATTCTATTCAATGCATCATAATTACTTAATTTATCTCTTTCTTTCACTCTTTGTACTTGAGTTTTACTATCTGCAACTACTAATACAACAATATCCATATCCTCATTCATCTTGCTCTCTATAAGAGTTGGAGCATCTAATATTACTATTTTTTCACCTTTGTTCTCCAATTCTTTTATAGCATTCATTATATCAGCCTTTATATACGGAAGTATTATATTTTCGTATTTAACTCTTTGCTTTGGAAATCTAAATATATGATTGCCAAATTCCTTTCTTCTAAAATCTCCTCTCCAATCAAAAAAACCTTCTCCAAATTGAGCTCTAACTTTCTCTAATATTTCTGGATATTTAACTAATACGTCTCTTGCTATTAAATCAGCATCAATTACTTTAAAACCTGCATCTTTAATCATGCTAGATACTGTACTTTTACCAGTTCCTATTCCCCCTGTAAGTCCAACCTTTATCATGTTAAAGTAAAATCCTCCTTTACTTAGTGTTATACCATGTATCTCCAAAATTAATATCAACATCTAATGGAACACTAAGTTTAAATACATTTTCCATTTCTTCTTTTACTATATTTTCTACAATATTTATTTCTTCTTCCACTACATTAACTATAAGTTCATCATGAACTTGTAATATTAATGTACTTTTTAAGTTTTCCTTATTTAGTCTATTAAATACATTTATCATAGCTATTTTTATTATATCAGCAGCACTACCTTGTATCGGTGCATTCATAGCAAGTCTTTCTCCTAAAGCTTTTACTATCTTGTTTGAAGCTTTAATTTCAGGTATAAATCTTTTTCGATTTAAAATAGTAGTTACATACCCTGTCTTTTTAGCATCTTCAACAACTGATTCTAAATATTCTTTTATTTTTGGATATCTATCAAAGTAAATACTCATATATTCTGCTGCTTCTTTTCTTGTTATTCCAAGGTCTTGAGCTAATGAGAAATCACTTATTCCATAAACTATACCAAAATTAACTGCCTTTGCTCTTGAACGCATTAAAGGAGTAACATTATCTATATCAACATTAAAAACTTCTGCTGCTGTTTTTGTATGAATATCACTATGATGTTTAAATGCATTTATCATATTTTCA
>NZ_JAUNLM010000071.1 GCF_030532265.1 Clostridium sp. | reverse complement strand
TTGCTGTAAAAGATATACTTATAAAAAGAGTAATATTTATGGGAAAAGAAAAGAAATTTTTAAGATTCAAAATTCAAATGAAAGATGGCAAAATGATAGATGGTGTAAATTTTAATAAATATGATTACTTTAAAGAGTTGTATGAAAATAAATATGGAAAAGAACAATTTTTAAAGCTTCAAGATGTAGGATATTGTAACTTTAAGATGGATATATTATACTATCCAGAAGTAAATGAATTTAATGGAAATAGAAATATTCAATTATCTATAAAGAGTTTTAGAATATAATAAATATAAAATAAGGAGAGGATATTTTTTGAGTAAATATAAAATAATAATGACTGGTGGGGGAACAGCAGGTCATGTTACTCCAAATTTAGCATTAGTTCCATCATTAAAAGAAGAAGGATTTGAAATAAAATACATAGGAAGTACAGATGGTATAGAAAAAGAAATAATAACATCAAACAATATACCTTATTACGGAATATCTTCAGGAAAGCTTAGAAGATATTTTGATGTTAAAAATTTTACAGATCCCTTTAAAGTATTAAAAGGAATAGTTCAAGCTAGAAAAATATTATCTAAAGAGAAACCAGATGTTATATTTTCAAAAGGGGGATTTGTTACAGTTCCTGTTGTTATAGCTGCTTCTATGCTTAAAATACCGGTAGTTTCTCATGAATCAGATATTACACCAGGTCTTGCAAATAAGCTTGCATCACCATTTTGTGATAAATTATGTGTAACATTTAGGGAGAGTTTACAGTTTGTTAAAAATAATAAAGGGGTATTGACTGGTAGTCCTATAAGAAAAGAAATTTTAAATGGTTCAAAGTTAAAAGGGAAAGAGATTTGTTCCTTTAAAAATGAAAAAGACGTAATATTAATAATGGGGGGGAGTTTGGGCTCAAAAGTAATCAATGACGCCATAAGAGAGAATATAGATAATATTCTGAAATTTAATAATATTATTCATATTTGTGGTAAAGGTAATATATGTGACAGCATGAAGAATATTGAAGGTTATAAACAGTTTGAGTATGTAAGCGAGGAGTTAAGCCATTTAATGAGTTATGCAGATTATATAATTTCAAGAGCAGGAGCAAACTCAATATTTGAATTTTTAGCTCTTAGAAAACCAACACTATTAATTCCACTTTCAAAAAATGCAAGTAGGGGAGACCAAATCTTGAATGCAAACTCATTTAAGAAAGAAGGATTTTCAATTGTTATGCAAGAAGAGGAAGTTAAAAAGGACGGAATTTTAAAGGGAATAAAAATGTTAAAAGAAAATGAACAAGAACTTATTAAAAATATGGAAAATAGTAAGATGAATGACGGAGTTAAAGAGATTATAAATGTGATAAAAAGTAGTATTACAGCTAAGAAATAAGAAAAAATAAAAGTTAAAAAATTAACACTAAAATTTAGTGTATTAAAGCTTATGACACTCTTGCAAATTTAAAATAGTGTTATATAATAAAAGAGAAAGTTTGTGTTAAGTTAATTTATTTATTAATTTAACATTAAACTTAAACAGATATTAAATAAAATTGTATTTTATGCATTTATTATTGCTATAATATATAATTTTATTTTATATAAGATTAATAAGAAGTTCCTAGCTTTTTATTGATACACAAAAGAATTTAAAAAGTTGATTTTTATTTTCAGAAAGAGGGGTCACGCGATGAGAAAAATGAAAACTATGGATGGTAATACAGCTGCTGCTCATATATCTTACGCATTCACAGAAGTTGCAGCTATCTATCCAATAACACCATCATCACCAATGGCAGAGCACGTTGATGAGTGGGTAGCGCAAGGAAGAAAAAATATTTTCGGTCAACCAGTTAAGGTTATGGAAATGCAATCAGAGGCTGGAGCTGCAGGAGCAGTTCACGGATCATTACAAGCTGGTGCATTAACAACTACTTATACTGCATCACAAGGATTATTATTAATGATTCCTAACATGTACAAAATTTCTGGAGAATTACTTCCAGGAGTATTCCATGTATCAGCTAGAGCATTAGCTACTTCAGCATTAAACATCTTTGGAGATCACCAAGACGTTATGGCTGCAAGACAAACTGGATTTGCTATGCTTGCAGAAGGATCAGTTCAAGAAGTAATGGATTTATCAGCTGTAGCACATTTATCAGCTATTAAATCAAGAGTTCCATTCTGTAACTTCTTCGATGGATTCAGAACTTCACATGAAATACAAAAAATTGAAGTTTTAGATCAAGAAGAATTAAAACCATTAGTTGATATGGAAGCATTACAAGCATTCAGAGATAGAGCATTAAACCCAAATCACCCAGTAACTAGAGGTACTGCTCAAAACCCTGATATCTACTTCCAAGAAAGAGAAGCTGTTAATAAATTCTACGATGCTGTTCCAGATATCGTTGAAGGATATATGGCTGAAATCACTAAGTTAACAGGAAGAGAATATCACTGTTTCGATTACTATGGAGCTGCTGATGCAGATAGAATTATCGTAGCAATGGGATCATGTACAGATGTATGTGAAGAAACAGTTGATTACTTAAATGCTAACGGAAATAAAGTTGGGGTTGTTAAAGTAAGACTTTACAGACCATTCGACGTTGAAAGATTAAAGAAAGTTATTCCTGCTTCAGTTAAGAAAATTGCTGTTTTAGATAAGACTAAAGAGCCAGGATGTAATGGAGAACCATTATACTTAGACGTTATGAGCGCATACTACGGAGTAGAAAATGCACCTGTAATAGTTGGTGGAAGATACGGATTAGGATCAAAAGATCCAAACCCAGGTCATATCGCTGCAGTATATGAAAACTTAACTAAAGATGAACCAAAGAATGGATTCACTATAGGAATAGTTGACGATGTAACTAACACTTCATTAGAAGTTCATGAAGATATCGATGCTACTCCAGAAGGAACTACAGCTTGTAAGTTCTGGGGATTAGGATCAGACGGTACTGTTGGTGCTAATAAGAGTGCTATAAAAATCATCGGAGACCATACAGATATGTATGCTCAAGGATATTTCTCATATGACTCAAAAAAATCAGGTGGTATAACTGTATCACACTTAAGATTTGGTAAGAAAGCAATTAAATCACCTTACTTAATAAATAAAGCTGATTTCGTAGCTTGTCACAACCAATCATATGTATTCAAATATAATGTTCTAGAAGGATTAAAGAAGAATGGAACATTCTTATTAAATACTATCTGGAGCCCAGAAGAAGTAGAAGAACATCTACCAGCTTCATATAAGAGATATATTGCTGAAAACAACATTAAGTTCTACACTTTAAATGCTGTTAAGATAGCTCAAGAAATCGGATTAGGCGGAAGAATTAACATGATAATGCAATCAGCTTTCTTCAAGTTAGCTAACATTATCCCTGTAGAAGACGCTGTTAAATATCTTAAAGATGCCGTTGTAACTTCATACGGTAAAAAAGGTCAAAAAGTTGTTGATATGAACAATGCAGCTATTGATAAAGGAATTGAATCAATTGTTGAAATTAATGTTCCAGCAACATGGAAAGATGCTAAAGATGAAGTTAAAGAAGAAGGAAGACCAAGACCAGAATTCGTTAAAAACATTGTTGATCCAATGAATAGACAAGAAGGATTTGAACTTCCAGTATCAGCATTCGATGGAATGGAAGATGGTACTTTTGAACAAGGTACTGCTGCATTTGAAAAGAGAGGTATAGCTATAAATGTACCTGAATGGGATAAGGATAAATGTATTCAATGTAACCAATGTTCATATGTATGTCCACATGCTGTAATTAGACCATTCTTATTAACTGAAGAAGAAAGCAACAACGCTCCAGAAGGATTAAAGATTGTTGCTGCTAGAGCATTAAAGACAGAAGAGCCAATGAACTACACAATGGCTATTTCACCACTTGATTGTACAGGATGTGGAAACTGTGCACAAGTTTGTCCAGCTCCAGGAAAAGCTTTAGTTATGAAGCCAGCTAACACTCAAGAAGGAGAAGCTGCTAATTGGGATTACGTAACACATGAAGTATCAGTTAAGAAGAACCCAATGAACAAAAATACAGTTAAGGGTAGCCAATTTGAACAACCATTATTCGAGTTCTCAGGAGCTTGTGCAGGTTGTGGAGAAACTGCTTACGCTAAACTTATAACTCAATTATTCGGAGACAGAATGATGATAGCAAATGCTACTGGATGTTCATCAATCTGGGGAGGATCAGCACCTTCAACTCCATACACAACTAACCATAAAGGATACGGTCCAGCTTGGGCTAACTCATTATTCGAAGACAATGCTGAATTCGGATTAGGTATGTTCTTAGGAGCAAAAGCTATAAGAGAAAGATTAGTTGAAAAAGCTAACTTAGCTATCGAATCATTAGAAGAAGGAGAAGCTAAAGAAGCTCTTAAAGCTTGGGTTGAAAAAGTTGAAATCGGAGAAGGAACTAGAGATAGAGCTGATAGAGTTATCGCTGCTTTAGAAGGATTAGATAATGAATTTGCTAAAGAAATCTTAAAAGAAAAAGACTTCTTAGTAAAACCATCACAATGGATCTTCGGAGGAGACGGATGGTCATACGATATCGGATTTGGTGGAGTAGACCACGTATTAGCATCAGGAGAAGATGTAAACATATTTGTATTTGATACAGAAGTTTACTCAAACACTGGTGGTCAATCATCAAAATCAACTCCAACTGCTGCAATAGCTAAATTTGCTGCATCAGGTAAGAAAACTAAGAAGAAAGATCTTGGTATGATAGCAATGAGCTACGGATATGTATATGTTGCTCAAATAGCAATGGGAGCTGACAAGAACCAAACTCTTAAAGCTATAGCTGAGGCTGAAGCATATCCAGGACCATCATTAATCATTGGTTATGCACCATGTATTAACCACGGAATTAAGATTGGTATGGGTAACAGCCAATTAGAAGCTCAAAGAGCTGTTGAATGTGGATACTGGGCTATGTACAGATACAACCCACAATTAAAGGGAACTGATAAGAACCCATTCACATTAGATTCAAAAGAGCCAAAGGGAGATTTCAAAGAATTCTTAATGGGAGAAGTTAGATATGCTTCACTTGCTAAGGCATTCCCAGAAGCTGCTGATGCTTTATTTGAAAAGACTTATAATGACGCTATGGAAAGATTAGAAGGCTACAAGAAATTAGCTGGAAAATAATAGCTTATTAAATATAAAGACTAGATAAGTTAATTCTTATCTAGTCTTTTTTATTAAGATTAAAAAATATGTTGAAATTTATCGTTATTGCAAAGTATAATAAATAAGTATTTAATAAAATTTAAAAGCTTAAAAAATAAATTTATTAAATAAGTTTATTTGTAATAGGAGATTAATATGGGTAAAAAAATTCTACATTTGAATGATGTCATAGATATAGATATATTTCAAAAAATTCAAGATGATATTGCAGAAGCAACAGGAATATCAATAATAACAGTAGATTATAAAGGCAAACCCGCGACGAAACATAGTAAATGTAGTGATTTCTGTAATCTTATGAGACAAGAAAAATCATATTCAGAATTATGTGAAAGGTGTGATTCAAGAGGAGGGCTTGAAGCAGCAAGGCTTGAAAAACCATATATATATAAATGTCATAAAGGTCTAATTGATTTTGCTACACCTATAATAGTTGACGGACAATATTTAGGTTCCGTAATGGCAGGACAAGTGTTAGCAAAAGAAGATAATTTAGAATTAGAAGATATAGTATCAACTAAAGATAAATTAAATGACTTAGATAATGAAGAAAATAAAAAATTTTTAGAGGCTTATAGAAAATTACCGATAGTTGAGTTTGAAAAAATAAAAGCTACAGCAAATATGATGTTTCATATAAGCAACTATATAGTTGAAGAAGCTGTACTTAAAATGGCTCAAAAGGAATTGAATGATAAAAATATAAAAATAATAGAAGCAAAGAGAGAAAAAGCTGAATTAGAAAAAGAATATGAAGCATGTAGACTTAAAGCACTTCAATCTCAAATAAATCCACATTTTTTATTTAATGTTTTAAATAGCATTTCATCTTTAGCTATAATTGAAAATGCAACTAGAACACAAGAAGTAATTTATAATTTATCAAACATGTTAAGATACACTTTAAAAAAATCTGATAAGATAGTTTCTTTAGAAGAAGAACTAGAATATATAAAGTCCTATTTAAGTCTTCAGAAGGTGAGATTTGGAAAAAGATTAGATTATGATATTAAAGTTGATAATGAATTTATAGAAAAAAAAGTTCCATTTATGACTATACAAACATTTGTAGAGAATTCTATAGTTCATGGAATTGAAAATAAAGAAGAAGGTGGAAAAATCTTATTATATTCTGAAAAAGAAGAAGATGGTTTTAGTATTATTATAAAGGATAATGGTGTTGGAATGACAGAAGAAAGATTATATGAAGTACAAAAGGAATTAGAAACTAAATATGATAATAATTTAGATAAAATAGGAATTAATAATGTAAATAAAAGAATGGCTAACTATTATGGTGAAGATTATAAAATAGATATAATTAGTAAAGTTAGGGAAGGAACTATTATAAAAATAAAGTTTTTTGATAGAAGTTTTAGCTGGAGTTGATAAAAATGTTAAAAGTGATGATAGTTGATGACGAAAGTTTAGAAAAGGAAGCATTAAGAGTAATATTAGGATCAATAGATAATTTAAGTATAGTTGCAGAAGCATCAAATGGCAGGGAAGCAATTGATTTAGATAAAAAATATAATCCTGATTTAATAATAATGGATGTAAAAATGCCAGGTATAGATGGATGTAAAGCTACTGAAATAATAAAAGCATACAATAAAGATAAGATAATAATAATGGTAACTGCTCATGATGATTTAAGTATAGTTAGAAAAGCAGTAAGCTTTGGAGTTGATGATTATATATTAAAACCAATAAATCCTAAAAAAATATGTGATATAATTGAAAAGATAATTGTTAATTATAAAATTAACGATTATAATGAATTCAATAATACTGTTCAAAATAAAGAAGGTAATAATAAAACTTCAAATTCTAATAATAATCAGATTAGGACAGCAATAGATTACATAAAGAATAACTTTAAAGAAAACATAACTTTAGATAAAATAGCATCTATTTGTAATTTGAGTCCATGTTATTTTAGTAAGTTATTCAAAAAAGAAATGGGAATAAATTTTAATACATATTTAAATAATAAGAAAATAGAATATGCAAAGGAAGTATTGAAGACAACGGACACTCCTATTCTTAATATTGCTTTAGACTTGGGGTTTGAGGATTGCGGTTATTTTATAAAGGTCTTTAAAAAAAGTGAAGGCTTAACGCCTAAAAGATATAGAGAAATAATATAACAATAAAAGGGAATGTATAAAATTTTATACATTCCCTTTTATTGTTATATGAATAGCAAAAAAGTTCTAGTTTTTCTAAAAGACAAAAAAGTACTATTTTCGTTGATAAAAAGTAAACAATATAGTCATAGAAGAAGACAATAAATTTTAATGGATTTTTATTTTAATTATATTAAAATGTATACATCGATAAAAAAATAACAAATGCAATTATATAACGTAATTATATTCTGAGGGAGGAATTTTACAGTGAAATCAAAAAGATTTGAAGCTTTAGCAAAACGTCCTGTAAATCAAGATGGTTTAATTGGAGAATGGGCTGATGAAGGTCTAATAGCAATGGAAAGTCCTAATGATCCAAAGTCATCTATAAAAATAGAAAATGGAATAGTAGTAGAATTAGATAGTAAAAAAAGAGAAGATTTTGATATGATAGACAGATTCATAGCTGACTATGCAATAAATTTAGAAAATGCAGAAGAAGCTATGAAATTAGATTCAGTTGAAATAGCTAGAAAATTAGTAGATATAAATGTTGGTAGAGATGAAATAGTTAAAATAACTACAGCAATAACTCCAGCTAAGGCTGTTGAAGTTATGACTCATATGAATGTTGTTGAGATGATGATGGCACTTCAAAAGATGAGAGCTAGAAAAACACCATCAAACCAATGTCACGTTACAAACCTTAAAGATAATCCAGTACAAATTGCAGCAGATGCAGCAGAAGCTGGTATAAGAGGTTTCTCAGAACAAGAAACTACAGTTGGTATAGTAAGATATGCACCATTTAATGCA
>NZ_JAUNLM010000070.1 GCF_030532265.1 Clostridium sp. | reverse complement strand
AATTCTGTGTATATTGGGATATAGAAATGAGATTAGTTCCATTAGATGAAGAACATATGAGTTTAAATATAGATAAGGTATTAGATTATGTTGATGAATATACAATAGGTGTAGTTGGTATATTAGGTATAACTTATACTGGTAAATATGATGATATTAAAGCATTAGATAAGAAAATTGAAGAATACAATAAAACTGCAAAAATATCAGTTCCAATTCATGTTGATGGGGCTTCAGGTGGATTATTTGCACCATTTATTGAACCAAATTTAGAGTGGGATTTTAGATTAAAAAATGTTGTTTCAATTAGTACATCAGGTCACAAATATGGACTTGTTTATCCTGGAATAGGTTGGGTACTTTGGAAAGATGAACAATTCTTACCAAAAGAATTAGTATTTGAAGTAAGTTATTTAGGTGGTAAATTACCAACAATGGCTATTAACTTCTCAAGAAGTGCAAGTCAAATTATAGGTCAATATTATAATTTCTTAAGATATGGATTTGAAGGATATAGAAAAATACATCAAAGAACAAAAGATGTAGCTATGTACCTAGCAAAAGAAATAGAAAACCTTGGCTTATTTGAAATATATAATGATGGATCAAATCTACCAATAGTATGCTTTAAATTAAAAGAAGATGCTAATGTAGAATGGACATTATATGATTTAGCTGATAGATTATTAATGAAGGGATGGCAAGTACCAGCTTATCCATTACCAGAAAATTTACAAGATGTAATAATTCAACGTATTGTATGTCGTGCTGACCTTGGACATAATATGGCAGAACAATTAATGCAAGATATTAAAGAAGGAATTGAAGCTCTTAATAAAGCTCGTGTACTTCAAGATAGAGAAACTAAGAAGGGTGCATACGGATTCACTCACTAATAAATATTAGTATTTAAATTTAAAAAGCTATTATATAGAAATTCTATATAATAGCTTTTTTATTATAATTTTTCTATCATACCTTTAAGTATAGTAGTTGAGTTTTTAACTCCAATTGGTGTGAATTTTTCATAATCCATATGTGCACCATTATTTGCATTATCAGAAATTGATCTAATAACTACAAATGGAATATTATTTAAGTAACAAACGTGGGCAATACTTGCACCTTCCATTTCAACAGCTTTAGCTTCAAATTCTTTTTCAAGCCATTTTATTTTTTCAACACTTGCAACGAATTGATCACCTGAAACTATTCTTCCTGAAAAAGTATTAAAACCTTCTATTTCATCACATGCTTTTTTACAAACATTAACTAATTCATTATCACATATAAAATCAAATGTATCTAATCTTGGAATTTGACCATGTCTATCTCCGAATACTGTTGTATCCATATCATATTGAACTAAATTTTCAGCAATTACAACATCTCCAGGATATATATCCATACCTATACCACCGGCAACACCAACATTTATAACTCTATCAACATTATATTCTGATATAAGTATTTGAGTACATACAGCAGCGTTAACTTTACCAATTCCTGAAACTACAGCAACAACATCTTTGCCCCAAAGTATTCCTTTGTAAAATTTCATTTTTGCTTTAGTTTTTGCTTCTGTAACTTTCATATCTTTTAAAAGAATTTCTAATTCTTCGCTCATTGCGCTTATAATACCTATTACCATAAATTAATCCTCCGTTTTTAATAGTATAGATTATATTATAGACTTAATAATCTTTATAGTAAACATACAAGTTATATAATTAAATACTTGTATAAGGATATAATATAAAATAAAATATAAATAAATATTTTATACAAAAGGAGATAAAAAGATGGCACAACACGCTTTATCAAGAACAGAGTTACTTATAGGAAAAGAAGGTTTAGATAAATTAAAAAATTCAAAAGTAATAGTATTTGGAGTAGGTGGAGTTGGTAGTTTCACTGTTGAAGCTTTAACTAGAGCTGGAGTTGGCAACTTAGTTTTAGTTGATGATGATACGGTATGTCTTACAAATTTAAATAGACAAATACATGCAACATATAACACAATAAGTAAAGTTAAAGTTGATGTTATGAAAGAAAGAATATTAAGTATAAATCATAAATGTAATGTCACAACTTATCAGAAATTTGTTACACCAGATAATATAGAAGATTTTATTACAGATGATATAGATTATGTAGTTGATGCAATTGATACTGTAAGTGCAAAAATTGCTTTAGCAAAATATTGTTATGAAAATGATATAAAAATTATAAGTTCTATGGGAACTGGAAATAAGTTTGATCCAACTCAGTTTAAAGTATCAGATATATTTAAAACAAAAGTATGTCCTTTAGCTAAAGTTATGAGAAGAGAGCTTAAAAATAGAGGTGTTAAAAAACTTAAAGTTGTATATTCAGAAGAACTTCCAACAAAACCAAGAACTGAAGATGTAGTTACATGTAAAACTGGATGTGTATGCACAGGAGGAACAAAAAAATGTGCAGAAAAGAGACAGATACCTGGAAGTATATCTTTTGTTCCACCAGTTGCTGGGATGATAATTGGAGGAGAAGTTATAAAAGATTTATTAGGAATTAATAATTAAAAAAATAAATTGTGGATAACTTTATTAATTATTTTACAAAAATTGGATAAAAAATGACTATTATCGATATAAAAAATCAAAATGTTCACATATACAACAGCATGTTTACCACAATATATAGTGTTTAAAATAAAAGTTATCAACAACATGTTGATAAAATTGGGGATAACTTTTTGAAAATCCACCTTTAAAATAATACAAAGGTGGATTTTTTTGTATATAGATATTGTTAGAAATAAGGTAAGTAATCTCTTGTAAACATATAAGTATAATATATAATATTGTTATAAGACTATTATTTTAGGAGAATTAAGTATGTCATTAAGCAATAATGTAAGTATAATTTTAAATAAAGGAAGCCATAAAGAGTATATTATTAAAGATAAAAATAATATAAATATAGGTAGGTTTGAAATATCAGAATTAGATCAATCTAATAAGAGATGTAACCTTGATTTAAAATTTTATAGAGAATATGACTATAATTTATTAAGAGAAACTTTAGAGATGCTTTTAAGGGCGATATTTAAAGATAAGAATATTTTTAAAGTTAATATAAAAGTAATTGAAGATATGAATCTTTCACCTTTTTTAGATTTAGGATTTATATTGGAAGGAATATTATCTAATAATACCTTTTCTAATGGAATTTATAAAGATGAACTTATATTAGGAATTAATAGAGAAGACTATGTATATAAAAATTGCGCTCCTATGGTTAAATTAAAAGGAAAAAATATTATTTTAAGAAATTTTACTCCTAATGATGCAGATGAATTACTAGATTATTATATTAGAAATGAAAAGCATCTTGAAAAATTTGAACCAACAAGAGATTTAGATTTTTATACAATAGAAACTCAAAGAGAGTCATTAAATGAAAGTTATAAACAATTTTTAAATGGGACAGCTGTTGATTTAGCTATTATAAAAGATAATAATTTGATAGGAAAGCTAAGATTATCAAATATAGTATACGGAGTATTTAAAAGTGCTGTCTTAGGATATTCAATAGATGAAAAATATCAAGGTATGGGATATATGAAAGAAGCTGTTAATCTAACTGTTAATTATGCGTTTAAGGATTTAGATCTTCATAGAGTTGAGGCATCTGTATTATTGAATAATGAGAAATCAAAAAGGGTTCTTTTAGCAAATGGATTTAAAGAACTTGGAATTAATGAAAAGTATCTTTTTATAAATGGTATGTGGCAAGATCATAAGACTTATTACAAAATAAAAGGACAAACTTAATTTATATAAATAATAAAATTATTAAAATTAATCGGGGTGTAATATGAGTAGAGAGGATAAAGGAGTTTCAGTTAAAAAGAAAAGAAGATTTAGAATAACTAAAATTATAGGAATAATTTTAATAATAGCTGGATTGGGTACTATATCATATCCATTTTTTGAAATTTATTTAGATAAACATGATATATCAAAAAATATAAACGAGTGGGATAAACAAAAACAAGATACTAAAGTTAATAGTAATAAAAATGTTAAAGATGATAAAAAGAACAATAATGTTAGTAAAAATAAATATCCATCTGTAACGGTTGATGGAAAAGATATAATAGGAAAAGTTATAGTAAAAAAGACTGGAGAGCAAATACCTATATTAATGGGAGCGACAGAAGAAAATTTAAGAGGTGGAGCTACTCTTTATGATAATGGAATATATCCAGGTGAAAATGGCACTGCAATTATACTTGGTCATAGAGAAACGACTTTTGGTTTTTTAGAAAATATAAAGGTTGGGGATGAAGTTGATATAGAAAGTTTAAATAATACATATAAATTTAAAGTTAAGAGAACTTATATCACAACTCCTGATGACGAATCAATTTTAGCGCAAAAAAATAACCCAAGCCTTACATTAGTTACATGCTATCCTTTTAATTATCTTGGACATGCTCCGGAAAGATTTATTGTAAAGCTTGATTTAATAAACTAATAATACTCAAGAAAAATAAGGTGATTTATAATTATGATAAGGAATAATAATAAAAAGATTAGGTGGCTAGGGCTTACGCTAGCAATTTCTATGGTATTTCAGTTTATTCAACTTACTGGAGTAAGTTATGTATATGCTGATGATAATAAAACTGAATTAGAAATAAATAAACAAGATACAAGTAAAGATTTATATTATAGTTTTCCATATTTAGAAGATAATGCTTGCAAGACAGAAAGCTTTGAAAAGGATTATGAAAGAGCCTTATCAGAAAATAGAGATTTATATATAAAAGAATATAAAAATATTTTAGATAATAATATAAAAAATTATTCACCAAAATTAGATGAGAATGTAGAGTATGAAAAAGCATCTCTTGGGGGAAAAGTGTGGCATGATACAAATGGTAACGGAATACAAGATGATAGCGAACAACTAGTACCAGGAGTAGAAATATTTATTTTAAATAGGAATGGACAAGAAGTTGCAAAAACAAAAACAGATATTTTTGGAAGATATGTTTTTAAAGATTTAGATGAAGGAAGTTATCGTATAAAAATAAGTAAAGATAGTAAGTATAAAATGATTACTGACTATAAAACTGGTGATGATTTAAATCTTGATAATGATTTTAACAAAGAAGGTATTACAAATATTATAAATGTAACAAAAGGTATGAAAAATTATAGTATTGATGCTGGATTAACAAATCCTATTACAATAAATAGTTATGTATGGAATGATATAAATTGGAATGGAAAGTTTGATGATGGTGAAGGTGGTATAAAAAATATAATTGTACAATTATATAAAGATGGAAAGCTTATAAGTACAAATAGAACTGATATAAATGGACATTATAGTTTTAAAGAAATAATGCCTGGGAAATATAATTTAAGATTTATTGATGAAACAAAGGATTATTTACCAACAATAAATAAGAGAGAAAATAAAATAAATAATAATTGGGAAACAAGTAGTTTTACTTTATTATCAGGAGAAGTTAAAAATGATTTAGATGTAGCTTTACACAAAGCTAAAATAAAAAGTAGAGTGTGGGAAGATAAAAATTCAAATGGAATAAAGGATTTGAAGGAAAAAGGAATAAGTGATGTAAAAATTAATTTATTCTCTAAAGATGGTAATTTTATAAAAAGCACAAAAACAAATTCGGAAGGAATATACGAATTTTCAGATTTAATGCCAGGGACATATTTTATAAAAGCAATTAAGCCGGATAAATATAGTGACTTTTCACCAAAGAATAGAGAGCTAACAGACGGAAATAGTGTTGATAAAAGTGGAACAAGTAATTTAATTAATATTGAAAAAGGAAAATATTATGACAATTTAAATGTTGGAATGTTATTTAAAGGTGAGATAAATGCTTATGTATGGGAAGATAAAAACTTTAATGGTATAAAGGATGATGATGAATTTGGAATACCTAAAGTTAAGGTTAAGCTTGTAGATAGTGATGGAAATATTGCTAAAGATATTTTTGGAAAGGAAGTATCTATTAAAACCACTGATGAAGAAGGAAAAGTTAAATTTAATAATTTACAAGATGGTAAATACAAAATAAATGTAACTTTACCTGATAACTATAATAATTTTACTAAACAGAAGTCTAATTTAAATAGTAAATATAGTAACGTTAATACAAGTGGGTTTAGTGAAAATATAGAATTAAATTCAGATAGAAGAAGAGTAACTATAAATGCAGGTTTAGTGAGAACAGGAAGCATAGGAAGCATTGTTTGGAATGACAAAAATAAAAATGGTAAAAAAGATAATAATGAAAATGGAATTCCTAATATAAATGTATTTTTATGTGATTCAGATGGCAAATTATTATTTCTTACAAAAACTGATGATAATGGAATATATAATTTTAAAAATTTAGAGCCTGGGAATTATTACACAGTTTTTGAAGTACCAGATAATTATAATATAGTAAATAAAGAAAATGAAAATATTAAAAGTTATAAAAGTAGAACTATAAAATTAAAATCTGGAGAACATGATAATACGGTAAGCTTGGCTTTATATGAAAATAATATAAAAAAGGCTGATGTAACTGATTTACCTAAAACAAGCTTAGATATAGAGAAGTATATTGTTACAGGTATTATTATGGTTATATTAGGTAGTATAATATGTTTAATTACAAGAAGGATAAAATTACAATAAAAAATAACTCATTGCTTTAAGCAATGAGTTATTTTTTATAAACTATATTCCATAATAATTGTTTCTCCAGCTATTGCATCCATATTTATTTTTTTATCTATTGATTTTACTCTATCAGGATTTGTTATAAGAACAGGAGTAATTAATGATAATCCTTTACTCTTAATAAAGTTTCTATCTATTTTAATTATTGGAGTCCCTGCTTTAACTTTAGTTCCTTGTTCAACTAATTGTTTAAATCCTTCTCCTTTAAGAGATACAGTTTCAATTCCTATGTGAACTAATATCTCTATTCCATTATCTAATGTCATAGCAAATGCGTGTTTAGTTTTGAATATTAATGAAAGTTCTCCGTCACAAGGAGCTACAATTATATCCCCAGTCGTATCTATTGCAACTCCATCTCCTGCCATTTTTTGAGCAAATACTGGGTCCGGAACTTCTGATAATTCAATTACTTTTCCATTAACTGGTGTAACAAAATTTAAAGACTCGTTTTGCTTTTTTTTCTTAAAAAACCCAAACATAATTTCAAATCCTTTCTATTTAAAAATATTATATCAATTATTAAAATGCTTAATTTTATTAAAAATATTATTGAGTATAAAAAAAAGGCATAAGTTTAGTTCTAAACTTATGCCTGATCTATCTCAGTAACACGTTTACAATAAAATTATATATTACATAGAAAAAAGTGTCAACAATAATAAATAAAGATTTATAATATAAATTTTTATAATGTTTTACTATAATTAATATATGTTAACTTAGTATTTATATAAAAATATTATTTAAAAATTAATTTAGTTAAAGTAATATTATTTATACTTAATAAAAGGAGAGATTTTATGAATACATTAAGTAAAGAAAAAGTTAATGAGCTAATAAAAATAATACCTAATAATATAATAGAAGGGTTTAATAAATACAATAATGCAATTATTACACACAATGAAGAAAATAAAAATAATAAGGAAATAGAAAATTGTTTTATAAATTTTATATCAGATATTTATAACAGAGGTCAAACAATAGTAGTAGATTATTATGGTAATAAATTAAACGATAAAGAATTTGAAAATATGACAGAAACACTTGAAATTAAAGAAAAGGAATTGCTATATAAGTTAAGGAAGAAGAATATTAATTCAGTATATTTTATTGTAGAAAATTTAGAATACCTAAAATTAATAATGAAGTTATCTGTTAAGTCTATATTATTTAGTACATTTTATATTTTAGGAAATGATTTAACTATTTGGAGTAATTATGATTATAAATTTGTTATATTTTTTAATAATTATGATGTTTTAGAATTTTATAAAGATGTTTTAGAAAAAAGTAATTTAATAATAAAGGACATAAAAATAACGAATAAATAAGATAGTTATGCAGAAACTATACCAAGTGTATCAATATAAGATATATAGAGAAATATATAGAAAATAGTAGCAATATAAAAATAATATAAAAAAATATGTATAATTTAATCAATTAATGAAATAATTTAAGATATAATAATCCTTGTCGCTTGAGTGCGACGGAGAAAATGATCTTTGAAAATTGAACAGAATATAGAAATACATTTAGAACCAGCAATTCTTTT
>NZ_JAUNLM010000069.1 GCF_030532265.1 Clostridium sp. | reverse complement strand
AGTATTACAAGGAACTGACCTTTCAGCAGGACGTATTTTAGGATTTACTGCAATAATCTCAGCTTCTTTATTACAGTCTGCAACATATACATCAAGAATGTATCCTGATTTACCAGTACTACCATTAGTAGTTCCACTTATTCTTGCAATAATAATTGGAGGTATATTTGGAGCAATAAATGGTTTTGGTGTGGCCAAACTTAAAGTTCATGCATTTATAATAACTCTTGGAACTCAACTTATTGCATATGGTGCTTCTTGTTTATATATAGATAGACCACCACTAGGGGCTCAACCAGTAGCTAACTTAGATCAAAGATATGTAAATATAGTAACTGGTTCATTAAAACTTGGACCGATAGAAATACCTTATTTAATATTTTATTTAGCAATAATTGCTTTAATAATGTGGTTTATTTGGAATAAAACAAAGCTTGGTAAAAACATGTTTGCTATAGGTGGAAATCCAGAGGCAGCTGCTGTATCAGGAGTTAACTTAGCTAAAAATATAATGATTATATTTATAATATCAGGTATGCTTTATGGTATCGCAGGATTTTTAGAAGCTGCAAGAGCAGGTTCAACAACTACAAGTACAGGTTTTAACTATGAACTTGATGCAATATCAGCATGTGTTGTTGGAGGAGTTTCATTTACAGGTGGAGTTGGAACAATTCCTGGAGTTTTAATAGGAACAGTTTTACTTCAAGTTATAAATTATGGATTAAACTTTATAGGAGTTAATGCTTATTGGCAATTTATAATTAGAGGACTAATTATAATAGTTGCAGTATCCCTTGATGTAAGAAAATACTTATCTAAAAAATAATTGAGGTGTATTATATGGAAAATGGAAAAGCTATAGATGAAAATTTAGAAAATAAAGTTGAAGAAAAACCTAAACAAAATCTTAGAGACTCAATATATAAAAACATTGATATACCTTTAAAAACTATGGATAAGTTTATAACTATATTATTAGTATTACTTGCCATTGCGTTATTTTTTGGAATAGCAACTTAAAATAAGAAATTTAAGCTATATTACAATTTTATTTGTGATATGGCTTTTTTCTTTATAAATATTGAATATTGATGTATTTATGATATAATGAAATAATCTAAATTGGGAATAATTTGTATTTTAAAACAATTTATACAAAAGTATGGGGTGGGGTATGAATTTATATAAGGTACTAATAGTTGATGATGAAGAAGAAATTCGTCAAGGAATTATAAAGAAAATTGATTGGGAAACTTATGGATTTAAAATTGTTGGAGATGCTGAAAATGGAGAAGATGCATTGGAAAAAGCAGAAAAACTACAACCTGATATTGTAATGACAGATATTAAAATGCCATTTATGAATGGTTTAGAACTTGGAGAAAAGTTAAAGGATTTAATGCCTTCTACTAAGATAATAATTTTTTCAGGGTCAGATGATTTTGAATATGCTAAAAAAGCAATAAAAATTAATGCCTTAGGTTATGTATTAAAGCCTATAAATTCAATGGAATTAATTGAGGTTTTAAAAAAGCTTAAAAAACAAATAGATGAAGAATATAATGAGAAGAAAAATATAGAAAATTTAAAGAAATATTATGAGGAAAGTTTACCGTTATTTAAAGAGAAGTTTTTAGTTGGAGCAATAGAAGGAAGAGTAAAGTTTAAAACTTGGAAGGAAGAAGCAAAAAAGATAGGGTTGGAATTTGACTTTCCCTTTAATGTTATAGGTGTTATTCATTGTGATAACTATATTGGTAATGAGAAAGATAATATATTTGAAGAAGAATTTAAATACATATCAATTAAAAATATATGTGATGATATTATAAAAGATTACTGTGAATATGAAAGTTTTATTTATTCAGGTTTAGTTGTAGTAATTGGAAAACTTAGTTCTAAAGAAGATGTTTATAAGTTTATTAAAGGTATAAATGAAGTGTGTAGTAGGTCTGAACGTATTATGGATATGAAGGTATCAGCGGGTATTGGAAATGTATGTAATGACTTTGAGCAAATTAGATTTTCTTATAAAGAAGCGAAAAATGCACTTCATTATAGAATAATACTTGGAACGGGAAAAGGAATATATATAGAAGATGTTGAACCAGATAATGGGGTTAATATTCAATTTGATGAAAATGATGAAAGAACTTTAATAAATACAATAAAGATAAAATCTTCTAAAGATATAGAGTTTATAGTAAATAATTTATTTAAGAAACTAGAAGAATTGCTATTGCCATTTAATCATTACAATATTTATTTAATAGAAATAACAACGGGATTATTAAAGCTTGTTAAAGCATATAACTTAAATATAGATGAAGTATTTGGAGAAAATTTTAATTGTTATAGTCATTTAGAAAAGTTTGAATCAATAGAAAGTGTAAAGAAGTGGTTTATAGAAAAATCTATAACTATAAATAATCTTATAAAAAGAGAAAGAGTTGATTCATCTAAATTACTTATAGAAAAAGCAAAGCAATATATACATGATAATTATAGCGATAGTGAAATATCAGTCGAAAATCTTTGTAAACATTTGCATGTAAGTCCTACGTACTTTTCAACTATATTTAAAAAAGAAACAAAAACTAGCTTTGTAAATTATTTAACATCAGTACGTTTAGAACAAGCTGTAAATCTTTTAAATACAACGGATTATAAGTCATATATTATAGCTGAAAAGGTTGGATATCCTGAAGCAAATTATTTTAGTTATGTATTTAAAAAACAATATGGAGTACCTCCATCTAAATATAGAAATAGGTAGGTACAAAATATGAGGTTTAAACATTTAAGCTTAAAAAACTTTTTTAGAAATAAAAGTTTAAAGTATATAATATCTATTTCTTTTACTATAATAATGATTTTAGCAATAATTACATTAGGACAAGTATTATATATTAAATTTGTAAAAATAAATGAAGAGATTATATCTAAAAACAATAAGGCAATTGTAAATCAAGTTAATTTAAATTTAGATAGTTACTTAAGAAATATAATGAGAATATCTGATGGAATGTATTATAACATAATAAAAAAATCAGATTTAAATGTAGATAATATAGATAAAGAAATGAATTTAATATATGAAACAAATAAAGATTTTCTTGTAAGTATAACGCTTTTTTCAAAGTATGGAGAAGTAATAAACGGATATCCTTTAAAGGAAGTAAAAAATACAGTAGATACAAGACAAGAAGATTGGTTTATAAATGCTATAAACAAAAAAGAAAATTTACATTTTTCAACTCCACATGTTCAAAATATATTTATTGATTCAAGTAATAAATATAGATGGGTTGTATCTTTAAGTAGGGCAGTAGAATTAAATTTTGATGGTGAAATAAGTCAGGGAGTTCTTCTTGTTGATATGAACTTTAGTGGTATTGAACAAATATTTAAAAATATTGATATTAGTAAATCTGGATATGTTTATCTTATGAATGGAAAAGGAGAGATTATATATCATCCTAGGCAACAACTTATATATTCAGATTTAATAAATGAAAATAATAATATAGCAAAAAAATATGAAGATGGAACTATAAAAGAAAAGTTTAATGGTGAAAATAGATTAGTTACCGTAAAAACTGTTGGATATACTGGATGGAAGATAGTTGCAGTTACTCCTGTTACTGATATTATAGATAGTTATAGTCATATGAAGATATTTACTATATTTATACTTTTCTTTGGAATATTAGTTTTAACTATTATAAATATAGTAGTATCATCACGTATTACTAATCCTATAATAAGACTTGAAAGAAAAGTTAAGAAGTTTGAAGAAGGAGTTAGAAATATTGACTTTTCAACTGAAATAGGTTCTTATGAGGTAAAGCATCTTGGAAAAGCTATAAATTCTATGGTTGAACAGATGGATTTACTTATGAAAAATATTGTAAAGGAACAAGAAATTAAAAGGAAAACAGAACTGGATGCACTTCAAGCTCAAATAAATCCTCATTTTTTATATAATACTTTAGATTCTATAGTTTGGATGATAGAAAGTGAAAGATATGATGGTGCAACTACTATGGTTACAGCCTTAGCAAGATTTTTTAGAATAAGTTTAAGTAAAGGAAGAAATATTATAACTTTAAGAGATGAACTTTTACATGTTGAAAATTATTTAACGATACAAAATATACGTTATAAGAACAAATTTAATTATAGAATTGAAGTAGATGAGGAGATATTAGATTGTGCAAGTATAAAGCTTATAGTACAACCTTTAGTTGAAAATGCAATATATCATGGTATGGAGTTTATGGATGGAGATGGTGAAATTTTAGTTAAGGCTTATAAAAATAATGAAAATATAAGCATAGATGTAATAGACAATGGACTTGGAATGCCAGAGGAAATAGTTAAGACATTACTTAAAGGAGATAAAAAAAGAAAAGGAAAAGGGTCAGGAGTTGGATTAAGAAATGTAAATGAAAGATTAAAGCTATATTTTGGTAAGGAATATGGCTTGGAGATATTTAGTGAACCTGATGAAGGAACAACTATAAGAATAAATATTCCAATTATAGATTATAAAAGTTATGAAAAAAGAGAGGAATTTAAAGATGATGAAAATTAATAAAAAAAGGTTAGTTATATTTTTATTAACATTATTTATTATATTCTCTACACTAATTTTAAATTATTTAATTGGAATGAACGATAATGATAAAATTTTAAAAATATCATATATAAGTATGGAAGATAAGAGTGAAAATTTAAAATTTATAACTCAGGGAATTGAGCAAGCTGAAAAAGATATGAAAGCTAAAGTTAACGTATGCGTTTTAACTGATGAGAATAAAATAGAAAATCAAAGGAATTTATTAAGAAAAGAAATAAAAAATGGTGCAGATTTTATAATAATATCACCTATAGATTATAAAGAACTTTCGAAGGATATAGAAGAAGCAAATAAAATTGTCCCTATTATATTGATGGATTCTAAGGTTGAATCTAATAAAAAAATGTCTAATATTTCAGTGGATAATTATAGTATTGGTAAAGCTTTAGCAGAGGAAATAATTAAAAATGGAAATACTAGAAGCATTATAGGGATTGTTGAAAAAGATATTAATTGTAGTAGTTTATATGAAATTAAGTCTGGATTTATGGATGAAATTAAATATAGCAAAAACAAATGTATAGATTTAAGAATTAATGGTAGTAAGGAAAGTTATTATAAACAAATAGGAAGTCAAATAAAAGATAATAATGTAGATGTATTAGTATCTTTTAGTTCAGATATTTTAGAGATAATATCGAAAATTAAAGAGGATAAGTATTATATTAAAAATAAGAATAAAGATGTTGAAATATACGGAGTTGGAAGAAGTGATAAAATATTAAGCTATGTTGAAAATGAAATAATAGATGCAGCCATAATAAAAAATGATTTTAATGCAGGATATTTAGCAGTGGAGATTGCAACAGATAAAGTTAGAAATACACGCAAAAATAGAAAAGAAGCAAAGATAGATTTCTTAGTAATAAATAAGAGGAATATGTATTCGGAAAAGAATCAGAAATTGATTTTTCCTTTTATTGGTTAAATAAGTTTTTGTGGAGGTTGGTATGAAAAAAGGGTTAAAAAGTTTATTGTTAATAGTTTCATCAATTGCTTTTTCTAGTGCTTTAATGGGATGCAATGAAAAGTCTTCAATTTCAAATAATAAGTTAAATGAAATAAAGTTTGGAGTAAGTATATATGAAAAGTCAGATATATTTATATCAAAAATAATTGAGAGTTTAGAAGATGGGTTAAGTAAAAAAGAAGATATAAATAATTTGAAATTTGATTTAACGGTAGTTGATGCGGGGAGAAATCAATATAACCAAAATGAGCAAGTAGATGAATTTATAGCAGAAGGAGTAGATGTTCTTTGTATAAATTTAGTTGATAGAAGATCCGCTTCATCTATAATAAATAAAGCAAAAACAGCTAATATTCCTGTAATATTTTTTAATAGAGAACCTGTAGAAGAAGATATGAATATGTGGGATAAAATTTATTATGTTGGTGCAAAGGCAGAACAATCAGGAATAATGCAAGCTGATATAGTTCTTGATATTTATAAGAAAAATTGTAGGAAAGTAGATAAAAATGGTGATGGGAAAATACAATATTTAATGCTTGAAGGAGAAGCGGGACATCAAGATAGTACAATAAGAACGGAATATTGCATAAATAGATTAAAAGATAAAGGTGTTAAAGTAGAAAAATTAGATAGTGATGTAGCTAATTGGAGTAGAGAACTTGGAATGAAGAAAATGGGAGAATGGATAGATAAATATAAAAATATAGAAGTAGTTTTTTGCAATAATGATGAAATGGCATTAGGTGCAATTGATGCAATGAAGAAATCTAATTTTAAAAGATTTCCTATAGTTGTAGGTGTTGATGGAATAGATGATGCTTTGCAAGAAATTAAGAAAGGTAATATGACAGGAACTGTATTAAGTGATGCAAAAAAGCAAGGGGAAGGTATATTAAATATAGCTTTAGAATTAGTTTTAAATAGAGATTCAAAAATACTAAATAGGAAATATACAAGAGAGGGCCATATGAAAGTAACGAAAGAAAATTTAAGTGAATTTATAAAAGAATAGTTTATAATTTGATGAAATTATAGAAGTTTCATAAATTTTATATCTCATAAATATAATTAAATATATAGCAATATAGGAGATATAAAAATGGGAGATTACAGAGAATTATATAGAAGATATTATAATGGGATTGAGAATGAAGATATAGGAAATGATTATAGTTATGATGTGGAAAGTATAAGGTCAAAAGGCAGAAATAGAAGTAACTATAGCTATTCAGGAAGAAATTATAATTATAAAAAAAATAAAGGTGGTACATTAAAGGTTATAACAATTCAAAGTGTTGGAGCAATTTCATTAGTATGTTTAATTTCGGCATTTAAATATTTACCAAATACTGAAATTAATAAAATATACTCAAAGGCTAAAGCGGTTATTTCTTATAATCAAAATTTTAAAGAACTAGAAACTGTTGAAGTTTTTAATAAAATAAAAGATAAGTTAGAAGATGTAGTTGTTTATAATGAAGATAATAAAAAAATAAGTTTTATACCTCCTTTAATAGGTAATATAGAAAGTTATAAAGACGGTATAATAATAAAAAACAATACAAAGAAAGATGTATTTGCAGCCTTAGATGGAGAAGTTAAAAAGGTTGAATTAAGTGGAGAAAAAGCAAATATAATTATAGATCATAAAAATGGATATGAAACATATTATGAAAATATAACTAAGCCTTTAGTTAAAGAAAAAGATAAAATAGAAGTTGGAGAATGTATAGGAAGCAACACTAAAGTTTCAGATAAAAATTATGAAATAAAATTTAAGGTAAGTTATATGGGAAAATTAAAAAATGCACAAGACTATATTAAATTTATAGAGGATAATGCGTAAGTTTAGGTATGATTAAAGATAATATGAAAAGATCATATACTTTAATGATTATAGAGGTTATAGTTTTATTACTTGCCATTAGTTTTGAAAGTAAAACTTTAGTTGCAGTTGTTTCAATTTTAATACATGAATTTACACATATATTAGTAGGAAATAAATTAGGATGCAAACTTTATAATATTAAATTTAGTTTAACAGGTGCAAATGCACAATTATCAGATTTAGATGATTTGATAGATAAAGATAAAGTATTACTTTATTTAAGTGGACCAATGTCAAATTTAATTATTTCTATAATAATGTATATATTATATAAGCTTACAAATATACAAATATTTGAAGTTGTATCTGGAATTAATATGTGGCTTTGTATATTTAATTTAATACCAGCTTATCCTTTAGATGGTGCAAGAATATTAGAAATTATAATATCAAATAAAAGTTCTTATTTAAAGGGAAAGAAAATAACTTCAACAATAAGTTATATAGTATCATGTATTTTGCTAGGATTATTTTTAACTTTAATATTTGTAAATAAAATAAACATAAGCATACTTTTCATATTATTATTAATAATTTATTCTACTGTCTTAGAAAAAAAGTGGACAATGTATATTGTTATGGGGGATATTATAAAAAAAAGAAGAAGGCTTGAAAAATATGATTTTATGGAGAATAAATCCATATCTGTTTTTTATAAAAATGGATTGTTAGATTTAATGAGATTAGTAGATAGGAATAAGTTTAATACTTTTTATATATTAGATGAAGAACTTAAGCTTATTTCAATACTTCATGAAGATGAGCTTTTGGAGGCTCTTAAAACATATGGAAATATAACTTTAGAAGAATATAATGAAATGAAAAGCTCCTTATAAAAAGGGGCTTTTTTTATTTTAATTCAATAAAATGTTATTTTTTATTAAATTAACTAAATTATGTTACAATATTTATAAAA
>NZ_JAUNLM010000068.1 GCF_030532265.1 Clostridium sp. | reverse complement strand
AAAATATTTTTTAAATGATAAAAATACTTTTATTATTAAGTGCTATAATATAAAATAAGATATGGATTTAGAAAAATTTAACTGTTTATTGATTTTAACTTAATATTATATAAACTTTATTAAATTTCTCTTTGTGAAAAATATAAACAGTAAGGATTGAACATTTATGAGAAGAAAAAGATATAAAAAAAGAAATAAATTTATAATTCTAATATTAATATTTTTTATAACTCTTGGATTAACAACTTTAATAAGTGGATATATTTATAAAAATAACATAAATAAAAATAATGAAACTCCAGAGATAATAAAACCCCCAAAAACTGAAATAACACAAAATAATAAAACAGAGTCAAAGAAAAAAGATATAAAGACATCCTCATCTGTAGCTAATATTTTATTAGTAAACAAAAAATATTCTATAGATAGTTCATATAAGCCTTCTGACCTTGTAATGCCTAAAGCTACTTACAATAATTATTCTCTTAGTATGAAACAACCACTTAGAAAAGATGCGGCTAATGCTCTTGAAAATATGTTTTTAGCTGCTGCTAAAGATGGAATAATACTTAAAGGTATATCAGGTTATAGATCTTATGATTACCAAGTATCAGTATTTAATAGTAGTAAAGAAAGAAATGGAATTGAACATGCAGAAAAATATGTAGCCAAGCCTGGTCATAGCGAACATCAAACCGGACTTGCTGTTGATGTATTATCAAATGAATATAGTAACTTAAATGACGGTTTTGAAAATACCAAAACCTTCAAATGGTTAAAAGATAATATGACTAAATTTGGTTTTATTTTAAGATATCCTAAAGGAAAGGAAAATATAACTGGATATAATTACGAGCCATGGCATTTAAGATACGTTGGTAAAGATGTTGCTAAAGAAATAAATAGCCAAAATATAACTTTAGAAGAATATTTAAATAAAAAATAAAATTTAATAAAATATAGAGTAGATAAAAATATCTACTCTATATTTTATTATTTATTTAATTCTATTTTATCAATTATTTTTAATCCTAATTCATTTGCAAAATCTACAGCTATTTTAAAATCTCTCATGTCTTCAGGTTTATGTGCATCTACACCTATTATTCTCTTTACATTATATTCTTTGGAAAGTTCCCAAAATTCTCTTATTGGATACATATATCTTTCACCATTATTATATTTTATTTTTCTTTTTTTAAATCCATTTATGTTTATCTCTATAGGCATATCAAGTTCTTCTGCTTTTTTTAGTATTCTCCTTGACGCCTTTATTGAATGCTCATCCCAGTCTCTATATCCACTTCCAAATAAATCTGGGTGAGCTATGTATGCAAATAGTCCACTTTCCATTGACTCTAATACAAAATCAACATACTTTTCTAAACTATCCGGTGTTAAATAACTACCTATGTAAAACCATTTTCCGTTGTATGGAAAAAAATGTGCTCCAAGTATTAAGTAATCTACCTTAAATTTTTCTTTTAATTCATCATAAAGCCATAAAAAATCTGGAAAATACTCACACTCAATTCCCTTTTTTATTTCTATTTTATCACCGTACATTTCTTTTACTTTATCAATTTCTTTAAAATATTCTGGAAGGTCTTCATATTTCATCCTATTTTCGTTATCTATATTTTTTCCAGGGTGCGGTAAATGATCTGATAATCCAATAACATCATATCCTTCTTTAATAGCTTCTTCTACATATTCTTTAATTGTTCCAACTGCATGATTACATCTATAATTATGAGTATGATAATTTGTTTTCATATTTAATCCCTCCTATATAAATTATATGATAAAACCGCACACTAAAATAAGTGTGCGGTTTTATCTATATATTAACTTTATCATTTAATTTTCAAAAAATCCAATTGACTATTCCCCAAATTTCTCTTTAATACATTATCCTATAAAATTAAATATAATATCTAAATACTCGTGCAATATCTCGTCCATTTCTAAATATAATTCATGTTTACCATTATCAAATCTAACTAAATTACAATTTTTACATAATTCATTAAACTTATTATGACCTTCAGCCTCTACAAAATCATCTCTCCCAGCTTGAAAAAGTAATATTGGAACATCTATATTTGAAATATTCTCTCTATCTATTAAATATTCAGTTGCTTTAATAGATTCACTTAACCATGTAAATGAACCCCCGCCTCTTCTAAGCTCTGCATTTTCTATTAATTTATTATGATAATTTCTATATCTGTGTTCATTTGAAGTTGCTGCTGATTCTAAATCAAACTTTTCATCGAAACATTTTTGTCCAAATATAAAGTCTTCACCTTTTCCAACCCTAACCATAGTTCCAGATATTAATTTTGCTAGCTTATTAGATATTTTTCCTGTTTTTATTTTAAACATAGGAGTACTTAATATAGCCTTTTTAAAGTATCCATTATATCTTTCAAGAAATATACAACCTATAGCCCCACCCATTGAATGAGCATATAAATATGTATTTTCTGGACTTCCTTTAACTATTTCATCAAGAAATTTCTTTAAATCCTCAATATAATAATCAAATTTTTCTACAGTTACTTGAGTTTTATCAATTTTACCAAAACATCCTGATCTCCCATGACCTCTATGTTCAAGACCAAAAACAGAATATCCATTTTTTAAGAAATAATAAATTATCTCTTCATATTTACCTAAGAATTCTGTAAATCCGTGACTTATTACTATTTTTCCTTTTTCATCTGGTAAAATATATTTTTCATAATAAATATCTTTATTATTTTCTCCTTTAAAATATCCTATCTCTTTTACACTATTTAAAAGGGTAGTTGATTCTTTTATATCTTTTTCACTACTTCCATAATTATTAAAATATTTTATTTTTGATCCATTCATTATAATCTCTCCTCCCTTTTTATAAAGAATAAGAGGAGATTAAACAAATATACTCCTCTTAAAAAATAATTTATATTAATTTCTAAATTTAATTAATACAATTTAAAATTGTTAATAAACTTATGTATATTAACTCACTATTTTCCATTATATGATTATGATACTATTTTTATCTAGTCATTTCAACTTTTAAAAACACTTATCCTTTTTAAGAGTTAATATAAATTCACTTCCTTTATTAAACTTACTAATAACCTTTATATCTCCATCATGAGCTTCCATTATACTTCTTGCTATAGTTAATCCAACTCCAACCCCACCAGTTTTACTATTTCTTGATTTATCAACTCTATAAAACCTTTCAAATATATATTTTAAGTCATCATTTCTTATACCAATACCATCATCTTTTATTGATATATAAACATAATTATTTTCTTCATAAGATGATATATTTATATGACCGTAATCATTTGTATATTTTATACTATTTGATAGTATATTTATTATAGCTTGACTAAATTTATCTTTATCAGCATTTATAAAATTATTCTCTAAGTTTAATTTTAAACTTATATTTTTGTCTAAAATTTGCTTTTCAAAATTTATACATAAATTTTCTATAAGTTCTTTTATATTAATTTTTTCTTTATTTAACTTTATTAAATCACTTTCATATTTACATAAATTCTCTAAAGATTTAACTAATCTATTTAGCCTTTGGATTTCTTCATAAATACTTTTAAGCCTTTCTTCTGTTGGCTCTAAAATACCATCAATTAAAGCCTCAACTTGTACTTGTATTGTAGTTAATGGTGTTCTTAATTCATGTGATATATCTTTAGTTAATATTTTTCTAAGCTTATCTTCTTCACTTAATTTATATGCTAATTTATTTATTGAATTAACCATTGAATTTATTTCTTGAATTTTATTTTTACAAATAATCTTTTTTGAATATTCTCCTTCTGAAATTAGTTTGGTAGCATCTATAACTTTTATTATAGGTTTACTTATTGTATGTGACAGAAGTATTCCAATAATTACAGAAAAAATTATTGCTAATATTAAAATACCAATTAAAACATTGTTTAATGTATTAAAAAAGATTAAATCTGAATCATTATAATAAAATGGCCCTATATATTCTATTTGTAAAATTCCTAAAGATTGTTTATTATGTTTTATAATTATTTTTTCTATAGTATTCTCACCATTTATATTAGGATTTATTTTATTTGTATTTTCTTTATTTTTTTCTAAAACTGATTCACAAAGAAGCTTATTTACTTTTCTTGCATCCCATATTACATTTTTATTATTATCTATGAGTTTTATTATAAAACCTTGTTTTGCAGCATTTAGACCAATAGTTTTTATATTTTCTTTATTAAAACTCCCTTTTTTATATGAACTTGTTATATTTGAAATAATCTCTGACTTTTTTTCATTTATACTATCTTCTATGTAACTATTAAAATTTTTCTTTATGAAAATATTAGCAATTATACTAATCATAAAAACTAAAATCAAAGAAAACGCTATAAATATTAATGTAAATCTATATTTTAATTTATTCAAAATTTAATCACCACCAAACTTATATCCAATTCCATGTACAGTTAAAATATATTTTGGTTTTTTATTATCATCTTCTATTTTTGCTCTTATATTTTTAATATGAGAATCAACTATTCTATCATAAACAAAACTGTCATCTTCCATAGTTTTACTTATAATATCCCCTCTCGTAAAAACTTTATTTTTATTTTCAGCTAATTGAAGAAGTATTTTATATTCTGATGGAGTAAGAGTTATTAGATTATTATTTTTAAATACTTCATAACTATCTTTATCAATTATCAAATCTCCATTATTAAATGATAACTTTGATTTATTATTCTTAACTCTTTTTATTATTGCATTTACTCTAGCTATAAGCTGTTTTGGACTAAAAGGCTTAATAACATAATCATCAGTTCCAATATTAAATCCATTTAATATATTTTCTTCATCAACTTTTGCAGTAAGCATTATTATTGGAACATCTGATTTCTCCCTTAATATTTTACATACTTCCTCCCCAGTAATATCTGGTAACATTAAGTCTAAAATTATTAAATCTTGTTTATTATCATCATAACTTTTTAATGCACTTTTCCCATCAGTAGCTATAAAAACTTCATAATTATCTTTTTCAAGATAAGCTTTTACTACTTCAACTATTTTAATTTCATCATCAACAACAAGTATTTTATTTTTATTCATAAAATCACCTTTTAAATTATATTTTTAAAATAAAAAAATCAGCACTACTAAAAGTTAGCACTGACTTTTATTATTTATGATTAACTTATAATAGTTTCTATATTATCATTAAGTATTTCTTGTGTTATAAGACCTGTATAATCATTTTGTATATTTCCACTTTTATCTATAAATAATGTTCTTGGTAATGCTTGAACATTATAAGCTGATACGCCATTTAACTGTTCATCAAACAATATGCTCATATTATAACCCTCTTTTTTTACATACTCAAGAGCTTTATCCTTAGTTTCCCTCATTCCATCTGTAAGATTAACCATTAATATTTCTAAATCATTATTTTTATATTTCTTTGCTGCATTATTAAAATATGGCATTTCTGCTTTACATGGGGGACACCAACTCGCCCAAAAATTAACAACAACAGCTTTTTTACCTTTAAAATCTGAAAGCCTCACTTCTTTTCCATCTTTATCAAAAGCAATAAAATTTGGAGCCTTTTCTACTGTTTCTTCTTTAACTTTTTCTGTAAATCCACTTTCTACAAATTGTTTTCCTTCTTGAGTACTTTCATAACTTTTAGATAAATATTTATAACCTATAAAACTACCTATAATTAATATAAAAAGAGTCAAAACTATATATATAAGCCTACTTTTATTACTCAAAAAAACTTCCTCCTTAAAATGTTAATAATGCTAATACCTTATTTAAGTATCCAGTCATCATTAAGACTCCTATAATAATTAGTATTGTTCCAGAAATTCTATTTATAACTTTATAATTTCTTTTTATAAAATTAAATGTGCTTTTTAAAGTATCAATTAATAATGCTGATAATATAAATGGAATTCCAAGACCTAAACTATATACTAAAAGCATACTAACTCCTTGTAATGTATGACTTGAATTTGCTGCAAACATCATTGCTGACCCCAAAAATGGTCCAACACATGGAGTCCAACCAACTCCAAATACAAAACCAAATAATAGTGATGAAATTATCGAATTGCTTTTTAGTACATTATTTATTCTAAAAGTTCTTTGAAGAATATTAACTTTTAATATTCCTATATAATTTAGTCCAAATATTATCAATAATATTCCAGATATTATATTAAAAATATTTATATATTCATTAATTAAATTTCCAAACTTACCAGCCATCCCACCTAATAAAGTAAATATAAATGCAAATCCAATTACAAAAGCTAAAGAATTTATAAATCCTTTGTTTTTATTATTTCCGTTATCAGTATTACTTCCCATAAAATATGAAATATATATAGGTACCATAGGTAATATACAAGGTGAAATAAAGGTTATTATTCCTTCTAAAAATAATATTATATAATTCATATACTCCCTCCTAAAGGCCACAACTAATTGATTTTAAGCTTTGATTATAAACTTCTTCTATATTAATATTTTTAAAACTATCTATAATCTTTATAGAACCAATTAATTTATTATTCATAAGAATTCCATAATCCTTCCCCGTTTCAAGACTTGTATCAACTGAAAAAATTCCTTCTCCATCAGTATTAAACTCTACTTTTTCTCCAGTATACGTATTTATTAAAACAACCTTCTCATCTTTTTTTATTCCATCTAATTTAATATTAAAATTACTTTGTTTTTCAGCAATAGTTATTAAAGGGTCTAATTTATCATTTTTAAAACTTTTATTTATTATATTTCCCTCTGCTTTAATTCTTTCATAAATTGAATTTTCTTTTACTTCTTTCTTTTTTTCATTTTGTCCTAAATAAAAGTTTGCTTTTATTCCAACAAAAATTCCTGTAAAAAATATAAATATAAGTATTGATATTAATTTAAATTTATTCAAAACACCAATCCCTTCACTAAAATTATGATTTAATTTTAAATTTGAATTTTGTAGATTTTATGAAGATTTTAAAATAATCATATATTTTAAATACAAAATATTCTTTTAAATATAAAAATTTAGAATAAAAAATAATACAAAAAAGCCATTAGATTTAATTAACTAATAGCTTTTTCTTTGTATTTAAATAATTATTACAAATTTTATTATAATATGTTAAAATACCTATTATAAATTGAACATATTATAATTTTATATAAAAGGAGAATATATATGAATATATTTTATGGTGCATATGGTATTGATTTGTTATCAATCTTTCTACTTATTATAAGTTTTTTTCTTGGATTTAATTACTATACTAATTTTTTAGGTTTAATTTTAAATATATTTGTAATTTATAGAACTTTTTCAAAAAATATATTTAAAAGAACAAATGAATTAAATAAATTTCTTTCTATAATAAATAAAATACTTAGTAAATTTAATAAAAGTATTCCTTATAATTTACCTAGGATTACACTAGATTATATACCTCAAGCTTTTAATATGCTTAAATATAAATTAAATCAAAAAAGAAAATTCAAAATAATTTCCTGTCCTAGATGTGGACAAAAGCTTCGCTTACCTAGAATTCATAAAAATGTTATTGTTACATGTAAAAAATGTTCTAATGAATTTAAGGCAAAAGCTTAGTATTTATTAGGAGCTTAAATTTTAAGCTCCTATTTTATATTTAAATTTATGTTCATTTTATCTTAATAAATTATAATTTTTTAAATATTTTAGTTGTATTTTATTTAAGTTTTCTTCCAATATAATTTATAACATTAGATTATAAATATATATTTCATTTACATATTCCTCAATCTTCTAATAAATATATATAATAAGTTATTACTCTCATTCCTATTATTATGTTAATATTTTTACATTATTTAAGTAATGCTATATTTTAATATTTGTATTTTTCCATACTAAAATATTACCTTAAACAAAATAAAACTACTATAATTTTAAAAATTATAGTAGTTTTATTTTAATTTATATTTAAACTAATCCAATAAATCACGTATTATTTCAGTTGCATCCATATATTTAGCTATTGATTTTCCATGATTTAATCTATTTATAATTCTTGCTAAGAATTCTGAAAGGTCTACAGCTTGGAACCACTTAGAATCTCTTAATTCTTGTGGAACATATGTTAAATTAGTTGAGTAAACTTTGCTTATTATTCCTCTTTCATAGAAATCAGTAAACTTTTCAAGTCCTTCTGTAAAGAATGCAAATGTTGTTGCTACATATACATTTCTTGCATTTCTCTTTTTAAGCTCTGATGCTATATCAAGAACTGATTCTCCTGATGCTATCATATCATCAACTATTAATACATCTTTTCCTTCAACATCTCTACCCATATATTCATGTTTAACTATAGGATTTTTTCCATTAACTATTAATGAATGGTCTCTTCTCTTATAGAATAAACCTACATCTACTCCTAATACACTTGAATAATAAATAGCTCTATCCATAGCTCCAGTATCAGGACTTATTACAAGTAAATTTTCACTATGAAGCTCTAAAGTTTTTTCATTACTTACAAGTGATTTAACTATATCATAAGTTGGATATATATTTTCAAATGATAATAAAGGAACTGCATTTTGTACATTAGGATCATGAACATCAAAAGTTATAATTTCATCTACACCTAATCTTTCAAGTTCTTGAAGTGCTAATGCACAGTCTAGAGATTCTCTTCCTTTACGTCTATGTTGTCTTGATTCATATAAAAGAGGCA